>NZ_KB907307.1:2211064-2526931 GCF_000381925.1 Nocardia sp. BMG111209
CGATCACGGTCTTCGACACCTCCTCCGGACTCAGGCCCTTCAGGGAGCCGCGCAACTGTTCCAGGTTGTAGGCGACGTGGGTCTGCGCCTCCCGGACACCGAGGCCCTCACCGATGCAGACGATGGGGGTCATCCCGTTCTTCAGCACCTGCTTGGCCTTGGCGAGCACGATCGCATCGTCCTCGTTGTGGTACTGGCGGCGCTCCGAGTGACCGACCACCACGTAGGTGCAGCCGAGCTTCGCCAGCATGGGACCGCTGATCTCACCGGTGTAGGCGCCGGAATTGTGCACCGACACGTCCTGCGCGCCGAAGGTGATGCGCAGGCGATCGCCCTCCACCAGCGTCTGCACGCTGCGGATATCGGTGAACGGCGGGATCACCGTGACGTCCACCTTGTCGAAATACTTGTCCGGCAACGCGAATGCGATCTTCTGCACCAGCGCGATGGCCTCGAGGTGATTGAGGTTCATCTTCCAGTTGCCGGCGATCAAGGGCTTACGTGCCACCCGTCAGTCCTCCAGAATCGCGATGCCGGGCAGTTCCTTGCCCTCCAGATATTCCAGTGACGCGCCGCCACCGGTGGAGATGTGCGAGAAGCCGTCCTCGGGCAGGCCCAGGGTACGGACCGCCGCGGCCGAATCGCCGCCGCCGACCACGGTGAAGGCGCCCTTCGCGGTGGCCTTCACGATGGCCTCGGCCACGCCCCGGGTGCCGGCGGCGAACTTCTCGAACTCGAACACACCCATCGGGCCGTTCCAGAAGATCGTCCGCGCCTGGGTCAGCAGCGCCCCGAACCGGGACACCGATTCCGGGCCGATGTCCAGGCCCGCCCAGCCCTCCGGAATCTCGTTGGCGGACACCACCTTCGACTCCGCGTCGGCGGCGAACTTGTCCGCCACCACGATGTCCCACGGCAGGTGGATGACATCGGCGAAGGTGTCGAGCAGCTTCTTGCAGGTCTCGACCATCTCCGCCTGCAACAGCGAGGAACCGACCGGAAGTCCTTGTGCGGCAAGGAAGGTGAAGCACATGCCGCCGCCGATCACCAGCGTGTCGACCTTCGGCGCGAGCGCCTCGATGACGGCCAGCTTGTCGGACACCTTCGAGCCGCCCAGCACGACCGCGTACGGCCGCTCGGTGTCGCTGGTCAGCTTGCGCAGCACCTCGACCTCGGCCGCGACCAGGCTGCCGGCGTAGTGCGGCAGCAGCTTCGCCACGTCGTACACCGACGCCTGCTTGCGGTGCACGACACCGAAGCCGTCGGACACGAATGCGCCGTCGTCGCCGACCAGTTCGACCAGCGCCGCCGCCAGCTTGGCCCGCTCGGCCTCGTCCTTGCTGGTCTCGCGCGGATCGAAGCGGATGTTCTCCAGCAGCAGCACGTCGCCGTCGGTGAGGCCCTCGGACCGCGCGAGCGCGTCCTGACCCACCACGTCGCCGGCCAGCTGGACGTTGCGGCCCAGTTCCTCCGCCAGCCGCGCGGCCACCGGGGCCAGCGACAGCTTCGGATCGGGCTCGCCCTTCGGGCGGCCCAGATGGGCCGTGACGATCACCTTCGCACCGGCCTCGGCCAGTGCCGCGATGGTCGGCGCGGAGGCCACGATCCGGCCCGCGTCCGTGATCGCGCCCTGGTCGAGCGGCACGTTCAGGTCGGAGCGCACCAGTACGCCCCGGCCCTCGACACCCTCGGCCAGCAGATCCTGCAGTGTCTTTACCGCCATGGCGATTACAGCGACTTGCCGACGAGACCGATGAGGTCGGCCAGGCGGTTGGAGTAGCCCCACTCGTTGTCGTACCAGGAGTACACCTTGACCTGATCGTCGATGACCTTGGTCAGCGGCGCATCGAAGATCGACGAGTGCGGATCGGTCACGATGTCGCTGGACACGATCGGATCGGTGCTGTACTTCAGGATGCCCTTCAGCGGGCCCTCGGCGGCGGCCTTGAACGCGGCGTTGATATCCGCGATCGACGCCTTCTTCGCCAGGTCGGCGGTGAGGTCGGTGATCGAGCCCGTGGGGATCGGCACCCGCAGCGAGTAGCCGTCGAGCTTGCCGTTGAGCTCCGGGAGCACCAGGCCGATCGCCTTGGCGGCGCCGGTGCTGGTCGGCACGATGTTCAGCGCGGCGGCACGGGCGCGGCGCAGATCCTTGTGCGGGCCGTCCTGCAGGTTCTGATCCTGGGTGTACGCGTGGATCGTGGTCATCAGGCCCTTGACGATGCCGAACTCGTCGTTCAGCACCTTGGCCAGCGGGCCGAGGCAGTTGGTGGTGCACGAGGCGTTGGAGATGATGTTCTGGCTGCCGTCGTACTTCTCGTGGTTGACGCCCATCACGATGGTGATGTCCTCGTCGGTGGCCGGCGCCGAGATGATGACCTTCTTGGCGCCCGCGGCCAAGTGGCCCTTGGCCTTTGCCGCGTTGGTGAAGATGCCGGTCGACTCGACCACGACATCCACGCCCAGGTCGCCCCACGGCAGGGCCGACGGGCCCTCCTTGATGGCCAGCGCGGTGATCCGCTGGTCACCGACGACGATGGTGTCGTCACCGTCGAGCGAGACATCCTGCGGCAGGCGGCCCAGGATCGAGTCGTACTTGAGCAGCGTCGCCAGCGTGGCGTTGTCGGTCAGGTCGTTGACGGCGACGATCTCGATGTCCGTCGTGCCGAGGGCCTTCTGCGCCTCGACCGCCCTGAAGAAGTTACGCCCGATACGGCCGAAGCCGTTGATCCCAACCCGGACAGTCACGTTTTCGCTCCTCAGCTTTCAAGCGGATTCGTTGCGTTGCCAATCCCACCCTAATGCCCGGCTTTTGCGCCACTGACATGCCCCTGGTCACTGTGAACAGCCACCAGCAAGCAGGTCACGATCGAATAACGGTCACCGGCCGGTCGGTACGATCGCCGAAATATCAGGCGTCTTCCAGCAACTCGGCGGTCACCGCCGACTCGGTATCGGGAATGCCGAGTTCCTTGGCCCGCCGGTCGGCCATGGACAGCAGCCTGCGGATACGCCCGGCCACCGCGTCCTTCGTCATCGGCGGCTCGGCCAGCTGACCCAGCTCCTCGAGCGACGCCTGCCGGTGCAGCACGCGCAGGCGGCCGGCCGCGGCCAGATGGTCGGGCACGTCGTCGCCCAGGATCTCGAGCGCCCGCTCGACCCGCGCGGCGGCGGCCACCGCGGCCCGCGCCGAACGCCGCAGATTCGCGTCGTCGAAATTGGCGAGCCGGTTGGCGGTGGCCCGCACCTCGCGCCGCATCCGCCGTTCTTCCCAGGTCAGACGGGTGTCCTGCGCGCCCATCCGGGTCAGCAGCGCGCCGATGGCCTCACCGTCGCGCACCACCACCCGATCGGTGCCGCGCACCTCGCGGGCCTTCGCCGAGATGCCCAGCCGCCGGGCCGCGCCCACGAGCGCCAGCGCCGCCTCCGGACCCGGGCAGCTGACCTCGAGCGCCGAGGACCGGCCCGGTTCGGTGAGCGAGCCGTGCGCGAGAAACGCACCGCGCCAAGCCGCTTCGGCATCGGCGATGCTACCGCCGACGACCTGTGCGGGCAGTCCGCGCACGGGACGGCCGCGCACATCGAGCAGTCCGGTCTGGCGGGCCAGCGCCTCGCCCTCCTTGGACACCCGCACCACGTAGCGGGAGGTCTTGCGCAAACCACCCGCACCCAGCACGTGCACGTCCGAGCCGTAGCCGTACAGCTCGAAGATCTCCCGGCGCAGCCGTCGCGCGATGGAACCCATGTCCACCTCGGCTTCGACGATCACCCGGCCGCCGACGATGTGCAGGCCGCCGGCGAAGCGCAATAGTGCCGAGAGTTCGGCCTTGCGCGAACTGACCTGCGACACGCTGAGGCGGCTCAGCTCGTCTTTCACCTCGGCTGTCATCGCCACGAGACCCGCTCCTTTCCACCCGACGCCGACTGCACTTGCCGGCCCATGTGCCGTCCATCGACTCGAAGCCCTGACTTGTCCGACCGGGGTTGCCGAATCACCTGATCCAGTGCGGCGGCTAGCTTTCCGGGGTGGTGCCGGTCTGTCCCAGCCTCGGCGACATCGGCAAAGGTTACTCGCGCACGCAGCTGTTCGGCAGCTCTTGCCACATGTTCGCGTTCCCTACCCTCCGGTACGGTGCCGGAGTCCACCACTACCTGATCAACCGCGAAATCCGGTGCGTGCTGGGACAATACATGCAAGTGCCGTTCGGCGGAGAATCCGGCTGTCTCCCCCGGTTCCGCGGCGAGGTTGAGTACCAGGATCTTTCGGGCACGAGTGTGCACGAGCGCGTCGTGCAATTCGGGCACCAGCACATGCGGGATGACACTCGTGAACCACGAGCCCGGGCCGAGCACCACTACGTCGGCCCGCGCGATCGCGGCGGTGGCCTGCGGACTGGCCGGCGGATCGGACGGGATGAGCCGCACCCGCCGCACCTTGCCCGGCGTGGTCGCGACCGCCACCTGCCCGCGGATGCATCGGCTCACCCGGGGATCGGCCTCCAGGCCGGATACGTCGGCCTCGATGATCAACGGCGTCGGCGACATCGGCAGCACCCGGCCGGAGCAGCCCAGCAGGCGGGCCGCCTCGTCCAGCGCGGCCACCGGATCGCCGAGCACCTCGGTCAGTCCGGCCAGGATCAGGTTGCCCACCGAATGCCCGGCCAGTGCGCCGGTGCCGCCGAAGCGATGCTGCATCGTCCGGGCCCACAGCCCCTCGGTGTCGTCGGCGAGCGCCGCCAGCGCCATCCGCAGATCGCCCGGCGGCAGCATGCCCAGTTCGGAGCGCAGCCGGCCGGAGGAACCGCCGTCGTCGGCGACCGTCACCACCGCGGTGATCTCCCGGGTCAGCCGGCGCACGGCCGTGAGCGTGGCATACAACCCGTGCCCGCCGCCGAGCGCGGCAACGGCCGGCCCGCCGGCGGAATCGTCCGCCGCGGTCTCGTTCCGATCGGTCATTCGCGCCCCAGATCCCGATGTACCACCCGCACCACGTCGGCCGGTGCGGCGTCGCCCGCCGCACCCAGCAACTCACCGAGCGCCTCCGCGAGCGCCACGCTGCGGTGCTTACCGCCCGTGCAGCCCACTGCCACGGTCATGTATCGCTTCCCCTCTTGGCGGTACCCGTCGGTCGTCAGATCGATCAGATGACGACAGGTCCGCAGATAGTCGTCGGCTCCCGGACGGGACAGCACGTACTCACTGACCACGGCGTCCTGTCCGGTGAGTTCACGCAGTTCCGGTACCCAATGCGGATTGGGCAGGAAACGCACATCAAACACCATGTCGGCGTCCAGTGGTACTCCGTACTTGAAACCGAACGATTGGATTGTGAGCTGCAACGCGGTCGGCGTGCCGTCGCCGTACACCTCCTCGAGCTTGCGGTGCAGCTGGTGCACCGACAGCGCGGTGGTGTCGATGACCACGTCGGCGGCCGTCTTCACCGACGCCAGCCTGGTCCGCTCGGCGGCCAGGCCCGCCGACAGCGTGCCGTCGGCGCTCTCGCTCTGCAACGGATGCCGCCGCCGCGCGAAGCCGAACCGGCGGATCAGGACGTCGTCGGAGGCCTCCAGGAACAACAGCCGCGTCCGCACCCCGGCGGCCCGTAGTTGTTCGATCACCGCCGACAGATCACCGGTGAAGAAGCGGCTGCGCACATCCATCACCAGGGCGAACTTGCGGATGGGCGGATCGGCCGACAACCCCAGCTCGACCATCCGGCCGATCAGGTCCGGAGGCAGATTGTCGGCGACGTACCAGCCCAGATCCTCCAGGACCCGGGCCGCGGTACCGCGCCCCGCGCCCGACAGCCCGGTCACGATCACCACTTCGACCGGCCGGTCGGCATTCACGGCCGGTTGGGACCGGCCCGCCGGGGACCCGCGGTCCACGGCACTGCTGCTCGATTCGACGCTTGTCATGTCCTACCGGATCCGTTCCTGCCTGTCACTGTTGCCGATTCTCGCCGCGCCGTGCGCACCCGGTATTGCCCCGGGCGTGTCGTCTCGAACATCCTCGCACCCCGGCCCGGTCACGTGTTCGATCCACGCGCCCTGGAAATGGGGCCGTCACCGTATCAACCTGCCGGAAACATCAACCTGCTGGAACACACCGGGTGCGCCGCGCTACTCCGCGTTGCGGGCGGACAACTCCCCGTTGAGGGCGGACAACACCGCCTTCGCCGTCGCCACGCCGATGCCGGGCACCTCCGTGATCTGCTCCACCGTAGCGTCCTTCAGCCGTGCGACCGAGCCGAAATGAGTGACCAGTGCGGTGCGCCGCGATTCGCCGAGCCCCGGCACCTCGTCCAGTACCGACGCGGTCATCCGCCGCGACCGCTTGCTGCGGTGGAAGGTGATGGCGAACCGGTGCGCCTCGTCTCGGACGCGTTGCAGCAGGTAGAGGGACTCGCTGTTGCGCGGCATGATCACCGGATCGGGTTCGTTCGGCACCCACACCTCCTCCAGCCGCTTCGCCAGCCCGATCACCGCGACATCGGTGATACCGAGTTCGTCGAGCACCTCGGAAGCGGCGTTGACCTGCGGCGCACCACCGTCGACCACGTACAGATTCGGCGGATAGGAGAATTTGCGCGGCTTGCCCGTCTTGGGGTCGATACCGGGGAGCACGGACGGATCCTCGGCGTGCTCCGCTTCGAGCGTGTCGAGGTCGCGCCGCAGCCGCGCGAACCGCCGCCGGGTGACCTCGGCGATGCTCGCCACGTCGTCGGAGCGGCCGCCGCCGGCCGCCTCCTTGATGGTGTAGTGCCGGTATTCGGACTTACGGGCCAGACCGTCCTCGAACACCACCAGCGAGGCGACCACATCGGTGCCCTGGACATGGCTGATGTCGACACATTCGATGCGCAGCGGCGCGCTGTCCAGTTCGAGCGCGTCCTGAATGCCTTGCAGGGCGGCCGATCTGGCGGTCAGATCGCCCGCGCGCTTGAGCTTGTGCTGCGCCAGGGCCTCCATCGCATTGCGCTGCACGGTCTCCATCAGCGCCTTCTTGTCGCCGCGCTGCGGAACCCGCAGGTGCACACCCGCACCACGCAGCCGCGACAGCCAGTCCTGCAACTGCACCGCATCGGCGGGCAGCGCCGGAACCAGGACCTCGCGCGGCACCACCATCGCCGCGGACTCACCCTGCTCCGCCGGCGCGTCGTCGACCAGGGCGGCCTGCTCACCGTAGAACTGGGTGAGGAACTGCTCCACGAGCGCCGCCAGCTCCGCGGTACCCGCCTGGACGATTTCCGCGGGCACGGCAGCGGCGAGTCCGGTTTCGCCCGATTGCGAAATATCCTGCCCGGCAACACTTGTCGTCGACACGTTCACGTCCGCGGCGCCGACTTCGGGGCCATCCCGCCCGATGGTGTCCGCCACCGACTCGTCCGAGCCGCTGGTGCCCGACTCGTCCGAGCCGGCGGTGTCCGGTTCGGTCCAGCCGGTGATGTCCGGTGCGCCCAGGCCGGCGGCCTCCGGCTCACCCGAACCGGCGGTGTCCGGTTCACCCTCACCACCCACGACCCGGTCGCCTGTCGTCCCCGACCAGCTCATGTCGAGGGCGTCGCCGGACTTGTCGACCACCCAGCCGCGCTGGCCGCGCACCCGGCCGTCGCGGACGTGGAAGATCTGGACCGCGGCCTCGAGTTCGTCGGTGGCGAAGGCGATCACGTCGGCATCGGTGCCCGTGCCGAGCACGACCGCCTGCTTCTCCAGGGCGCGCTTGAGCGCCTGGACGTCGTCGCGCAGGCGAGCGGCGGATTCGAAGTCGAGGTCCTCGGACGCGGCCTGCATGCGGCGCTCCAGATCGCGGACCATGCGATCGGTCTTGCCGGAGAGGAAGTCGCAGAAGTCCTCGGCGATGCGCCGATGCTCCTCCGCGCTGACCCGGCCGATGCAGGGGGCCGAGCACTTGTCGATGTAGCCGAGCAGGCAGGGACGGCCGATCTGGTTGTGCCGCTTGAAGACTCCCGCCGAGCAGGTACGCACCGGGAACACCCGCAACAGCAGATCGACCGTCTCCCGGATGGCCCAGGCGTGCGCGTACGGGCCGAAATAGCGCACGCCCTTCTTGCGGGCGCCCCGGTAGACGAAGACGCGCGGATACTCCTCGTTCATGCTCACCGCGAGCATGGGATAGGTCTTGTCGTCGCGATACCGGACGTTGAACCGCGGATCGAACTCCTTGATCCAGTTGTATTCCAGCTGAAGCGCTTCCACCTCGGTGGACACCACCGTCCACTCCACCGACGCGGCGGAGGTGACCATCTGGCGGGTGCGCGGATGCAGCGCGGACAGATCCGCGAAATAGGAATTCAGGCGGCTGCGCAGACTCTTCGCCTTGCCGACATAGATCACCCGCCCGCGCGCGTCGCGGAATTTGTAGACGCCGGGGTCGACGGGGATCGTGCCCGGTGCGGGCCGGTAGGTCGCGGGATCTGCCACGGCACCCAGGTTAACGATCGGCACCGACAGCCGGCGCCACCCGACCACCGGCCACGTTCGCGCGCACGCGGCGCGCGCCGGCCGCGATCGCCTCGCACAGCGCGCGCTCCGGATCGGTCGGGGTGCGGTGCCGCCGGACCAGCACGAATTCCAGCTCGCCGAGATCGGGCAGGTTCGGATCGTCGACGGCGAAAACGTCTGCCGGAAGCAGACTTTCGGCGTGCACGATGACACCGAGCCCGGCCAGCACCGCGGCCCGCAGGCCCAGCTGACTGTCGCTGACGCAGGCCACCCGCCACGGTCGCCCCGCGCGTTCCAGGGCGCGCAGCGCGGTGAGCCGGGTGAGGCTCGGCGGCGGATAGGTCACCAGCGGCACCGGATCCTCGAATCCGCCGGCGCCGCGGCGGGCCGCCCACACCAGCCGGTCCCGCCACAGCAGCTCGCCGTGCTGTTCCCCGGGCAGCCGCTTGCCCACCATCAGGTCCAGTTCGCCGGCGGCCATCCGGGTCTTGAGGTTCTCGCTGAGCCCCACGGTCAGCTCCAGATCGACGCCGGGATGGGCACGCTGGAATTCGAGCAGGACATCGGGCAGTTCGCGGCCCACCACATCGTCGGAGGCGCCGAGGCGGATCAGCCCGGACAGCCGGGACCCGGAGAAGTGCCGCGCGGCCTGCTCCTGGGCCTCCAGAATGGTGCGCGCGAAGCCGACCATGGCGGCGCCGTCGGCGGTCAGGGCCAGATTACGGGTGTCGCGGCGGAACAGTTCCCGGCCGGTGGCCTGTTCGAGGCGGGCCACATGCCCGCTCACCGTGGACTGCCGCAACCCCAGGATGCGCCCGGCCGCGGTGAATCCCCCGGCCCGTTCGACCGTCAGAAAGGTCCGCAGCAATTCGGGATCGAACATATTCATCATGATAGTCGTTCGGAGATATCGGTTCGAACGACTTTTGCGATCAGTCCGCGTGGGCATACCGTACTCTGGTGCACCTCCTCGCCAAACTCCGCATCGAACCGTTCATGCTCGGCATCCTCGCCAGCCTGGCGGTCGGCGCGATCCTCCCCGCGAGCGGCCCGGCCGCCGATGTGCTGGACTGGACCACCAAGATCGCGATCGCGCTGCTGTTCTTCCTCTACGGCGCCCGGTTGCAGCCGCGGGAGGCGCTGGAGGGGCTGCGGCACTGGCGGCTGCACACCACCGTGCTCGCCGCCACCTACCTGCTGTTCCCGCTGATCGGGCTGGTGCTGCGCATCCTCGTCCCGTCGGTGCTCACCGACGATCTGTACACCGGCGTGCTGTACCTGTGCCTGCTGCCGTCCACCGTGCAGTCCTCGATCGCGTTCACCTCGGTCGCCCGGGGCAATGTCGCCGGCGCGGTGGTGAGCGCGTCGCTGTCGAATCTGCTCGGCGTGTTCGTCACTCCGCTGCTGGTGATGCTGCTGATGCACACCACCGGCACCGTGCACGTCTCCGGCGGGCAGATCCTGACCATCGTGGTCCAGTTGCTGCTGCCGTTCTTCGTCGGGCAGGCGCTGCGTCCCTGGCTGGGCTGGTTGATGCGGCACAAGCCGGTGACCAAGGTGGTCGACCGCGGTTCCATCTATCTCGTCGTGTACTCGGCGTTCAGCGCGAGCATGACCGAGCACATCTGGCACGGACTCTCGGTCTGGCGGATCCTGGCGGTCGTCGCGGTCTGCGCGATCATGCTGGCCGTGGTCCTGGGCCTCACCACGACCGCCGGGCGGCTGCTCGGTTTCACCTGGGCCGATCGCATCGTGATCACCTTCTGCGGCTCCAAGAAGAGTCTGGCGACCGGACTGCCGATGGCGACGGTGCTGTTCGCGGGCCACCCGGTGGGCCTGATCGTGTTGCCGCTCATGATCTTCCACCAGATCCAGTTGCTCACCTGCGCCTGGCTGGCGGCTCGGTGGGGCCGGGCCGCCGAGGCCGCGGAACTGCCACAGCCCGCGGCGGAATCGGCCCCGGCGACCGCCTGACGACCGGCCCGCGCGGACGTCAGCGCGTCAGCGGGAACCGCGTGGTGCCGCCACCGCCGGCCGGGACGATCGGCAGCACGATCGCGGACGGATGGTCGTGGTCGTGCAGGATGGTCTGGGTCGCGCCGAGGACGTTCGCGCTCTGCCCGAACGGTTCGCCGGTGTTCGGATTCGGCGCGTACTGCGGGAAGTCGCTGCTGGAGATCTCGAGCCGCAGCCGGTACCCCGCCTTCACCAGATAGCTGGTCGGCCAGATCCGAATCGTGTACTGGTACGGGCGATTCGGTTCGATCGGCGACGGACGGTCCATACCGTCCCGGAAGGCCGTGCGCAGGATGCCGTTGTTGAGATTCTCGGTGCTGCCGTCCGGGGCCACCGCGATCAGTTTCGCGGTGAAGTCGGTATCGGTCGCCGTCGACGCGGCCCACAGGTTCACCGAGATCGGCCCGGTGATCTCGGTATCGGCGGACATCGCGTCGGTGCTGTAGGTGAGCACATCGCTGCGCTGCTCGACCACTTCCTGGTCGTAGGGCCCCTCCGGGCCGCTGGCCGCCGCGCAGCAGGAATGCCCACCGGCGCTCGGAACGGGATTCAGCGGGTCGTAGTAGTACGAGTCCGGCGGTTGCGGCCCGTCTGGCGCGCCGACGGTCAGCGCACCGGTGCGGCCCATGATCGACGGCAGTCCCGAGCCGGAGAGGTAGTAGCTGGTGAACCGGGTGTCCGGCAGCGGCCACGCGGCCGCGGTCTTCCAGGTGTTCGCGCCGCGCAGGAAGTAGTCGACGGCGGGTGTACCGGTGACGACCTTGTTGTCCACGCCCTTGAGGAAGTGGTCGAACCACGCCAGCATCAGATCGTTGACCGGACTGTCGCCGGCCGGACCGGCCGCGGCCAGCAACGGCGCGGACAGGCCGGTATTCGGCCGGTCCCAGCCGATGTGATCCCAGGGCCCGATCACCAGACGCTGATCGGCGCGGGCCTCCGGGGTGCCGCCGTGCTGCACCATCCCGGCGAAATTCTCGGTACCGCCGGCCAGGAAGGCGTCGTACCAGCCCTCGATATCGAGCACCGGGACATGCACGTTCGCGTACCGGTCCCGGATACTCCACTGCTTCCAGTAATCATCGCGAGCGGAATGCCGGATCCAGTCGAAATACCAGGGCGCGACCGCCGGATCACCCGGATGCATCGGCGGAAACTGCTGGTACGGACGGTAGTTCAGCCAGCGCGTGGCCTGGGCGGTATCCGCCTCCAGCTGTTTCGCGGTGGCGGCGTCGCCGCGGTTGGCGGCCGCGGTCGAGGCGATCGTGCCCATCGCCCACGGCTCGACGAACGCGAGCCGGAATTCACCGCCGTCGTAGGTCCAGCCGTCGTAGTAGTCGGAGGCGGTGTTCGCGGGCACGATCGTGGTCAGGTGCGGCGGGGTGGCGGTGGCCGCGAGCCATTGGGTGGCACCGACATACGACGAGCCGTACATGCCGACCTTGCCGTCGGTGCCGGGCAACGCGGCCGCCCATTCGACGGTGTCGTAGCCGTCGGCGCCGTCGTTCGCGAATTCGGTGAAGGTGCCGCCCGACGCTCCCTGACCCCGGATGTCCTGCACGACAACCAGATAGCAGTGCGAGGCGAACCAGTCCGGCGACTGGTAGCGGTACGGCTGGATCTGCGCGGCGGCCTTGCCGTACTGGGTGCGCATCAGGATCACGGGCACCTTGTCGCCGGTCTGCGGCCGGTACACATCGGACTTCAGCACCACACCGTCGCGCATGGTCGCGGGCACGTTCTCCTGTTTGGCGACCGCACACGGCCCGCGGCCACCGGCGGGCGGCCAGGCCCCCGGGGTCACCGGCGACCGGGATCCCTGCGGGACCGGTACGGTACTGCTCGCACACCCACTGAGCACCGACGCGAGCACCGCGGCGACGGCGATCATCCTGCCGATCCCGCTGCGCCGCATCCCGATTCGCGCCATGCGGCGACGGTAGCATCGGACGCGCCCGGGGGACAGGGGATTCGGCAACGCGGGCGGTGCCCACCGGCTGCCGAGCGGGTCAGGTGTGCGTGGTGAACGTCGCCATCATCGACATGTCCTCGTGCTCCAGGTTGTGGCAGTGCAGGACATAGCGTCCCGGGAAATCGGTGAAACGCACGGCGATCTCGGCGGTCTGCGCGGCCCCCAGGTAGAGGGTGTCCTTCCAGCCGGCGTCGGTGCGGTGCGGCGGGCCGCCGTTGCGCGACAGCACCCGGAACTGGTTGAGATGCAGGTGGATCGGATGATCGAGATCGGTGACCAGCCGCCAGATCTCGGTGTCGCCGAGCCGGGGACGCGCGATCGGTTCCGTGGGCGAGTAGGCGTGGCCGTTGATCATCCAGCCGTGCGGGGTCCCGGCGTCGCGGCGGGCGAAGCGGAATGTCCGCGTGGTCACGGCCGCCGCCGGGACCGGAGTGCCGGAATCGGTGAGGACCTCCGGTAACACCGCCGGATCGGCGACTCGGTCGGTGACCGCGAAACGCATGATGCGCGAGGTGGTTCCGGTGCCGAGTTCGTTGTACACGGTCACCCGGTCCCCCACCGCGCAGCCGGTGAAGTCGATGATCACGTCGTATCGTTCGCCGGGTGCGATGGTCAACTCGTCCACCCGCTGCGGCCGGTCCAGCAGCCCGCCGTCGGAACCGATCTGCACGAAATGGCCGTCCCCGCGCGGCATGTCGGCCCGCAACCGGTACACCCGGGCATTGGAACCGTTCAACAGCCGCAACCGGTATTTCGCGGTGCTCACCCGGTGTTCCGGCCACGGCACTCCGTTGACCAGGATCACATCGCCGAGCGCACCACGGGTGAACTTCCCGGTCATTCCGGCGGTGTGCAGCGCCGAGGGGTCGGCCGCGGGATATTTCAATGCACCCGCGGCGTCGAATGCCCGGTCGGCCAGCATCAACGGCAGATCGCGGTCACCGGCGGGCAATCCGAGCCGCCGCTCGGCCTCGTCGGTGACCAGGTGGAAACCGGCGAGCCCACGCCAGACCGCGGCGCCGGTGAAGTCCATGCGGTGGTCGTGGTACCACAGCATCGCCACGGGCTGCCCGGCCGGATACACGTAGTCGCGCTCACCGATTGCGGTGTGTGCCAGCGTATCCCGCTCCATGCCCATCCCCCTCATATCGGACATGGTCCCGGTGTTCGATCCGCCGGGCATGCCCGGCATACCCGCCGGATCCGATGTGCCCACCGGATACAGCAGGTCGGTCGGATAACCGTCGGAGTCCTCGGGCACGTGCCCGCCGTGCAGGTGCACCACGACCGGCACCGGCAACTCGTTCCGATGGGTGACGACGGTGCGGCGGTCGCGCGCCGATAGCACGGTGGGGCCCGGAAAGCTGCCGTGATAGGTCCACATCGGCGTCGAATATCCCGGCAGCACAGTGATATTCGCCGGTCGCTGGACGATCCGGTAGTAGTCGGTCGTCTCGTCGCGCGCGATCGGGGCCGGTACCGGCGGTAGTACCAGCGGCAGGTGAACGGCTCCGGCAGCCGCGCCTCGCTGGTCAGGTGGACGCGATCGGCGGGGGTGTCCGCCGACCACTCCCACGCACCCAGCGCTCCGGCCACTCCCAGTGCCGCGGCCCCGCGCAGCATCCCGCGCCGCGAAAGCCTGAGTGCCCCAAGGGTTCCCCGATCCGGGACGCTGCCCACCTCTGTCGGACCGCGACCGGGGCCGGCCACGCGGTCACCGCCAGAGCCGGCCACCTGGTCACCAACGTCGTCCACCCGGTCAACAGAGTCGGCCACCCGGTCACCAGCGCCAGCCACCCGGTCACCGGAGCCGGCCACCCGGTCACCAGCGCCGTTCTCCTGCGGCGACGGGATGTCCACGGCGGCACGACCACCCACGGCCACCGCGTGACCACTCGAACCGTTCGGCGACCGGACCGGTGCCGCCTGCCGACCGTCCGCCGCGACTTCCGGCACCTCGTCGCTCATGCCCGCGCTCCGGCGGGTTCCTGCCACGCCTGTCCGACCTGCCAGAGCAGACCGCCGATGAGCAGCACACCGACCGGCACGTGCACGGCGACGATCGATCGGAAACCGGTCGTCATCTGGATCGCCGTCAGCGCGATGAGGCCGAGGCCGATGAGCACCGGTCGCGGTGTACCGCTCCCGAATCGCCATGCGGCGGCGAAAGCGATTGTCTCGGTGAGAATTCCGGCGGCCAGCACGATGCCGTTGAGCATGTGCGAATCCAGGCCGTCGTAGCTGCCCGCGAGCAGCCGGCCGGCGAATACGGCCTGTGCGAAACCGTCCAGTGCGACCACGACGGTGAGTGCGCGCAGCAGCGACGGCCAGATCCGGGACCCTGCGCGCTCCGCAGTGGTCATCACGATCACCCCAATAGTTCAGATTTTTGAATAGTTCAGAAGTCTGAACTTGTATGCTGATGCTGTCAAGACCGGACCGACAGGAGGCAGCGCGTGACCGACGCGGACGACATCGCGGAGTTCCGATCGCTGGTACCACTGCTGTCGGCGTATCTGCGGCGGGCACACGGCGATATGTCGCCGGAGCTGCAACAGCTGTTCGAATCGGCCGGTCTCGGCCCGCGGCACGGCGCGGTGCTGTCGTTCGTGCTGTCTTCCGGGCCGGTCAGCGTCGGCGATGTGGCCCGGCAGCTGAGCCTCGGCCTCACCAATGTCAGCCAGCTCGCCGGTGACCTGACCCGGGCGGGCTGGTTACGCCGCGAATCCGACCCGTCCGATCACCGCCGCACACTGCTGACGGTGCCGCCGGAGCACCGGCAGACGGTCACGGAATTCCTCGACCGCCGCTCGGCCCCCCTGGCCCGCGCGATCCGGCGCCTGACCCCGGACGAACTCGCGGGCTTCCGCGCGGGCCTCACCGCCTGGGTCGAGGAGATCACCGCACTGGATTGAGTTCGGCTGCCGCCCAGCCACATTCGAGCAGGTGGCAACCGACGGCAAACCACATGCAGGTGGACCGCCGCCAACGGCAAGCCACGTTCGGATCGACGGCATCGACGGCGAACCGAGCCCACCGCCGAATCCCGGCATCGGCGAGCCGGATCCAACCCACCACGAATCCCGGTATCGGCGAGCCGGATCCAACCCACCACGAATCGCGGCATCGGCAATCCGGACCTGACCCGCCACGGGATCACGGCATCGGCAATCCGGACGGTCCCGGCGACGACGACCGACCGCTGCGGCGCTATTCCGGCTGCACCACGAACCCGGCGGCGGCGATCCCCACCAGTCGCTCGATCAACTCCGGCTGATCCGGGACGTATTCACCCGCGACGGCGACCCCGGCCGCCAGCGCCAACAGGTCCCCGACGCCGACCCCGTCGCGCAGCGCGCCCGCCTCCCGGGCCCGGGTGACGAGCGCGTCGATCCCGGCGGTCATCTCCGTGCAGGCCACGTGCAGGGCCGAGCCCTCGTCGTGGACGGCGGCGAGTACCGAGGTGGGCAGCCCGCGGTAGATCAGCGATCCGGTGGCCAACTGGGTGAGCCAGGCGATCAGGGCCTCGCCCGGCGACGGGTCGTCGAGCAGGTGCCGGGCGGTCTCGCTCAGATCGTGCAGCGCGTCGCCGAACAGCGCTTCCAGTAGGGATTGCCGATCCGGGAAGTGCCGGTACAGCGTGCCGATGCCGACCCCCGCCCGGCGGGCGACG
Source organism: Nocardia sp. BMG111209 (assembly GCF_000381925.1). NCBI lineage: Bacteria > Bacillati > Actinomycetota > Actinomycetes > Mycobacteriales > Nocardiaceae > Nocardia > Nocardia sp. BMG111209. The sequence goes on from NZ_KB907307.1 coordinate 2,227,188, forward strand.
TCGCGCAGCGAGGCGTCGACACCGTGTTCGGCGAACACCTCGCGGGCGGAGTCCAGCAGGCGCGCGCGGTTGTCCAGGGCGTCGGACCGGCGGGCCCGGCGCGGTTCGGTAGACGCGGCGATGACGGCACACCTTTCCCGTTGCATTCCGGAGCGGTGCTCCGTTATAGTTCGGAGCACCGCTCCGAATAGTAATCGATCGAGAGGAAATCATGCCGAAAGACCTGGCCGACTGGCACGCGGCGGTCGGCGGCTTCGTCGCGCGACCGCGCTTCGAGGAGTACTCGCAGAAGTACGCCGAGCATTTCGTGATGACCCGGGAGGACGGAATCCTGGAGTTGCGCATGCACACCGACGGCGGGCCGGCACAGTTCGGCTTCGCGGTGCACAACGCCTGGGGGCAGGCGTGGCAGGAGATCGGCAACGATCCCGACAACGAGGTGCTGATCCTGACCGGCACCGGCGACCAGTGGATCGCCACCGACAACCTGGCCCCCCAGGACCGGGACCTCGGCGAGATGATGCCGCCCGCGCTGCCACCGGACTTCGCCTACGAGCACACCTATTACGACGCGATCAAACTGCTGGAGAACATGGTCTTCGGCATCGACATCCCCACCATCGCGGCGCTGAACGGACCCAGCCCGGCGCACACCGAATTCGCCCTACTGTGCGATATCACCCTGGCCGCCGACCACGCGACGATTCTGGACCCGCACTTCCCCTCCGGGGTTGTCCCCGGCGACGGGTTGCAGCTCACCCTGCAGGAGGCGCTCGGCACCAAACGCGCCGCCTACTACCTGTACACCGCCGCTCCGATCGATGCGCCGACCGCACTGGAACTCGGCCTCGTGAACGAGGTTCTGCCACTGGCGGATCTGCTGCCCCGCGCCTGGGAGATCGCGCGGACGATCGCGCGCCAACCGCGGGCCGCCCGGCGGTTCACCCACGCCGTCGCCCAGCGCCCGTGGAAGCGCCGGCTCGTCCAGGATCTCGGATTCGGCCTGGCCCACGAGATGGCCGGTATCTCCGCCGACCGCCGCTTCGGATAGCGCGGATCCGGGCCGAAATCACCCGGTTCACCCGGCGGCCAGGGTGAGTTCCGCCGCCAGGTTGCCGCGTTCACCGATGACCACGTGATCCAGTTCCAGCCAATCCGCCATGGATCGCAGGGCCGCGGCCAGCTCGGAGGCGACGCGGGGATCGTCGCGTCCGGGCTCGGCGAACGCGCCGGGGACCAGCAGGCGGCCGGTGGCGCGTTCGGCGCGCAGGTCGACCCGGGCGACGAGCTCACCGTCCAGTAGGAAGGGGAAGACGTAATACCCGTGTACCCGTTTGGGTTCCGGGGTGTAGATCTCGATGCGGTAGTGGAAGTCGAAGATGCGCTCGGTGCGGGGACGGCAGAAGATCAGCGGGTCGAACGGGCACAGCAGTGCCGAACCGGTGACGGCCCGCGGCGTGCGCGCGCCGGCGCGCAGATAGGCGAGCCGGTCCCAGCCGGCGACCTGCACCGGTTCCAGCTCACCGGCGTCGACCAGATCCGCGATGGCCGGTGCGGTCTGTTCGCGGTGCAGGCGGTAGTAGTCGCGCAGATCCGGTTCGGTCGCGACGCCGAGCGCATCGGCGGCGCGGCGGACCAGTTCGCGCACGGCGTCGGGCTCGTCCACCTCGCGGGCCAGCACCTCCGGGGGCAGCACCCGTTCGGTGAGGTCGTAGTAGCGCTGGAAGCCGACCCGTTTGTCGACCGACAGCTCGCCGGTGGCGAACAGCAGTTCGCACACCACCTTGGTATCGCTGTAGTTCCAGCCCCAATGATCCTTGGCGCGTGGACGATTCAGCTCGAGATGGTTCTCCACCTCGCCGGCCGTGCAGGCGCCGAACTCGCCGACGACCTCGAGCACATCCTTCGGCAGCCCGGGACTGTGCTCCAGCACGCGCTTCGCCCCGCCCCAGCGGCCGTGCCGGTAGCGGGCCATGCGCCAGCGCAGCAGCGGCCAATCCTCGACCGGGAGCAGCGCGGCCTCGTGCGCCCAGTATTCGACCAGGCGGCGCGGCCGGCGAGAGTCGTGGCTCCAGGCCAGTTCGTCGAGCAGGTCCCGGTCGTAGCCGCCGATGCGGCTGAAGATCGGCGCGTAGTGTGCCCGCACCACCGCGGCCACACTGTCCAGCTGTAACAGCTGGGTCCGTGCCAGAACTCGTTGCAGGACACGGCGATTCACCGTGGCGGGTGGGGCGGCGGCGAATCCCTGGGCCGCGAGTGCGGTCCGGCGGGCGCCGGCGGCGGTCATCGTACGCACTTCAGCACCTTCTCACGAGGCACCGACAGATTCCGCCGCCGGAGCCGGCGGCCTAGCGCGGGGTCCGCGCCGCCGCCCGTCCGGCGGCCCGGCCGGAGAAGATGCAGCCACCGAGGAAGGTGCCCTCCAGCGCGTTGTATCCGTGCACGCCGCCGCCACCGAAACCGGCGACCTCACCGGCCGCGTACAGGCCGGGGAACGGCTCGCCGTCGGCGCGGATCACCCGGGAGTCCAGGTCGGTCTGCAAGCCGCCCAGCGTCTTCCGGGTCAGGACGTTGAGCCGCACGCCGATCAGCGGGCCGTGCGCCGGATCGAGGACTCGGTGCGGCGGCACCACCCGCAGCTTCTCCCCCAGCGAGCGCCTGGCGTTCGTGATCGCCATCAACTGGGCGTCCTTGGAGAACTTGTTGGTCACCTCGCGATCGCGGGCGACGATCTGGCGTTCGATCGCCGCGACCTCGAGCTGCGGGCCGCGCGAGATCTTGTTCATCCCCGCGATCAGTTCCGGCAGCGAATCGGCGACCACGAAATCGACGCCGTGCTGTTTGAACGCCTCCACCGGACCCGGCGCGCCCTTGGCCACCCGGCTGCGCAGGGTGAACTTGAGATCCTTACCCGTGATGTCGGGATTCTGCTCGGAGCCCGACAGCGCGAACTCCTTGGCGATGATCGACTGGTTCAGGATGAACCACGAGTAGTCGTAGCCGGTCGAGAGAATCTCCCGCATGGTCCGATTGGTGTCGAAGCCCGGGAAACACGGTGCGCCCAAACGCTTTCCGTTGGCATCGAACCACAGCGAGGACGGGCCCGGGATGATCCGGATGGCGTGGTCGGGCCAGATCGGATCCCAGTTGTGGATGCCCTCGGTGTAGTGCCACATCCGATCCCGGTTCACGATCCGCCCGCCGGCCTCCTCGGTGATGCCGAGCATCCGCCCGTCGACATGGGCGGGTACTCCCGAGATCATCGTCTGCGGGCAGGGTCCCAGCCGGTCGGTGGGCCAGTTCTTGCGGATCAGGTCGTGGTTGTGCCCGATGCCGCCGGAGGACACGATGGTCGCCGGGGCCCGGAATTCGAACTCCCCCACCACCGTTCGCGACGAGGCGTGGCCACGTTCCAGATCGGTGGCCGCCAGTACGCCGCCGCGCACGCCGACGACCGCGCCGTCCTCGACGATCAGTTCGTCCACCCGGTGCCGGAACGCGAATTCGACCAGCCCGCGCCGCTCGGCCTCGAGGACCGGTTCCAGGAACACCCGCACCACCTCGGGCCCGGTCCCCCAGGTCAGGTGGAAGCGCGGTACCGAGTTGCCGTGCCCGTCGGCCGCGCCGCCACCGCGTTCGGCCCACCCCACCAGCGGCGTCACCCGCAGGCCGAGGTCGTGCAGGTACTGCCGCTTCTCGCCGGCGGCGAACTCGACATAGGCCCGCGCCCACTGCCGGGCCCACTGATCCTCGTCGTCGCGGTCGAATCCGGCCGAACCCTGCCAGTCCTGCCACGCCAGCTCGAAGGAATCCTTCACCCCGACCCGCCGCTGCTCCGGACTGTCCACGAAGAACAGCCCGCCCAGCGACCAGAAGGCCTGACCACCGAGGTTGTTACGATTCTCCTGGTCGAGCACGAGCACCTTCCGCCCGGCCCGGGTCAGCTCGTAGGTCGCGACCAGACCGGCCAGCCCGGCTCCGACGACGACGACATCCGGCTGCAACGACGGAGCCACGGATCCTCCTCCACACTGGGACAAACGGATACATTCATGTATCGGATGCTGTCAACGTAGCAGACCCGCGCGGCGCTCGTAGTCCGCGGCGAGGTCCCGCAACGCCGCGGCACAGTCGCCGGTATAGCTCGGTCCGTGCATGATCGCCAGCGTGGCCGGTGCGAGATCCGCCAGCGCGTGCAGCGCGGCCGGGACGGCGGGCCCGATCGAGGTGGCGTGGAAGACGTCCTCGGCGAAGCTCGCGGGCCCGACCACGTCCGATTCGGTGAGCGCCGGGCCGGGGCCGACCTGGGTCATGAAATCACCGCAGAGCAGGACGCCGCTCGTCTCGTCGTAGAGCACCCGCGCCTCCCAGTTGTGCGGGGCGTGCGGGGTGTCGATGTGCCGGATCCGGTGCCCGCCGAGGTCGATGATCTCCCCGTCGGCGAGGTGCCGCGGCGGCCGGTCGGCCAGGTCGTCCAGTGACACCAGACAGCCCTGTTCACCGTGGGCCACCTGGGCCCGCGGCGCGGCTGCGAGGAACATGTTCATGGCACCGGCCTCGTCCGCCTCGACGTGCCCGAAGGTGATCCAGCGCAGGCTTTCCACCGGCAGTACGCGGGCGATCTGCTCGGTGACCGCGGGGAACAGCCACCGCATACCGCAGTGGAACAGCAGCGGCTCCGCGCCGGTGATCAGGAACTGGTTATAGGTGAAGCCTGTGGGTCCCACCGCGGGGACGAACGTGGAGATGCGGTAGATACCGTCGGCGATCTCGTCCGTGCGGGTGTCCACAGGGCCTCCCTCTGGCGCCCGGCGACCACGGACCTCCGGTGCAGGCGAAGCACATGGTCACCGCCGGATGTTGTCCCTGTCACACGGTACTCGGCCCCGGCGGCTCAGCCCAGGCCGTGCGCGCGCAGCGCCGATGCCAGCGCGTCCCGTCGCTCGCCGGTCGGCACCGCCGGGACCAGTGCGAATCGGCAGCCGAATGTCGTTGCCACACCGTCGTTCTCGGGGCTGTCGCCTACCATGAGCACCGACTCCGGGGCCACCGCCAGCCGCTCGAAGGTCCAGTCGAAGATGGCGCGGTCCGGCTTCATCGAGCCGATCTCGAACGACAGCGCGAAGGCGGCCACGTACCGATCCCAGCCGTGCTCGACGAACGCCGGCCGCAGGTCGAAGGGGATGTTGCTCACCACGGCCGCCGGAATACGCTGGGAATCCAGCAGTTTCAGCACCGCGCCGGTATCCGGATAGGGCGTCCAGGCCAGCGGGTCGACCAGTCGCGAGTACAACCGGCTCGCCTGCGGTCCGGCCACTCCCGACTGCCGCAGCACCTCGCGATACGCCTGCTCGTGCAGCGCCGGGTCCAGATCGCGATGGTCCCAGGCGTACTGCTCGCGGGCGTCGAATTCGAGGGTCTGGGTGGGGTGGGTGAGGTGGTGCAGGAGTTCCGCCGACCGATGCGCGTCGAACGGCTCACCGGCATCGGACACCAGGTCCGTGGTCCAGGTCTCGTCCGGCTCCAGCCGGAACAGGGTTCCCGAGAAATCGAACAGGACGGCCTCGATGGTCACCCGGCCAGCCTACCCCGGCGCATTCGGCCGACCACGTCACACCCGCTACCACCCATCAGCTTGTCTGAGGAGTTTGCTACCGTGTCGGATATGGTCGACTCTCCCATCCTCCAGGTCACCGGCGTCGATTTCGTGCGCGGCGGTAATCCGATCCTCAGCGATGTCGCGCTGACGGTCCGGCCGGGTGAGCACTGGGCGCTGCTCGGGCCGAACGGCGCGGGGAAGACCACGCTGCTGAAGATGGTCGGCGCCTACGAACATCCGACCCGCGGCGCGGTCGAGGTGCTCGGTCACCGGCTGGGCCGGGTCGATATGCGCGAATTGCGCACGGCCATCGGACATGTCGACCCGCGCCACAATCCGCCGTATCCGCTGACGGCACACGAGGTGGTGCTCACCGGCCTCACCAACACCCCCGACCTGAAGCAGCGCTGGAGCCCGACCGCCGCCGATATCGCCGAGGCGGATCGGCTGATCGATCTGCTCGGCCTCACCCGCCGCCGCGACGCCCGCTGGCCGACCATGTCCCAGGGCGAGCGCGGCCGGGCCCTCATCGCCCGCGCGCTGATGCCGAAGCCGCGCCTGCTGCTGCTCGACGAGCCGGCCACCGGCCTGGACGTCGGCGGCCGCGAACAACTGATCGAGCGGATCGACCGGCTCCAGGCCGCCCACCCGGAACTGGCCTCGGTTCTGGTCACCCATCACCTGGAGGAACTGCCGCCCGGCACCACCCACGCCATGCTGCTGCGCCAGGGGCGCACGGTCGCGCGCGGCCCGGTCGACGAGGTCCTGACCAGCGCCAACATCAGCGACTGCTTCGATCACCCGATCCGCCTGACCCGCACCGACGGCCGCTGGCAGGTCCGCAGCCGCGGCGACAGCGTCGACGCCCGCCGCTGAACGACCGGCGCTCGCCCGGATCCAGTCCGGCGCCGACCGGGCCTCGGTGGGGTGCGGAGCGCACGCCTGCTCCGCGAGGTCCAGCAATATTCCTTTACACGTATATACGTCGACACGTATATTGAGCGCGTGTCCGCCGATCCGTTCACCGTCGTCGCCGAACCGCAGCGGCGGCGGATCCTCGAACAGCTGCGCGACGGGCACGCCACCGTCGGCGAACTCGTCGAGCGGCTCGCGCTGCCGCAGCCGACGGTGTCGAAACACCTGAAGGTGCTGCGCGATTCCGGCTTCGTCACCTGCGAGGTCGCCGCGCAGAAGCGCATCTACCGCCTCGCCCCGGGCCCGTTCGAACAGCTCGACAGCTGGCTGCTGCCGTATCTGCGGTTGTGGCGCCACCACCTCGACGCCCTGGGCCACCATCTCGACCGGAAGGACCGAACCCCATGACCACACGTCCGTATCACCCCAGTCCGCTGCAACAGGTCGAACTCGTGGCGGAGGGCGAGCGCTGGTCGCTCGTCTTCACCCGGGACTTCCCGCAGGGCCGGGCGGCGGTCTGGTCGGCGCTGACCGAACCGGACGAACTGCGCGAGTGGGCGCCCTATACGGCGGACCGCTCGCTGACCACCACCGGACCCGTCACGCTCGTGATGGTCGACGGCGACCAGCGGCACGAACTCCCCGGCGAGGTCGGCATCGCCGATCGGCCCGAACTGCTCGAATTCACCTGGGGCGCAGACGTTCTGCGCTGGGAGCTGCACGAGCACGGCACCGGCACCCGGCTGCGGCTGACCCACCGGCTGCCCGACCGCGCGGTGGCCGGGATGATGGCCGCGGGCTGGCATCTGTGCCTGGATGTGGCCGCCACCCTGCTCGACGGCAGCCCGATCGGCCCGATCGTCGGCGCGGCGGCCATGGACCACGGCTGGCCCGAGCTCAACGAGCAGTACTCGCATCGACTCGGCGTGGAGATCCGGCAGCCACCGCTGCCCCAGTGACCTCAATCCGGCTCGTCCACCGGAATATTGGCGACCACCGGGAATTCACCGGTATAGCCCTCCCGCTCCCGGGCGATGGCCAGCACCCGGCGCCGCGCGACGAACCAGCCGATGATCAGCGCCGGCACGATGAGCACCAGGCTGGAGACCGTCCAGGTGCCCACCGGATGGTCGAAGGCCATCAGCACCACCACGACCGCCAGGAACACCAGCGTCGCGATGCCGGTATAGGGCGCGCCGAACATCCGGAACGCCGGCCGCTGCATCTCGCCGCGGCGCCAGCGCGACCACAATCGCAACTGGCACAACACGATCGTCGCCCACGAGGCCAGAATCCCCAGTGAGGCCACGTTCAGCACGATCTCGAAGGCCCGCGCCGGCACGATGTAGTTCAGCCAGATACCGAACAACGCGATCACCCCGGTCAGCAGGATGCCGCCGTAGGGCACACCACGGCTGTTCATCACCCCGGTGAACTTCGGCGCGCTGCCGTTCATCGACATCGATCGCAGGATCCGCCCGGTGGAGTACAGCCCGGCGTTCAGACTGGACAGCGCGGCGGTCAGCACCACGAAGTTCATCACCGAACCGGCATGTCCCACACCGAGTTTCGAGAAGAAGGTGACGAACGGACTGACCGACGCCGAATAGCTGGTGTAGGGCAGCAACAGCGCCAGCAGCACCAGCGAGCCGACGTAGAACACCGCGATGCGCACGATGACCGAATTGATCGCCCGGGGCATGATCCGCTGGGGATCGGCCGTCTCCCCCGCGGCGGTGCCGACCATTTCCACTGCGGCATAGGCGAACACCACGCCCGAGGTGACCGTGACCAGCGGCAGCACACCGGCCGGGAACAGGCCGCCGGAGGCGGAGATCATGCCGAAGCCGGTGCCGGCGTCCTGGATGCGGAAGCGCCCCGCCAGGAATACCGTGCCGACCAGCAGGAAGCCCACCAGGGCGACCACCTTCACGAGCGCGGCCCAGAATTCCAGCTCGCCGAACCACTTCACCGAGACGAGGTTCACGCTCAGCACGATGCACAGCGCGATCAGGGCCAGCAGCCACTGCGCCACCGGGCGGAACGCGGCCCAGTAGTGCAGATAGGTCGCGATCGCGGTGGTGTCGACGATGCCGGTCATAGACCAGTTGAGGAAGTACATCCAGCCGGCCACGAAAGCCGCCTTCTCCCCGTAGAACTCGCGCGCGTAGGAGACGAACGACCCGGACGACGGCCGATGCAGTACCAGCTCGCCGAGGGCCCGCAGGATGAAGAAGACGAACACCCCGCAGACCGCGTACACGACGAACAACCCCGGACCGGCCTGCGCCAGCCGCCCGCCGGCGCCCAGGAACAGACCCGTGCCGATCGCGCCGCCGATGGCGATCATCTGGAGTTGCCGTGGTTTGAGGCTCTTGTGGTAGCCGCTGTCCTCGCTGTCGAGAAATGTGTTGTTGCGCCGTAACTCGGTCATTCGTGTCGGATCCTTCGCCTCGCCGGCGACCGCGCGGGCCGTCCGGAATCGCCGATCAGTAACCGCACTGCACGAAACTTCGAACTACTCGCCGTCGAACCGCCGGGCCCCGGCACCACCGGGCCGGAACACCATCGGGCCACCGCGCACGGGGCCTCGGACCGCTGTGCCTGTGGACAGCGGGACTGTGTGATCCACCAACGGCGCCGCCACATCCGTCGACCGCCGCACCATCGAATGTACTGGCAGCCACCGACAATCCGCGCCGATCGCTCGGATCGGCCCGCGCGCGAACCGTGAACGACGACGTTTCGCCCGAAAGCACCGCTTGCCAGTGGCGGGGGGCGGCTACAGTCCCTGCATGCGCCGCACTCGACATCTCTGGTCCGGCGCAACCATCGCGGTGTTGTCGACCGCGGGGTTGCTGACCGGCTGTTCCTCGTCCACCTCCGACAACCCGGCGAATTCGGCGCAGGCATGCGCCCAGGCGCCCAACGGAACCCCCGTCACCGCGGGTGCACCGACCGCGAGCGGTGGCAACATCGCCACGAATCCCGAGATCGCCACCGGCTTCCGCAGCAATATGACGCCGGTGCGCACCCGCACCTTCGCGGCCTCCACCGCCAATCCGCTGTCCACCGAGGCCGCCTGCACGGTGCTGGCCGCGGGCGGCACGGCCGCCGACGCGCTGGTCGCGGCGCAGATGGTGCTGGGCCTGGTGGAGCCGCAGGCCTCGGGCATCGGCGGCGGCGCGTTCCTGCTCTACTACGACGCGGACCACCGGACCGTCGACGCCTACGACGGCCGCGAGATCGCCCCCGCCTCGGCCACCGAGAACTATCTGCGCTGGATCAGCGACGCGGATCGCACAGTGCCGCAACCGAATGCGCGGGCCAGCGGACGTTCCATCGGCGTGCCCGGAGTGCTGCGGCTGCTCGAGGCGGCCCACGGCGACCACGGCCGGCAGCCGTGGAAGGATCTGTTCGATCCCGCGATCACGATGGCGGATCACGGTTTCCGGATCAGCCCGCGGATGGCGGGCCAGATCGCCGATTCGGCGAAGGATCTGGCCCGCGACGACAACGCCAGGTCCTATTTCCTGCAGCCCGACGGCACCGCGAAACCGGCCGGCACCACGCTCACCAATCCGGCGATGGTGAAGACGCTCGGCGCCATCGCCACCGACGGCCCGAAGGCGTTCTACACCGGCGCCATCGCGCAGGACATCGTCGACGCCACCACGACCGCCGCCGGCGGCCGTACGCCCGGTCAGATCACGCTCGCCGACCTGGCCGGATATCAGGCCAAGAAGCGCACCGCGATCTGCACCGGCTACCGCACGCACGAGATCTGCGGTATGCCCAGCCCGTCGTCCGGCGGCATCACCGTCGCCGCGACACTCGGCATCCTGCAGAATTTCGACCTGTCCACGCTCCCTCCGGACAACCTCGACCGCAACGGCGGTAAGCCGAAAGCGCGTGCGGTGCACCTGATCTCGGAGGCCGAGCGGCTCGCGTACGCCGACCGCGACAAGTATGTGGCCGATACGGATTTCGTTCCGCTGCCCGGTAATTCGCCGGACACCCTGCTCAACGGGGACTATCTGAAGAAACGCGCCGCGCTGATCAATCCCGACCACAGCATGGGCACCGCACAGCCCGGCGATTTCGGCCCGGTCCCGGTCGGCGCCGGACCCCAGCAGCCCGAGCACGGCACCAGCCATCTGTCGATCGTCGACAAGTACGGCAACGCCGCCAGTATGACCACGACCGTCGAATCGGCGTTCGGGTCGTTCCACATCGTCGACGGTTTCGTGCTGAACAACCAGCTCACCGACTTCGCCGCGAATCCGCAGGCGCCGGACGGCACGCCGGTGGCCAATCGGGTACAGGCGGGCAAGCGCCCGCGCAGCTCGATGAGCCCGACCCTCGTCTTCGACCGCAATCCGGACGGCTCCCGCGGGCAGCTGTCGTACGTGACCGGATCCCCCGGCGGCTCGGTGATCATCCAGTTCGTGGTGAAAACCCTGGTGGGCCTGCTGGATTGGAATCTCGATCCGCAGCAGGCGGTGTCCCAGATCGACTTCGGCGCGAGCAACACCCCGGTCACCGGGCTCGGCGGCGAACATCCCGCGATCGACGCCACCGCCAACGGAGATCACGACCCGCTGGTCCAGCAGCTGCGCGCGATGGGCCACCAGGTGTCGGTCGATCAGCAGTCCAGCGGGCTGAGCGCGCTGAAACGCGAGAGTGACGGCTGGATCGGCGGCGCGGATCCGCGCCGCGAGGGCGCGGTCATGGGCGATACGAAGTAGTCCGTCCGGGGCGCGGTGCCACCGCGCCCCGGACGTCCGTCACTTGTTCAGTGCCGCAGTATATTTCGCGCCGAGCTCGCGGAAGCGGTCCAGCGCCCGCGCCGCGCGCTCACCGTCGTTGGCGCGGACCGCCAGCATCGGCACATATTCGTCACCGGCGAGTTCCAGTCGCGCCCAGGCCTTCTTGTCCGGGAACGACACCCCGCGGACGTCCTTCCACTGGAACTCGCTGTCGCCGAACGCATTCCGCACCACGACCCCCTCGGCCCCGACCTGCACCCGGGGCCGGGTGAGCAGCAGTACCGACGCCGCGAGCAACCAGCCGAACAGGATCACCGCGATCTGGTCGGCGGCCCGGAAGTTCACGCCGGTCGAACTGTGCGCCGACAGCACACCGGCGACGGTGAACACGATCGCGATCGCCGCCGAGACGATGCGGGCGGTCAGCACGGAGCGACGGGGGCGGATCTCCAGATCCCACCGGCCGGACTCCGGCGCGCCGGGCGACGGCGCTCCCGTGTCGGGGCCTCGTTTCCAGATCCGAACCACGGGCGCCACCGGCTCAGACCACCTGACGCAATGCCCGCAGGGTCAGTGCCGCGTCCAGTGCGGCGGCGCATGCCTGTTCGCCCTTGTCCTCCGCGGAATCGGGCAGTCCGGCCCGGTCCCGGGCCTGATGTTCGGTGTTCACGGTCAGCACGCCGTTGGTCACCGGGGTGCTCTCGTCGAGCGACACCCGGGTCAGGCCCGTGGTCACCGCGTCGCACACGTACTCGAAGTGCGGGGTCTCACCGCGGATCACCACGCCCAGGGCCACCACCGCGTCGTGACCGCGGGCCAGCGCCTGCGCGACCACCGGCAGTTCCATCGCGCCGGCGCAGCGGACGACGGTGATCTGCTCGACCCCGGCCTGCCGGGCCACCCGCTCGGCGTTGGCCAGCAGGGTGTCGCAGATCGTGGTGTGCCACCGCGACGCGACGATGCCCAGGCGCAGGTCCTTGGCCTCCTCGAGGGTGAATTCCGGTACTCCCGCACCGCTCACAGGTGTTCGCCTTTCTCTGAGGACGGCTGCCGGGGGCTCGGTGCGCCCACGCTCACTGCGCGGTCTCGCCGAGGTCCAGATCGTCGAGACCGACCAGGTCGTGGCCCATGCGGTCGCGCTTGGTACGCAGATAACGCAGATTCTCGGGGGTGGCACGCACCGGCATCGGCACCCGTTCGGTGATGCTCAGGCCGTAGCCGTCCAGCCCGACCCGCTTGGCCGGGTTGTTGGTGAGCAGGCGCATCGAGCGGATGCCCAGATCCACCAGGATCTGCGCGCCGGTGCCGTAGTCGCGCGCGTCCGCGGGCAGGCCGAGCTGGATGTTGGCGTCGACGGTGTCGTGACCGTTGTCCTGCAGCTGGTACGCCTGCAACTTGTGCATCAGGCCGATACCGCGGCCTTCGTGCCCGCGCATGTACAGCACGACGCCGCGGCCCTCCTTGGCGACCATCTCCATCGCCGCGTGCAGCTGCGGCCCGCAGTCGCAGCGCAGCGAGCCGAACACGTCACCGGTGAGGCATTCCGAATGCACCCGGACCAGGACGTTCTCCCCGCCGTCGACGCCGAGGTCGCCGAGTACCAGCGCGACGTGCTCGACCTCGTCGTAGATGCTCTTGTAACCGACCGCGCGGAATTCCCCGTAGCCGGTGGGGATGCGGGCCTCGGCGATGCGCTCGATCTGCTTCTCGTTGCGGCGGCGCCAGGCGATCATGTCGGCGATCGAGATCAGCGCCAGCTCGTGCTCGTCGGCGAAGACCCGCAACTCCTCGGTGCGGGCCATATCGCCCTCGTTCTTCTGGCTGACGATCTCGCAGATGACGCCGGCCGGTTGCAGACCGGCCAGCCGGGCCAGATCGACGGCGGCCTCGGTGTGGCCGGGGCGGCGCAGCACGCCGCCGTCCTTGGCCCGCAACGGGACGACGTGGCCGGGGCGGGTGAAGTCCTGGGGCACGGCCTTCGGATCGGCCAGCAGACGCATGGTGGTGGCGCGGTCGGCGCCGGAGATACCCGTGCTCACGCCTTCGCGCGCGTCGACGGAGACGGTGTACGCGGTGCCGTGCTTGTCCTGGTTGATGCCGTACATGGGCGGCAGGCCGAGCCGGTCGCAGTCGGAGCCCAGCAGCGGCACGCAGATGTAGCCGGAGGTGTAGCGGATCATGAACGCCACCAGTTCGGGAGTGGCCTTCTCCGCGGCGAAGATGAGGTCGCCCTCGTTCTCCCGGCCCTCGTCGTCGACCACGACAACCGGTTTCCCGGCCGCGATGTCGGCGACTGCACGCTCGATGCTGTCGAACCTGGTCACGTCTGCTGTGCTCCATCTTCCATTCGGTGGCCCTTCAACACTACGGCGTGTCGGCCGGGGCCCGGCTGCCGCCCGTACCGGGTTTACGTCACACCCGGGCGGCCTTCCGGCGTCGTACTCGCGCTCAGCCGCGCTGCGTGAGCCGCTCGACGTATTTCGCGATGATGTCGGCCTCGAGGTTCACCGTCGCCCCGACCGGCGCGGTGCCGAGGGTGGTCAGTTCACGGGTGGTGGGGATGAGCGAGACCTCGAACCAGTCGCGGTGCCCGGGCTCGCCGGCCTCGTCCACGCCGAGACCCGAGACGGTCAGCGAGATGCCGTCGACGGTGATCGAGCCCTTCTCCACGACGTAACGGGCCAGCGCGTCGGGCAGCGCGATGCGGACGACCTCCCAGTTCTCCTGCGGATCGCGCGACACGATCGTGCCGGTCCCGTCCACGTGGCCCTGCACGATGTGGCCGCCGAGGCGGCTGTTCACGGCCGCGGCCCGTTCCAGATTGACCCGCGATCCGATGTCGAGCTTGCCGATGCCCGAACGGTTGAGGGTCTCCCCCATCACATCGGTGGTGAAGCTGTCGCCGCCGACCACGTCGACCACGGTCAGGCACACCCCGTTGACCGCGATGGAGTCGCCGTGCCCGGCATCGGAGGTGACCAGCTTGCCGCGGATGGTGAGCCGGGACGCGTCGGTCAGCCGCTCGACCGCGACGATCTCGCCGAGTTCCTCCACGATGCCTGTGAACATTCCGCTCTCCTGTCACCCGATGTCCGGACCGCTACGCCCACCTGCGCCAACCACCCGGGTCATCGGTGCTATTCCCATCGGGCCGGGCGGACCCAGCGTAACGACGCCCGGTCGCGGCCCGGGACATCGCCTTCGGTGAGTGGGACGGCACCACCCCGACCGGCGGCCCGGAACCGACCGGGAAAAACAGGTCCGGAACCGAGTCGCACCCCCTGCCACCGAAATACACTCCTGTAATTCGCGCAGTTTGCCCCGAGTATTTCCGGATTTAACGGATCATTCGGACCCAAAAGAATCGAACATTCGGTTTCTATTTACCGACAACCTGATTTTCACCCGAAGGTGGGCAGTCCGACATCTGGTTGTACCCACTCCACGACCCACCCACACCCGACGCTTGCGCCCGGCACGAAGCGGACGCAATATTGTTATGGAGTTGATTTTTCGTATCGAATTCGCCGAACACCACAACGACAGATGGGGGTTACGACGTTGACCACACTGCTCGATTCGATACTCGAAGTTCGTTGCGTCCAGTACCGCCGCGAATTTCATCTGCCCGCATCGATCGACGCGGGGTCACGTCACATCCTGCTCGACGTCGGCGGCCCGTACGGCGCCATCACGATGCCGGCCGACCTCGGTGCACGGGTCCAGGACCGGCTGGGCCAGGCCGATCTGACCGGCCCGGTGATCCATCATCCGCGCGCCCGCCGCTGGACCTTCATCGTCAGCGCCTGCCGGCCCGACGTGCTCACCAAATCCGTATCCGCCGAACTATTCCGGCTCTACGCCACCGTCGCCTGCGCCGGCAGCCAGGTGGTACTGCCGTCCGCCGACGACGAGCGCACCGGTTACCGCATCTGGGTGCAGGCCCCCGGAAACGCCGATCGGGTCCCGCCGCTGGCCGCGGTCATCGAGGCCACCCGGGCCGCCGCCGGCCGCAAGCAGGTGATCCGCTGACGGCCGACCGGCCCGATCCGGCTGCTAGCGTGCGGCCTGCGTAGCACCCGCCGCCGTCGCCATCCGGCGCAGCTTCTCCACCGTCGCCGCCCGATCGGGTGTGCCGTACACCGCGGAACCGGCGACGAAACAGTCGATTCCCGCCTCCGCGGCCTGCTCGATGGTGTCCATGTTGATGCCGCCGTCGATCTCGATCAGCAAACGCAACTCGCCGGCATCGACCAGTCGGCGCACCGCCCGCGCCTTCTCCAGCACCTCGGGCATGAACGACTGCCCGCCGAAACCGGGCTCGACACTCATCACCAGGAGTGTGTCGAACTCCCGCAGGATCTCCAGGTACGGCTCGATCGGCGTACCCGGCTTGACGGACAGCCCCGCCTTCGCACCGGCCGCCCGGATGTCGCGCGCCACCGCGATCGGATTGTCGGACGCCTCCGCATGGAAGGTCACATTGTGCGCGCCGGCCTCCGCGTACGGCGGCGCCCAGCGCGCCGGATCGTCGATCATCAGATGGCAGTCCATCGGGATGTCGGTGACCTTCAGCAGACTCTCCACGACGGGCAGACCGAGGGTGAGATTCGGGACGAAGTGGTTGTCCATCACATCGACGTGAACCCAGTCCGCTCCCTCGACCGCTCGCACCTCGTCGGCGAGGCGGGCGAAATCGGCGGACAGAATGGACGGTGCGATCATCGGTGACGGACGATGGAAGTGGGACTGGGGCAGGGACACAGCGCGAAGTGTACTGGCAGGCCGCAAATCCGCCACAACTCGATTGTCGCCGACTTTATTGGGTAGCCTTCTCAGGGTGATCAACATTTCGGCGGAACAGGGGTTGCGCGGTACCCCGGTGGAGATCGGCGTCGCAGCCACCGTGTCACAGTTGCCCATCGTGCGCGGGCTCGCCGAAACACTCGTCCTGCTCAGCGATTTCACCCTCGACGAGGTGGCCGACATCCGGCTGGCCGTCGACGAGGCGTGCTCGACTCTCATCGCCGTCGCCGCGCCCGATACGAGCCTGCAGTGCCGATTCACCGTCGGCGACAAGGATCTGCTGGTGCGCGTCGCCGGTGTCGCCGGTGCGGCGGGCCTACCCGATCAGCGCAGTTTCGGCTGGCATGTGTTGCGGACCTTGACCGACGAGGTCACGGCCACCCAGGACCCCTACGATCCGGCGGTCTCCGGTTATCCGACGACCGTGGAGTTCCGGCGGGTCCGGGGGAAGGCGTAGTGGGCGGGGACACCGTGTACGAACCCGCACCCGGCAACTCCCCCAGCGAAAAGACCGAGTTCGACACGCAGAACGAGAACGCGCGCCCCGAGACCGACGAGCCGGCGGACGAGGCCACCGACGAGAGCGAGATCGAAGAGGTCGCCGCGGCGGTTACCGAATACGACGATGTCACAGCGCTGTTCGAGGAATTGGCGGCGGCCGCGGACGATCCGCAGCGCCGTGCCAAGGTGCGCCACGAGCTGATCCATCGGTGTATTCCGCTGGCGGACCACATCGCCCGGAAGTTCTCCGGCCGCGGGGAGCCGTTCGACGATCTCACCCAGGTCGCCCGGGTCGGGCTGGTGCACGCGGTCGACCGGTTCGACCTGTCGCGCGGATCGAATTTCCTGTCGTTCGCGGTGCCGACCATCATGGGCGAGGTGCGGCGGTACTTCCGCGACAACACCTGGGCGATGCGGGTGCCGCGCCGGATCAAGGAGACGCATCTGCGCATCGGCGCGGCCGTCGACGCCCTGTCGCAGACCCTGGGCCGCTCCCCCACCGCCAAGGAGATCGCCGCCGAACTCGGTATCGACGCGGACGAGGTGACGCAGGCGGTGATCGCCGGAAATGCCTACCAGCCCAGCTCGATCGACGCGGTCTCCACCGGCCGCGACACCGAGGCGTCGCTGCTGGACACCCTCGGCGAGGAGGAGTCCCAGTTCGATCGGGTCGAGGAGTACGTGGCGATCCGGCCGTTGCTGGCCGGTCTGCCGGAGCGGGAACGCCGCATCCTCACCATGCGGTTCTTCGAGTCCATGACCCAGACCCAGATCGCCGCGCAGATGGGGATCTCGCAGATGCACGTCTCGCGCATTCTCGCCAAGACGCTGGCCCGATTACGCGAGCAGTCCGCTCGGGAGTAACCGACCGCGGGCTGCCCCCGGCCGTCATGACAGACTGGACGCACTGTCTGCGAGTGAAGGGACCCGGTGTGAAGCAGTTGCCGTTCGATTCGCTGTATCGGCACGGGTTCGCGCGCGTGGCACTCGCCGTCCCGACGATCCGAGTCGCCGATCCGGCCTTCAACGCCGAGCACACCCTGCAGCTGGCCCGGCAGGCCGCCGCAGACGGCGCCGTGCTCACCGTGTTCCCGGAACTCGGACTGTCCAGCTACACCGCCGACGACCTGTTCCATCAGGACGCCCTCGACGATGCCGTGCAAGCGGCGCTGGAACGGGTGATCGCCGAGAGCGCCGAGATCGATTCGGTGCTGCTGGTCGGCGCGCCGGTGCGGTCGCAGGGCCGACTGTTCAACTGCGGCATAGCGATCGATCGGGGCCGGGTGCTCGGCGCCACTCCCAAGAGCTATCTGCCGAACTACCGCGAATTCTACGAGAAGCGGCAGTTCGCCGCTGCCCGTGAGGCACTCGACGATCACATCACCATCGCCGGGCAGCGCGTGCCGTTCGGCAGCGATCTGCTGTTCGAGGCGAGCAATCTCGACGGCTTCGTCTTCCATCTGGAGATCTGCGAGGACGGCTGGGTTCCCGTGACGCCCAGCGCTTTCGCCGCGCTGGCCGGCGCGACGGTGCTGGTGAACCTGTCGGCGAGCAACATCGTGGTCGGCAAGGCCGACTACCGCAGGCAATTGTGCGCTTCGCACTCCGCGCGATTCATGGCCGCCTATCTGTATTCGGCTGCGGGACACGGGGAATCGACCACCGACATGGCCTGGGACGGTCAGGCGCTGGTCTGCGAGAACGGCGACATCCTCGCCGAGGGTGAGCGTTTCACCGATCATCCGCAACTGGTCACCGCCGATCTGGACCTGCGCCGCCTGACCGCCGACCGGCTGCGGATGACCAGCTTCGCCGACAACGTGCACGACCACCGCGACCGCCTCACCCGGCTGCGGCGCGTCCCGGTCGAACTGCCGGTACCGGCCGAGGCCGTGCCGCTGCGCCGTGAAATCCCGCGCTTCCCTTACGTTCCCGCGAATCCCGCGGTGCGCAACGAACGCTGCGCCGAGGTGCACCACATCCAGGTGGAGGGCCTGAGCACCCGGCTCGCCGCGACCGGCTCGAAGCGGGTGGTGATCGGCGTCTCCGGCGGCCTGGACTCCACGCTGGCGCTGATCGTCGCGGTCAAGACCATGGACCGGCTGGGCCTGCCGCGGGCGAATGTGCTGGCCTACACCATGCCCGGCTTCGCGACCAGCAAGCGCACCCTCGAGGACGCGCATCGGCTGATGCGAGCGCTGGGCGTATCGGCGCACGAGATCGACATCCGGCCCTCGGCCACCCAGATGCTGCGCGATCTGGAACACCCTGCGGCCGACGGGGTTCCGCAGTACGACATCGCCTACGAGAACGTGCAGGCGGGCGAGCGCACCTCACACCTGTTCCGGCTGGCCAATCAGCACGAGGCCATCGTGATCGGCACCGGCGATCTCAGCGAACTCGCCCTCGGCTGGTGCACTTTCGGGGTCGGCGACCATATGGCGCACTACAGCGTCAACGCCTCGGTCCCGAAGACGCTGATCAAATATCTGATCGCCTGGACGATCGACACCGACGAACTGGGCCCGCAGGCCGGCGCGGTGCTGTCCTCGATCCTCACCACCGAGATCTCGCCGGAGCTGATCCCCGCCGCCGACGGCGACGACGACGCACCCGGCCAGAGTTCCGAGGCCACCGTCGGCCCGTACGAGCTGCAGGATTTCCACCTGTACTTCCTGCTCCGCTTCGGCTACCTGCCCAGCCGCATCGCCTATCTCGCGCAGCACGCCTGGTCGGATCGCACCCGCGGCCGCTGGCCGGATCTGATCCCGGTCGCGGACCGGCACGAATACGACCTGCCGACCATCAAGCACTGGCTGGCCCAGTTCCTGCGCCGGTTCGTGCAGACCAGTCAGTTCAAGCGGTCCACGCTGCCGAACGCGCCGAAGGTCGGCTCGGGCGGATCGCTGTCGCCGCGCGGCGATTGGCGCGCCCCCAGCGATGCGGTCGCGACGGCCTGGCTGGCCGAACTCGAACGCAACGTCCCGGACCGCTGAGCCGCACTCAGTTCACGGAAACCTGTTGCCCGCCGGTCATCTCGACCAGTTCGGTGAACGTGGTCGCGAAGACCGTGTGCGGATGCCCGGCCGCCGCCCAGATCTCGGGGTGATCGGCCAGCGTCTCGTCGACCAGCGTGCGGATCGGCGCCGGATGACCGACCGGCGCGACGCCGCCGATCACCTGACCGGTGTGCGTGCGCACGAAAGCGGGCTTGGCACGGGCGATTTCGGCCACCCCGATCCGTTCGGCGAGCTTCCCGGTGTCGACCCGATGCGCCCCGCTGGTGAGCACGAGCAGCGGAGCGCCGTCCACCTCGAAGATCAGGCTGTTCGCGATCGCCGCGACCGGACAGCCGATCTGCTCGGCCGCCGCGGCGGCGGTCGGCGCGGTCTCCGGCAGCACCCGTACCCGCGGCTCGATTCCGGCGGTGCGCAGCGCCTCGGCGACCGCGAGAACGTTGGGATGACTGGCGATCTCGTCCATTCGGACATGGTAGCGATCGGCCGCGCCCCGCTCGCGCACGGTCAGCCCGGTTCGCGATGGCGGGCACGGACGATCCCCGCGACCAGTTCACCCGCCGGACCGGCCAATCGCCGCGGCGGACGCCAGACCGCCCGCAACGTCCGCGACAGATCCAGCCCGTCGACCGGGACAGCCCGCAGTTCCCCGCGCGCCAGCTGATCCGCCACGGCCAGGCTGCTGACCACCGCCGGACCGACCCCGGCCAGCACGCTGGTCCGGATCGCGGCGGCACTTCCCAACTCCAGCAACGGTTCCGCGCGCGGATATTCGGCGAGCGCGATATCGAGCGTGCTGCGGGTTCCCGACCCCGGCTCACGCACCACCAGCGGCGTCGCCGCCAATTCCGTGACGGTCAGCGGACGCCGCCGCCGGGCCCACCGGTGCGCCGGATCCACGATCACCACGAGCCGATCCCCGGCCACCGTGGCGCGGTGCAGAGTCCTTGGCACAGTAGGACTTTCGACGAACCCCAGATCGCATTCCCCCGCCGCGAGCCGCTCGAACACCTCGCGCGAATTGCGCATCTGGAGATGGATACGCACCTGCGGACGACTGCGCCGGAACTCCCCCAGCCATCCCGGCAACAGACATTCCGCGACGGTCATACTCGCGAACACGGTGAGTTCGGCCTCCTGATCGGTGCGCAGCGCCGCCGCCGCGTCCAGCAGCCGATCCACATCCGCCAGCACCTGCCGCGCCCAGTGCACGACCACTCCACCCGCGGCGGTCATCCGCGACCCACGCGGACTGCGCTCGACCAGCGGCATCCCGAGCTTGCGCTCCCACATCCGCACCGCCCGGCTCGCATTCGGCTGCGCCATCCCCACCGCCCGCGCCGCGGCGCCGAGGCTCCCGTGATCGTCGATGGCGACCAGCAGCGCGAGAACGGTCAGGTCGGGACGCTCGGAGGTCATGCCCTCAGCATATGGAACCCCGCTTTCCCATATCACGAAGATATGTCCCGATAGCGATTCCCGCGCTACCGCGGATGCCGCCGCACCGACAGGGTCGATGCATGACCGTCACCGCAGATCCCCGTCCCAGCGGACCGCGACCGACCCCCTCCCGGCACACCGGGGCGGTGACACCCGGATTGGCGGTGGTCACCGTGGTGACGGCCCTCAGCCTGCTGGTGAACCGGCTGCTGCCGGCCGTCAGCCCCCTGCTGGTGGCCATCACGATCGGTGCGATCTTCACGAATATCGTTGCGGTGCCGCAATATTGGCAGGCCGGATTGCAGTTCTCGGCGAAACGCCTGCTGCGCGCCGGAGTCGCACTGCTCGGCCTGCAGGTCACCTTCCGCGACGTCCTCGGACTGGGTCCGGCGGTACTGGCGGTGGTGGTGACGATCGTCGCCGGCGGCATCGGCGGCACCCTGTTGCTGGGCCGCGCACTCGGCTTGAGCCGGACCCAGCGCCTGCTGATCGCCTGCGGCTTCTCCATCTGCGGCGCGGCGGCGGCCGCCGCCGTCGGCGAGGCGATCGATGCCGACGAAGAGGACCTGGTCACCACCGTCGCCCTGGTGGTCGTGTTCGGCACCGTCCTGATCGCTGCGATCCCACTGGCGGCCCACGCCCTCGACCTCACCCCACACACCAGCGGCGTGTGGGCAGGCGGCGCGGTCCACGAGGTCGCACAAGTAGTGGCAACCGGAACCGCCCTGGGCGGAGGAGCACTGACCATCGCGGTCATCGTCAAACTCGCCCGCGTGATCCTACTGGCACCGGTACTCATCGTGATCGGCCGCCAAGAGCGGCGCACCAACCCGCCCCACCCACACACCCGAACCGACACCCTCCCGACCCACCGCACCCCCATCGCCGACGGTACTGACAGCCGCACCTCCACAGCTGGCCACACCCACCGGCGCATCCCTACGGCCGCGCACATTCACGGCCACACCCTCACAGCCGACCACCTTCCCGGCCGCACCCTCACAGACGACCACCTTCCCGGCCGCACCCCGACAGACGACCACACCCACAGCCCCACTCCGACGACCGACCACACTCAGGGCCACACCCCGACCGCCGACCACACTCGCCGCCGCGCTCCGCTGATCCCCCTGTTCGTCGTCGCCTTCCTCCTCTGCGCTGCGCTACGCACCACCGACCTGCTCCCCACAGTCGTCCTCGGCGCCACCAAACTGGTCCAAACCGCCCTGCTGACCGGTGCCATGTTCGCCCTCGGTACCGGCGTCCGAATCTCGGCCCTGCGGCGTGTCGGCCCCCGCCCCTTCGTCTTGGCGGCACTCTCGACAACCTGGGTGACGGGCCTCGCCCTGGGTGGCGCGATCCTCACCGGTAGTTGAGTCGACCATCGCTTCGATGCGGTCCGACGCTGGCAGGTGGCAGCGAATTGGTCTCTGCCGCAACAACTCCTCGATCAATCGGCAGTACCGCGCCGAACAGCAGGCCGTCCGGCGTTGCCGCTGTATTGGCCTAATGCGCCGAGCACAGCCACGCCGGGTCTTCAACCGACCGAGCAATCTCGGTCACCGCTACTGACCGATCTTCTCGGTTCTGCCCGCGACGCGCCGATCGTGCTGTGGGCAGAGATCACACGCGGCGTTTCCTCTGGCAGAGTCCGGTCAGCGACGGCATCGGTGCGTCACAGCGGTCGGCTTCCGCCGATGTGTCCGCTCACTCGGGTTTGCGGAGGGCGGCGACGAACATGGCGTCGGTGCCGTGGCGGTGGGGCCAGAGTTGGGCGGCGGGGCCGTCGCCGAGGTCCGGGACGCTGGGGAGCAGGGTTCGGGCGTCGAGTTGTTCGGCGTCCGTGCGGCGGACCGTATCGCTCACCACAGCAACGGTTTCCGGCAGATGCGGGGAGCAGGTCGAGTAGACGACCACGCCGCCGGGACGGAGCAGATTCCATGCGGCGGTGAGCAGTTCGCGCTGGAGCACGGTGAGGTCGCGGACGTCGGCCGGGGTTCGGCGCCAACGGGATTCGGGGCGGCGGCGCAGGGCACCCAGGCCGGTGCACGGGGCGTCGACCAGGATGCGGTCGTATCCGGGGGTGAGCCCGCTGTCGCGGCCGTCGGTGACGTGGATGGTCACCGGCATGTCGCGAGTTGCCTTGCGGACCAGTTCGGCGCGGTGTTCGGCCGGTTCCACGGCGTCGACGTGGAAACCGTCGATATCGGCGAGGGCACCCAGGAGCGCGGTCTTGCCGCCGGGGCCGGCGCATAGGTCCAGCCAGCGGCCGGTGTCGGGTCCGTGCAGCGGGGCGCGGGTCAGTGCGAGGGCGACCAGTTGGCTGCCCTCGTCCTGCACGGCGGCCATGCCGTCACGCACCGGCTCCAATTTGCCCGGATCGCCACCGTCCAGGTACACCGCGTACGGCGACCAGCGGCCTTCCTCACCACCGGTGACCAGGGCCAATTCCTCGGCGGTGATCTCGCCGGGCCGGGCCACCAGGTGGACGGCGGGGCGCTCGTCGTCGGCGGCCAGCAGGTCGCGCAGTTCCCCGGCCTGCGCGCCGAGTGCGTCCGCGAACGCCTGGGCGATCCAGATGGGGTGTGCGTATTCGAAGGCCATGTGGCCCAACGGGTCTGGCGGTGCGAGCCGGTCGATCCATTCGGCGGTGGTCCGCTCGGCCGCTCGCCGCAGCACCGCGTTCACGAATCCGGCCTTACCGCTGCCGGATTCGGATCGCGCCAGATCCACGGAGGTGTCGACCGCGGCGTGCGCTCCGACGCGCGTGCGCAGGAGTTGATAGACCCCGAGCCGCAGTACATCCAGCAGCGGGCCGTCGATCTCCTCGACGGGACGGCCGGCGCAGTCGGCGATCACCGCATCCAACAGACCCAGCGATCGGCTTGCGCCGTAGGCCAATTCGGTCGCGAACGCCGCATCCCGTCCGGTCAGCCGCTGTTCCCGGAGCAGCCCCGGCAGTACGAGATTCGCATAGGCGTCCCGTTCCCGCACCGCACGCAGCACATCCCGGGCCACCTCACGAGGGGCATCCACCGATGCCGATCGCCCACCGCGCGGACGTTTCCCGACTCCGGACTCCCGGCGGCCCCCGGATTCCCCGGGGCCGACATTCCCGCGACCCGAGCTCGCCGACGACCGTCCACCGGTCCGAGCCACCGCGCGGTCGCCGCCACCCACGCCGAAGTCGTTGCGCGACTTACCGCTACGTGCGGAGTCTCCTCCGCCGGACGACGTACGTCCGGACCTCTCCGAGCCACCGGAATCGCCCGACCTCGCCGCGCCACCGGAATCACCGGACCTCACCCGGCCACCGGAGTCGTCGGACCGTCGGCCACGGGCGGAAGGAGCACCGGTTCCGCGTGCCGTCCCCGGATCGCGGCGAGCCGCATCCGGTCCGGTGCCGGGCGCGTCGGTACCGCTGCGCCACTTACCGTTTCGTCCGGTCTCCCCCTGTGCCCGCGCACGATCGGACTCGCGGCCGCGGGTGGATTCACCGGCGCGCCTGTCGTTTCCGGACGATGCCCGGGTGCCGCGATCGGCCCCGCTCGATTCGGGGCCGGCGGGGCGGCGGGGTGGCTTGCCGGTGGCGTCGCGACGCGATTCCTGGCGGCGGTCGCGGTCGGCGGGTACCCCGCCGGAGCGAGAAGTGTTGCGTTGGTTGGTATTCGCACCGGCCGTGCGGCCGGAGTCGTCGCCTCGTCCCCGATCGGGGCGCGTCACGCGACCACCGCGCCAGGCTCGAGGCGGGCGCCGCGAGCCCAGTCGAGGGCGGGCATCATCCGTTTGCCCTGGGGCTGAACCTGATCGAGGCGGACCGCAGTGGTGGCGGTGCCGACGAAGACGCCGGATTTGCGGACCTCGATGGTGCGCGCGGGCAGTGTTTCCTCCACTAGTTCGACGGGGCCGAGTTTGAGGCGGATACCCTCGACCTCGGTCCAGGCGCCGGGAGCGGGGGTGACGGCCCGGACGCGGCGGCCGATCGCCAGCGCGGGCTGATCCCAGCGGATGTGGCCGGTTTCCGCATCGAGTTTGGGGGCATAGGAGACACCGTCGGGACTCTGCGGAATCGGTTGCAGGACACCGTCTTCGATGCCGTCCATGGTCGACTCGAGCAGTTGCGCGCCGGTGCCGGCCAAGCGGTCCAGCAGCACACCCGCGGTGTCGGTGACGGCGATCTTCTCGGTGACCACGCCGAATACCGGGCCGGTGTCGAGACCCTTCTCGATCTGGAAGGTCGAGGCGCCGGTGAATTCGTCACCGGCGAGCACGGCCGCCTGGACCGGGGCCGCACCGCGCCAGACGGGCAGCAGCGAGAAGTGCAGATTCACCCAGCCGTGGGCCGGGATGTCGAGCAGGCGCTGCGGCAACAGCGCGCCGTAGGCCACCACGGGGCAGCAGTCCGGCGCGAGTGCGGTGAGTTCCGCGACGAACTCCGGGTCGGACGGCTTCTGCGGGGTGAACACCGGGATACCGTGCTCGTCGGCGAGCAGGCCGACCGGGGAGCGGGTGACCTTGCGGCCGCGACCGGCGATCGCGTCGGGACGAGTGACGACCGCGACCACCTCGTGGCGAGCGGAGTCGAGCAACCGCCGCAACGACGGGACGGCGGGTTCCGGGGTGCCGGCGAAGACCAGGCGCATCAGCGGCCACGCCCCGAGACCGCGGCCTCACGGGTGGCGGCGACCTCCGCGGCCGACATCACCGTCTTACCGGCGTTGAACCAGGCCGACTCCCGGACCGCGCGCATCGCCTCCTTGCGCGAGGTCTGGTCCAGCCGCTGCAGGTACAGCACACCGTCCAGGTGGTCGGTCTCGTGTTGTACGCAGCGCGCGAGCAGGTCGGACGCGTCGAATTCGACGGGCTCGCCCTCGGCGTCGAGTCCGCGCGCGACGACCCGCATGGCGCGAGTGACGTCGTAACGCAGGCCCGGTATCGACAGGCAGCCCTCGGGACCGGTCTGCTGTTCCTCGCCGACCACCTCGAAGGTGGGGTTGACCAGCGCTCCCGCGGAGCCGGCGGCGGCCGACCGGCCGTCGCGGCGGGTGTCGTACACGAACACCCGCAGCCCGACCCCGATCTGCGGCGCCGCCATCCCGACGCCACCGCTGCCGTGCATGGTGTCGGTGAGGTCGCTCACCAGCTGGCGCAGTTCCCGGTCGAATGCGGTGACCTCGTCGGCACGAGCACGCAGAACGGGATCGCCGAACAGGCGAACGGGCTGGATGGTCACGGCGATCTCCCCGGACGAGCGAACAAGTTGTTTCATTTTACGGGTCCGGCCGACCCCATCCCGCCCGGTCCCGATCCGGTCTCCGGCGCGTGCGCGGCGATGACGACCTCGGGGATCTCGGTACCCAGCGGTACGGGCGTGCACTTCGGCTGCGGCGCGTGCTCCGGATCGAGCACGCCGAGCAGCAATTGCTGCACGTACGGGTCGTAGACCATGTGGAAGTGCCCGGTCAGATCGACCGGGCACCGCTGCTGCAGCACGATGTTCTCGGCGCCGGGACCGCGCAGGGCCATGTTCTCGAATGGCTGGATCATCTCGTCGACGCGACTGCCGATAGTGGTGTATCGCACTCCCGGCACGGTGTCGCCGCCGTCGTTCAGCTCCTGCATGAACGTGGATCCGGCGGCCTGCTGCCGCACCGCGGTCGAGGTGACGTGCGCGGCGATCCACCACAGCGGCGGTACGACATTCGCCAAGGGGACCAGGCCGTACAGAATGCCGCCGTAGGTGGGCGAGGCCACTCCGACCCATTGGCCCACCCGGGCCGCCCCGCCGAGTTTGTTGACGTAGTACCGGGTCACGACGGCGCCCTGTGAGAAGCCGACCAGATCGACCTTCTTCGCGCCGGTGGCGGCGAGCACATCGCCGACGAATGCGGCGAGTTGCCGTCCCGAGAGGTGGATGTCGTCGTTGCCGAAGTTGGCGCCGCCCGGCTCACCGCCGTAATTCAGTGCGAAAACACAGAATCCGGCCTGCACCAGTTCCGGGCCGATGCCCGCCCAGTCGGCGTAGGCGGTCGAACCGCTACCGTGCGCCAGCACCACGGGATCCGGGTGCGCAGCGCTCGGCTTGCAGTGAAAGTCGTTGGTGCCCAGCGGTGTCGCATTCGGGTGGTCTGCCAGGTGCCGGGCCGCGCCGAGATGTTCGGACTGCGCGGGGCCGGGTTCGGTCGGGACCACGGGCGGGCGGTAGTCGGCGGATCCGTCCGGATCCGCGACCGCGACCGCGCCGGAAAGCCATACAGCGCAACTCAGCGCGATCGCGACCGCGACTCCTCGTTGTGACCGGCGCCAACTGCGCCGCCCCCGAATTTGTGCCATCTCCCGATCATCGCGTATCCCTGGTGGAAAAACGCGCTGGGACACGGCCTTTCGTCACGGCTGCTGGTCGGTGACATCGTCGGCCAGGATCCGGTAGATCGCGCGGCGCGCCTCGGTGAGCACCTCGGCCGCCTTGGCCGCCTGCTCCGGCGAGCCCGCCCGCGCCGCCTGCGCCACCGCACCCATCAACTGGTGTACCTGTCCACGCAGGTCCAGCGCCTGATCTCCGACGCCCGCCCGGACGTCCTGCCACGGATCGCCGAGCTCCTCGCGGTTGTCCCCGAGGTAGGTGACACCCTCCTCGGTGAGCTTGGCGGTCTTGCGCCCGGCCACCTTGTCGATGAGCACCAGACCCTCGTCCTCGAGCTGGGACAGTGCCGGGTAGATCGAGCCGGGGCTCGGCCGCCAGACATCGTCGCTACGCTCGCGGATCTGCTGGATGAGCTCGTATCCGTGCATCGGCCGCTCCTGCAACAGCAGCAGGATGGCCGCGCGGACATCACCGCGCCGACCCCGGCCACCACGCCCGCGACCGCGGCCGAAGTGCCCGCCACCGCCCGGACCGAACCCGGGTCCGAATTCGGACCCGAACGGGCCACCGCCGAATCCCGGACCGAAACCGCGGTGATCCCGCGGATGCCGGCGGAAGTGCTCCCGCCCGCCCGGTCGCGGACCACGTCCACGACCACGAATGCTGTTGTTTCCCATGTCTTCCATGGAGTGCCTCCTGAGGCTTCGTTCTTACGATTACGTTGTCAACGATATATCGTCAATGTATCTACTGCAAGGGATGAAGCGAAGTGATCCATGACACGAACCGGCCGATCGGCACTCGACCCAGCCCGCGAACCCTGCCCGACCGGGCGATCCGGCTTGCAGAATGAGGCGATGCCGACAGCGCCGACGATCCGCCCCGCCGTCCCCGCCGACTACGACGCCATCGTCGCGGTGGCCGACGAGTGGTGGGGCCGCCCGATCGTCGCGGTACTCCCCCCGCCTGTTCCTGGACCATTTCGCGGCGACCAGCCTGATCGCGGAATCCGGCCCCGACCTGGCCGGTTTCCTCGTCGGCTTCCATTCCCCGACCGACACCGAGGCCGCCTACATCCACTTCGTCGGCGTACACCCGGACCGGCGCGGCGCCGGTACCGCCCGCACTCTGTACCACCGGTTCTTCGCCGCCGCAGTGGCGGACGGTCGCCGCGTCGTACGCGCGATCACCTCACCCGGCAATCAGGGCTCGGTGGCATTCCACACCACTCTCGGGTTCACCGTCCGCGACTCGGTCCCGGATTACCACGGCCCCGGCCGGCCGATGACGACCTTCGAACGACAGCTCCGGCCGTAACCCGCCGCCGAGCTACGAATCCCCTTCGGCGACAAGCTTTCCCAGCTCGGCAATCTTGTGCGCGAGCGATTCCTCGGCAGGTTCCACCGGCGTCGTCCGCCGCCGCGAACCGGCCCCACCGGCCATCAGCCCGACCCGCCCCTGCTGCTCCACCAACCACCTACCGCAAACACACCGCAAATATCGAGTGGTGCCGCGCGACGAGATCAGCATGGGCGATGGCCAGGCGCAGGTAGGGCAAATAGCGGGCATACCGCCAGCCTGGACACCGCCCACCGCTAGTACAAGCATGCCGACGGCGTGGCGCGAGAATTCCCGGCAACCAAATCCTGTCGCCACCCAAACCTACCCAGCAGGCTAGTTATCTTCTGGCAACGACTGCGGAGTAGGCGGCTTCTCCGGAAGAATCGCCTCGATCGGCGAAGTCGCAAGAAGCCGCCGGGACACTATCGGCAGAGTGTCCACATCTGCCGAACGAACCATCTGGACGATGTAGTCCGGGAGCAGCCCGTACTTATACGACAGCATGTCGAGCAGCTGGTCCATCTGCCCTTCTACGTATCCCTCGATCCACCACTCCTGTTGAGCCCATCCCAGGTCTCGGAATCGGTCTGTCGAGTTCATCCGTGGCCTATTCGGCGACTACGTCATCGATCGAGGTCGCGAAAATAAACCGCCGCGACAGATCGCGAAGCGTGGCTGCGTCCGCCCCACGCACCCTCCGAAGCACACGTTCGGAGAGCGGGCCGAACTTGATCGACAGCTGATCGACCAACTGCTCCGCCTGTCCCTCGACACGTCCTTCTGCTCGCAAGTCGTCAGCGATGGTCACCATGGCCTCCTTGGCGCTCGGCCCGATCCGTTCGAATATCGACGGATCCTGGCTGCTCTGGTGTTCGATCAAGAAGTACACGAAGGCGTCGCGGGTGGCCCAGCGGGTGCGGAACAGGATGTCGCTGTAGCGGGAACGCAACTCGGCGGGCACGAAGCTGACCGACTGGCGTTCCATCACCGTCCAATCGAATCGGTCCTTCATCTCGGCGGGCAGGACCGCACGGATTTCACCGGCCGCCGTTTCGGGATCGGACAGTTCCGCACGGAAGTAGGCGTCGTGCGGGTTGCTCGGTTTCTCCCCCATACCCGGCAAAGTACCGACATCGTCACGGCGGTGCCAGAATTTTTCCGAAAGCTCGCCGTGAAAGCTGTGTGCGGCAAGCTTTTACGGCGTAGCGACACGCCGTCAGCCGATGTCGACCGGGTCGATCTGGACGCGGAGGGGGGCGTCGTCGCGGTGGGTGCTGCGGACCGCTTGGGCGGCAGTGAGGGCTCTGGACAGGGCCGCGCCGGCCGAGCGATCGACGCGGAGGATCATGCGTTCGACCTCGGCGGGAGAATCGCCGGAGGAGAACGGTTTTCGGGCGCCGGGGGGCAGCGGGACCGGGCCGAGTAGCTCCACTCCATCGGGAAGCTTTGTCTCGCTGAGCAATTCGGCCACGGAATCGGTGGTGCCGTCGACGACGGCCAAGCGGACGGCCGGGGGGAAGCGAACCTCGGTGCGGGCGTTCAGTTCCAGATCGGCGTGGCCCGCCGGATCCCAGCGCACCAGCGCCTGCACGGTCGGCAGTGCCGGGTCGGCCATGACGATCACCTGGCCGGTCGGGCGGACCAGGGTGGCGGCGGACATCCAACGGCGCAGCGTGTCCTCGGCGGCGCGCAGGTCGGCCCGGCCCAGCAGGGCCCAGCCGTCCAGCAGCAGGGCGACGCCGTACCCGCCGGGGGCCGAGGGTTCGGCGCCGATGGTCGATACCACCACCTGCGGGCCCTCGGGAACGGTGTCCAAGACCTCGGTGCCGCCGGAGCCGCGGATCGGTATTCCCGGGAAGGCCCGGCCCAGTTCCTCGGCGGTGCGGGCGGCGCCGATCACCACCCCGCGCAGGACCCGCGACCCGCAGGTCGTGCAGCGGAACGCGGCCTCCACGAGGCCGCACCATCGGCAGCTGGGGCTGTGCGCGACCGCACCGGACTCTTTGCGGGACAAGGTGATTCCGAGGTCGCGCGCCGAACCCGGATGCGCCGCGCGGATGTCCGGCTCGTCCGGCGGCGGGGAGTCGTGGCGCGCGGATTCGTGTAGTGCGGCCGCCGCTGCGGCACCACGTCGCTGCGCACGGGGCCCGGCGGTGCGCCGATCACCTCGTCCGCCGGACGTGTCGTTGCCGTCCGGCAGCGCCAGCGGGCCGTTGCAGTGCCGGCAGCGGGCCGGTGTCCGGCATTTCGAGCACGCCAGCGCCGGAACGTAGCCGCGGCGCGGAACCTGCACGAGCACAGGCATTCCCGCGGACAACGCGCGGCGGGCGGCGGTGAACGCGACGCCGGGAATCCGGGCCGCCCGAGCCACCGGGTCCCGTTCCAATGCCACATCGGTGTCGCCGGGAGCGCTGATCCGCGGCGCGTTCTCCCGCACCACCGATCGGTCGGCGACCAGGTCGTGGGCCCAGCCGGTCCGGACCACGGCGTGGATCTCCGCCGTGCGCGCGAATCCGCCCGCGACGAAGGCCGCGCCGGACTCGTGCACCCGCAGCATCGCCACCTCGCGCGCATGCGAATAGGGTGCGCGCGGTTCGGCGTAGGTGTCGTCGCCGTCGTCCCAGATCATGATCAGGCCCAGGTCGCGCGCGGGAGCGAACACCGCGCTGCGGGTGCCGACGACGATCCGCGCGGTCCCACGCAGGATCGCCAGCCACCGGCGATATCGCGCCGCGGGCCCGAGCCCGGCCGCCAGGCCGACCGCCTGGTCTCCCACGAGATTCGTGCACGCCGCCAGCACCCGATCCAGATCCCGCTGATCCGGAACCATCATGATCGCGGTGCGCCCCGCCGAGACCGTCACCGCCGCCAGCTCCGCGAGCCGCCCCGCCCAATCCTCGCCGGGCAGCGCCTGCCACGCCGCACGCGGACCCTTCCCCTGCGCCAGCGCTCCGACGAACGACATCCCGTGCCGATATCGTTCCCATCCGCTGAATTGCGAAAGATCAACGGCGGCAACGTTCGTCGCCACTGCATCGAGTTGCTCGGCCGCAACTTCGTGCATCGGCCGATTGCCGTCACCAGGCTCCCGCTGCTGAGACGTCTCACGAACCGTCCCGGGCGATTCGACCGACTCGCCTTCTACTTCGATTGCATCCGCCCCGACTCGGTCCGTCGAAGCGTCGGCCTCGTCACGGCGAGCGGCTCTCTCGCGCTCGTCCGAAATATCGCGGTCCACAAGGCCTGAGGTCCGATCGCGAACGATCGAATCGCCCTGGTTCACGGTGGCGGCCTGGCTCGTGGTGGCGGCCGAGTTCGCGTCGGCGGCTGGGTTCGCGGCAGCAGCCGAGTTCGCGGCAGCGGCAGCCGGGTTTGCAGCGGCAACCAGGCACGCAGCGGCAACCGGGTTCGCGGCGGCGGCTGAGTTCGCGGCAGCGGCAACCGAATTCGCAGCAGCAACCGGGTTCGCGGCATCGGCATCGGCATCGGCATCGGCATCGGCATCGGCATCGGCATCGGCATCGGCATCGGCATCGGCATCGGCATCGGCATCGGCATCGGCATCGGCATCGGCATCGGCATCGGCATCGGCATCGGCAGGATTCTGGGGCCGACTGCTGCCGGACGCCACCCCCGAATCGGGTGCGACGCGCATCACATGACTTGCACCGGCCGAAACATCTTGCGGCGCCGCTGATTCCGCAGGCGCGACGACACCGGTCGTTGCCGGATCCCCCGGGGCCGGGTCGGGCTCGGCGCCACGGCCCGTACCTCCCGCCGGATCGGCATCCGGCGCCGGACCAACCGACTCCGGGGCCGGAGCATCACCGGACATCCCGGCGGCGGCGTCGCCCGCCGCAACCGTATCCGTCGGCGAAAGCGCTTGTTTCCCACGCTTTTTCGGTGGTTTGTTCGGATCCTCGGCCTCGGTTCTGGCATGCCGGGGCGGGATGGCCAAGCGGAGGACGTCGGCGCGGGTGCCGGCGTAGCGGGCCGCGACGGCGGTGACCAGGCGAAGAATCTCGGGAGTGAGGACACGCTCGCCGGAGACCACCCGGTCCAGCGGCATCAGGCGGCCCGTGTGATCGGTGCGGTCGAGTCGTTCGAGGATGTAGCCGTCGACCAGGCGACCCGAGAAACGGATACGGACGCGCACGCCGGGCTGGGCGAGCGCGTCCATATCGAGGGGAACGAGATAGTCGAAATCGCGGTCCAGATGGGCCGGTTCGAGCAGTGGCAGGACCCGGGCGATCGGGTGCGACGGGCTGGTGGCAGGCCCGGTGGTGGAGTGCGCGGCCGCGACCGATCCGCGACTGCCACCACCGGGCACTGCCTCCGTCACATCAGAGTCCGGCGGCGGCGCGCAGCTTCTCGGCGCGGTCGGTACGCTCCCACGGCAGGTCGATGTCGGTGCGGCCGAAGTGGCCGTACGCGGCGGTCGGTGCGTAGATCGGACGCAGCAGGTCCAGGTCGCGGATGATCGCGCCGGGGCGCAGGTCGAAGACCTCGCTGATCGCGGCGGAGATCTGCTCGGGGGCGACCTTCTCGGTGCCGAAGGTCTCCACGAACAGGCCGACCGGGGCGGCCTTGCCGATGGCGTACGCGACCTGCACCTCGGTGCGGTCGGCCAGGTCGGCGGCGACCACGTTCTTGGCGACCCAGCGCATGGCGTACGCGGCCGAGCGGTCCACCTTCGACGGATCCTTGCCCGAGAACGCGCCGCCACCGTGACGGGCCATGCCGCCGTAGGTGTCGACGATGATCTTGCGGCCGGTGAGGCCGGCGTCGCCCATCGGGCCGCCGAGGACGAACTTGCCGGTGGGGTTGACCAGCAGCCGGACGTTGGCGGTGTCCAGCGGACTCGGCAGGGCCAGCTCGGCCAGCACCGATTCCAGGACCTTCTCGCGGATGTCGGGGGCGAGCAGGTTGTCCAGGTCGATGTCGGCGGCGTGCTGGGTGGACACGACGACCGTGTCCAGCCGGACCGGGATCGCGCCGTCGTATTCGATGGTGACCTGGGTCTTGCCGTCGGGCCGCAGGTACGGCAGCACGCCGGACTTGCGGACCTCGGTCAGCCGGCGGGCCAGCCGATGCGCGAGCGCGATCGGCAGCGGCATGAGCTCCGGGGTCTCCTTGGTGGCGTAGCCGAACATCAGGCCCTGGTCACCCGCGCCCTGCTGCTCGATCTCGTCGTCGGAGCCGCCGACGCGGGACTCGTGGGACTTGTCGACACCCTGCGCGATATCGGGCGACTGCGCGCCGATCGCGATGTTGACGCCGCAGGACGCGCCGTCGAAACCCTTGGCCGACGAGTCGTAACCGATCTCGAGGACCTTCTCGCGGACGATGGTCGGGATGTCGGCGTAGGCCTCGGTGGTCACCTCACCGGCGACGTGCACCTGACCGGTGGTGACCATGGTCTCCACTGCGACGCGGCTGCGGTGATCCTCGCGGAGCAGTGCGTCGAGGATGGAATCGCTGATGGCATCACAGATCTTGTCCGGATGACCTTCGGTCACGGACTCACTCGTGAAAAGCCGGCTACCGGACTTGGGCACAGTTATTCCCTCTCCTCAACGGATACTTCGCTCGGGTCGCAACGGTAGCGGCACACCGCCACCGCACAACCCTTCAGATCAGAATATTCCAAACCACCGACAGTGGGTACGCTGTACGCACCACTATTCCACACCATCATCCATGGGGTGGACGGCACGCGCACGTCGAACCGCTGCCGGAGCCTCCGGCGTGTCGATGGGTATTTCCGGGAGCGGCCGCCGCTCAGCGCAGCAGCGGTCCCAGCGCATCCAGCACCCGGCTGGCCAGCAAGGCCTTCGAACCGTGGTCGAGGGCCTGTTCGGTGCCGTCGGCGCCGAGCAGCCAGCCGTCGTTGTGGTCGACCTCGAAGGCCCGGCCCTCGCCGACCGCGTTGACCACCAGCAGATCACAGCCCTTGCGCTTCAGTTTGGCCCGAGCGTGGGTGAGGACGTCGCCGTGTTCGTCGCCGGTCTCGGCGGCGAAGCCGACGATGGCGGTACCCGGCAGCCGGCCGTCGTTGCGGGCCTGGACCAGACCCGCGAGGATGTCGCGGTTCTTGGTCAGCTCGATCGACTGCGGCTCGTTCGCGCCCTTCTTGATCTTCGCCGCGGCCACGTGCACCGGCCGGAAATCGGCCACCGCCGCGGCCATGATCACCGCGTCCGCGCCGACGGCGTGCTTGTCGACCGCGACGCCGAGCTGCTCGGCGGTGGTGACGTGCACCAGCTCGACGGCGGCCGGCGGCTCCAGGCCGACGGTGTTGCCCGCGATCAGCGTCACCTGCGCACCGCGCTGGGCGGCGAGCCGGGCGACCGCGAACCCCTGTTTACCGGAGCTGCGATTGCCCAGGAAGCGCACGGGATCCATCGGTTCCCGGGTACCGCCGGCGGACACCACGACGCGCCGGCCCTCCAGATCGCGCGGAACGGCGTCCGCGCGTTCGAGCAGCAGCGACGCCAGGCCGAAGATCTCCTCGGGTTCGGGCAGCCGGCCCGCACCGGTATCGGCGCCGGTCAGGCGGCCCGAGGCGGGTTCGATCACGGTGGCGCCGCGCGCACGCAGGGTCCGCACGTTGGCGACGGTCGCCGGATGCTCCCACATCTCGGTGTGCATCGCGGGGGCGAACACCACGGGACATCGAGCGGTGAGCAGGGTCGCGGTGAGCAGGTCGTCCGCGCGGCCCATGGCCGCCCGCGCCATCAGGTCGGCCGTCGCGGGGGCGATGACCACGAGATCGGCTTCCTGGCCCAGACGCACGTGCGGAACCTCGGGGACATCGGTGAACACATCCGTGTGCACCGGATTGCCCGACAGCGCCTCGAAGGTGGCCCGGCCGACGAACTGCAGTGCCGACTCGGTCGGAATCACCCGGACATCGTGCCCGGTCTCGGTGAATTTCCGGACCAGCGAGCAGGACTTGTATGCGGCGATCCCGCCGCCAACACCGACTACGATCCGCATCTGATCAAGCCTTTTCGATCGCAGGTGGCGGCGGCGTCACCACGCCGCCGCGCGCGGAGTCACTCGCCTTCGGAGTGCTCGAGCAGGTCGGCGTGGATCTCACGCATGGCCACCGACAGCGGCTTCTCCTGGAGGCCCGGCTCGACCAGCGGCCCGACGTACTCGAGGATGCCGTCGCCGAGCTGGTTGTAGTAGTCGTTGATCTGACGCGCGCGCTTGGCCGCGTAGATGACCAGTGCGTACTTCGACGACGTGCGCTCGAGCAGTTCATCGATCGGCGGGTTGGTCAGGCCGACCGGGGTGTCGTACGCGGGCACGGCCTTGGTGTCGCTCACTCGGGAGACTCCTGGGGTTAGTTCCGGTGGTGGCTCGAATTTGTGCTAACGAACAACGATACCAACTGCTCACAGGCACTGGTCAGGTCGTCGTTCACGATCACTGTGTCGAACTCGTCACAGGCCGCGAGCTCGGTTCTCGCCGTCTGCAACCGGCGTTCGATCACCTCGGGGGATTCGGTGCCGCGGCCGGTCAGCCGCTCGACCAGAACGTCCCAGCTGGGCGGGGCCAGAAACACCAGCAGTGCCTCCGGCATGGTGATACGGATCGAACG
Source organism: Nocardia sp. BMG111209 (assembly GCF_000381925.1). Taxonomy (NCBI): domain Bacteria; kingdom Bacillati; phylum Actinomycetota; class Actinomycetes; order Mycobacteriales; family Nocardiaceae; genus Nocardia; species Nocardia sp. BMG111209. Next base: position 2,263,549 of record NZ_KB907307.1, read on the forward strand.
GGCCCCCGCCAGGTCCACCTCGATCAAGACATGTTTGCCGGCCGCGATCGCGGTCCGGACCGGGTCGGCCGGGGTACCCGACCGTTGCAGGCCGCCGTGGATGTCGGCCCACTCGAGCAGATCCCCCTGTTCGATCATCGTGTCGAACTCGGCCCTGGTCACGAACCGGTAATCGCGGCCGTCGACCTCACCGGGCCGCGGGGCCCGGGTAGTGGCCGACACACTGAACACCAGTTCCGGCAGCCGTTCGCGCACACAGCGAACAACTGTCGACTTCCCGACGGCCGAGGGGCCGACCAGTACAACCAGTCGACCCTTCTGCGTGTGTCCGACCACTCTCGGCTCAGGCCGTGAAGTCGAATTTGGCCAGCAGCGCCTTACGCTGCCGGTCACCGAGGCCACGCAGGCGCCGGGTCGGCGCGATCTCGAGCTCGCTCATGATCTCCGCCGCCTTGACCTTGCCCACCTTCGGCAGGGCCTCCAACAACGCCGACACCTTCATCTTCCCGAGAACCTCGTCGGTCTCGGCGTCCTTCAGGACCGTCTTCAGGTCGGTGCCGCCACGCTTCAAGCGCTCCTTGAGCTCTGCCCGAGCGCGGCGAGCGGCAGCCGCCTTCTCCAAAGCAGCGGCGCGCTGCTCGTCGGTCAGCTGGGGAAGGGCCACGGGGTTCCTCCGTCTCATCGTTCATTGCATGATCTACCACCGGTAACCCGGCGGTCTCAGCGACCGTACCCACGCCGCCTGCCGATTGCGAACCCACCCCCCAGGTCAGCGACGGATTCCGGGCGTGTCAGGAGCCGGTGCGAGGGTGGCGGCGACGCGCCCGGGGTCAGTCCGCGGATCCCGTCGCCGGAACCCTTCGCAACCCCGTGACCTGGGCTTTTCCGTAGGGCGAGCGGGCCCGGGACGGGAGCGGCGGCGGTCCGGATCCGGTCGTGATCGACCTGTTATCGCGCGACCTGGAACTTTCTTGAATTCCTCGGCGTGTCGCTCTTTTTCGCGTCTGCGTGTCGCGTGTCGCGACCCCCGCAAGGGGCTTTCCGGAGGGCCGCGCGACCCGGCCGCGGAGGGGGCTCGCAATACCGGCGGAAAGACCCACTGACGCGGAAAAACACATCGGTGTGATTCGTCGTGCCGACCCGGGATGCCGGTGGCTCAGCGGCCCGATTTCGAAAACGGACCAGTCGGAATTCAATCAGGTTACGCCGAGCGTGCCCGAGAGCACACTCGCGCGCGTGCGCGCATCGACCCCGGACGGGAGGGGAAATGCCCCGATCGGGCGGCCCTACGGCTGGAGGAATGCGAATCCGGAGGCGAGTTCGCGCACCCGCTGCCGCAGTGCGCTCACCGCCGGACCCGCCCCGAGCACCTCGCGGGAGACGCTCGGCACCACGGCCGGCAGCACCTGCGGCGGGACCAGCGACCGGATCGACTCCGGTCCCCCGCCCTGCGCGCCCACTCCGGGCATCAGGATCGGCCCGTTGAGCCGGCTCAGATCCGGCGCGGCCGCGAGGGTCGCACCCACGACCACGCCGACCGAGCCGAATTCGGGACCGGCGTTGCGCGCGGCCGCGGCGTCGACCATGGTCTGCGCGAGGGTGCGGCCGTCGGCGGTCGCGGTGTCCTGCACGGCGGCCGCCTCGGGATTCGAGGTGGCCGCCAGGACGAACACGCCACGGTGATTGGCCGCGGCGAGATCGAGTGCCGGCGCCAGCGAGCCGAATCCGAGATACGGCGACGCGGTGACCGCGTCGCCGGCCAGTGGCCCGTCGCCGAGCCAGGCGTCGGCGTACGCGGCCATGGTGGAACCGATGTCACCGCGCTTGGCGTCGGCGAGCACCAGCGTGTCCAGCGAGCGCAGTGCGGCGATCGTGGACTCCAGGACGGCGAACCCCGCGGACCCGTAGGTCTCGAAGAACGCCACCTGCGGTTTCACCAGCGCCACCTGGCCGCCGAAGGCGGCCACGCAGATATCGGCGAACCGCCGCAACCCGTCGGTGTCCTCGCCGAACCCCCACGCGCGCAACAGCGCCGGGTGCGGGTCGATGCCGACGCACAGTGGGCCGAATTCGGCCATGGCGTGGCGCAGCCGGACACCGAACGGCTTCACTGCTGGTCCGCCGTGGAACCGGCCACCGCCAGTTCGAGCTCGTCGGTGGCCGTGACGGCCTCGGGTTCCGGTTCGATGGGCGCGGGCGACCGGTCGATCGGCGGCGTGGCCCGGAAGCCGACGGCGCCGTAGGTGCCGAACCCACCCGCCTTCCGCAGACCGCGGATGTCACCGCCACCGCGCGGTGTCACCTCACCGGGCATCGGCACCCCCGCGGTGTCGATCGCCCGCCGACGCGGCTTCACCCGTCCGGCCCCCACGGGCCGAGCCCCTGCACCAAACCCGATGGCTCCCACCGTAATTCTCTCCCGTCAGTGTTGCGTAGGACGTCTGCGACGTCGTGTTGCGTAGGACGTCTGCGACGTCGTGTCGCTCGACGTCGGCGACGCCGGTCTTCCGTTCGAACGTGTCCGAAGCCCCTGCGTGGTTACGCCGGGCTTGCACCTCGGGACTCTTCGGTCACGTCCGCGCGCAGCACGGCATGCAACTCCTGGAGGGAGCGCACACCTATGCCGCCGTTTATTGTGGCCTCGATACCCTGTACGGCCGCAGCCGCACCCTGCACCGTGGTTATGCACGGAATGTTCGCACCCACCGCGGCGGTCCGGATCTCGTAGCCGTCGACCCGAGGTCCGGAGTTCCCGTAGGGGGTATTGAACACGATGTCGATCTCACCATCCTTGATCTGATCTACGATCGAGGGACCAAGAATGTCCGATGTCGTGTCGGCGCGGTGAATATCCGAGGCCGTGTTGTCGCGCTCGCCCGTCACTTCCGGATCGGAGTGCTTCCGCACAGTCTGGCACGGGATGCCGTTGCGGCGGAGCATTTCGGCGGTGCCCTCGGTGGCCAGGATCCGGAACCCCAGATCGTGCAGGCGCTTCACCGGGAACACCATCGCGCGCTTGTCCCGGTTGGCGATCGAGACGAACACCGTGCCCTGCGTCGGCAGCGACCCGTAGGCCGCGGTCTGGCTCTTGGCGAAGGCGGTGCCGAAGTCGGCGTCGATACCCATGACCTCGCCGGTGGACTTCATCTCCGGCGACAGCAGCGAGTCGATGCCCGAACCGTCGGGGCGGCGGAAGCGGTGGAACGGCAGGACCGCCTCCTTGACCGCGACCGGCGCGTCCATCGGAGCGTGACCACCGTCTCCCTCGGCGGGGAGCATCCCCTCCTTGCGCAGTTGGGCGACGGTGGCGCCCAACATGATCCGGGCCGCGGCCTTCGCCAGCGGCACCGCGGTCGCCTTGGACACGAACGGAACCGTGCGGCTGGCACGCGGATTGGCCTCCAGCACGTACAGCACATCGTCCTTCAGCGCGTACTGCACGTTCAGCAGGCCGCGCACGCCGATCCCCTTGGCGAGGGCGGTGGTGGAGCGGCGGACGGACTCGATATCGCTGCGCCCCAACGTGATCGGCGGCAGCGCGCAGGCCGAGTCGCCGGAGTGGATACCGGCCTCCTCGATATGTTCCATGACCCCGGCGAGGTAGACCTCCTCGCCGTCGCACAGCGCGTCGACGTCGATCTCGATGGCGTCCTCCAGGAACCGGTCGACCAGCACCGGATGTTCCGGCGACACGTCGGTGGCCCGGGAGATGTACCCCTCCAGCGAGGATTCGTCGTAGACGATCTCCATACCGCGGCCGCCGAGCACGTACGAGGGCCGGACCAGCACCGGATACCCGATCTCGGTGGCGATCTTCTTCGCCTGCGCGAAGGTGGTGGCGGTGCCGTACTTCGGCGCGGGCAGCCCGGCCGCGGTCAGCACCTGGCCGAATTCGCCGCGGTCCTCGGCCAGGTCGATCGCGGCGGCCGAGGTACCGACCACCGGCACGCCGGCGTCGGTCAGCCGCTGCGCCAGGGCCAGCGGGGTCTGGCCGCCGAGCTGCACGATCACGCCCTCGACCGTGCCGGACTCCTGCTCGGCGTGGAACACCTCGAGCACGTCCTCGAAGGTCAGCGGCTCGAAGTACAGGCGATCGGCGGTGTCGTAGTCGGTGGAGACGGTCTCCGGGTTGCAGTTGACCATCACCGTCTCGTAACCCGCGTCCGACAGCGTCTGCGCGGCGTGCACACAGGAGTAGTCGAATTCGATGCCCTGGCCGATGCGGTTCGGGCCGGAGCCCAGGATGATCACCTTCGCGCGCTCGGGCTGCGGCGTCACCTCGGACTCCGCGGCCGGATCCAGCTCGTACGCCGAGTAGTGGTACGGGGTGCGGGCCTCGAATTCGGCGGCGCAGGTGTCGACGGTCTTGTACACCGGGCGGATCCCGAGCCGGTGCCGCAGCGCGCGCACGCCGTTCTCGCCGGCCAATTCCGGTCGCAGCGCGGCGATCTGGCGATCGGACAGGCCGTGGTGCTTGGCGCGGCGCAGCAGCGGCTCGTCCAGGACCGGCGCGTCGAGCACCTCGCGGCGCAGGTCCACCAGGCTCTCGACCTCGGCGACGAACCACGGGTCGATACCGGACGCCTCCGCCACCTGCTCGACCGTCGCGCCCAGTCGCAGCGCGCGTTCCACCTGGTAGATGCGGCCCTCGGTGGGGGTTGTCAGGTCGAGGAGGATGTCCTGTACGTCGGTCCAGCGGCCGTCGGGGCGGGTCCAGAAGCCGGCGGCCTTGGTCTCGAGCGACCGCAGCACCTTGCCGAGCGCCTCGGTGAAGTTGCGGCCCAGGCTCATCGCCTCGCCGACCGACTTCATCGTGGTGGTCAGCGTCGGGTCGGCGCCGGGGAACTTCTCGAACGCGAACCGCGGCGCCTTCACCACGACGTAGTCGAGGGTCGGCTCGAAACAGGCCGGGGTCTCCTTGGTGATGTCGTTGACGATCTCGTCCAGCGTGTAGCCGATGGCCAGCTTCGCGGCGATCTTCGCGATCGGGAAACCCGTTGCCTTGGAAGCCAATGCGGACGAGCGCGACACCCGCGGATTCATCTCGATGACGATCAGGCGGCCGTTGCTCGGGTCGACGGCGAACTGGATGTTGCAGCCGCCGGTGTCGACGCCGACCTCGCGCAGGATCGCGATGCCGAGATCGCGCATCTTCTGGTACTCGCGGTCGGTGAGGGTCATCGCGGGGGCGACGGTCATCGAGTCGCCGGTGTGCACGCCCATCGGGTCGACGTTCTCGATCGAGCACACGATCACCACGTTGTCGCGGCGGTCGCGCATGAGCTCGAGCTCGAATTCCTTCCAGCCCAGGATGGATTCCTCGATGAGCACGTTCGCTGTCGGCGAGGCCGTGAGGCCGCCGCCGGCGATGCGGTCCAGGTCGACATCGTCGTAGGCCATGCCCGAGCCCAGGCCGCCCATGGTGAACGACGGCCGCACGACCACGGGGAAGCCGAGTTCGGCGACCGTGTCGCGGACCTCGTCCATGGTGTGGCAGACCCGCGAGCGCGCGCTCTCGCCGCCGACCTTGGCGACGATGTCCTTGAACTTCTGCCGGTCCTCACCGCGCTGGATGGCGTCGAAGTCGGCGCCGATCATCTCGACGCCGAACTTCGCCAGCGTGCCGCGCTCGTGCAGCGCGACCGCGGTGTTCAGCGCGGTCTGGCCGCCCAGGGTCGCCAGGATGGCGTCGGGGCGTTCCTTCTCGATGATCTTCTCGACGTATTCCGCGGTGATCGGCTCGACATAGGTGGCGTCGGCGAATTCCGGATCGGTCATGATCGTGGCCGGATTCGAGTTGACCAGCGTCACCCGCAGGCCCTCGGACCGCAGCACGCGGCACGCCTGGGTGCCGGAGTAGTCGAATTCGCAGGCCTGGCCGATGACGATCGGGCCGGAACCGATCACCAGGATGTGCCGGAGGTCTTGGCGACGAGGCATCAGACACCTTCCTGTGTCATGCGGGACACCCGCACCCGGTCGGCCCGACAAGTGGGCTGCGCAGTGTCACTCATCGGTCCTCCATGAGATCGGCGAAACGGTCGAACAGGTAGGCCGCGTCGTGCGGGCCGGCGGCGGCCTCCGGGTGGTACTGGACGGAGAAGGCCCGGCCGTCCACCAGTCGCACGCCCTCGACGGTGCCGTCGTTGGCGCAGGTGTGGCTGACCTCGGCGGCGCCGAACGGGGTGTCGAAGCGTTGTCCCGCTTCACCTTCCAGCGCGAATCCGTGGTTCTGCGCGGTGATCGAGACCTGGCCGGTGGCGTGGTCTACGACCGGCACGTTGATCCCGCGGTGCCCGAATTTCATCTTGTACGTGGACAATCCGAGCGCACGGCCCAGGATCTGATTGCCGAAGCAGATGCCGAACAGCGGAATACCTTCGCCGAGAACGGCTTTCGTGAGCGCGACGGCATCGTCCTGGGTGGCCGGATCGCCGGGGCCGTTGGACAGGAACACGCCGTCCGGGTTCAGCTCCCGCACCCCGTCGAGAGTGACGCCCGACGGCACCACGTGCACCCGGATGCCGCGCTGGGCGAACATCCGCGGCGTATTGGTCTTGATACCGAGATCGACCGCGACGACGGTGAACCGGTGTTCCCCGACCGGCTCGATCGTGTAACCGCCGGAGGTGCTCACCTCGGCGGCGAGATCGGCGCCGAGCATCGCGGACTGGCCGGCCACGCGGGCGACCAACTCCTCGACCGGCGCCGCGGCCGCCGCGCCGCTGAAGATGCCCGCCTTCATCGAACCGCGGGTGCGCAGATGCCGCACCAGGGCGCGGGTGTCGATGCCGGCGATGCCGACCACCTGCTGCCGCTCCAGTTCGGCGGGCAGCGTGGTGGTGGCGCGCCAGTTGGAGGCGCGGCGCGCGGGGTCGCGCACCGCGTATCCGGCCACCCAGATCCGCTTCGACTCGTCGTCCTCGTCGTTCCAGCCGGTATTGCCGATCTGCGGGGCGGTGGCCACCACGATCTGCCGGTGGTAACTCGGATCGGTCAGCGTCTCCTGATATCCGGTCATCGCGGTGCAGAACACCGCCTCGCCCAGCGTCTCACCCGTGGCGCCGTAGGCCGACCCGCGGAACACCCGGCCGTCCTCCAGCACCATCAGCGCGATCGCGCTCATTGGTTGTCTCCGTTCGTCGTGCTGGTGTGGGCGCCCGTCCAGGCCGGGTACACCGTCTTGTCGTCGCCGCGGAACCCGGTATCCACCTCGGTCCCCGTCGGCAGCTTCCAGCGAATGACCAGCACACCATCTTCCGTCATGACCTTGCCCGCGTGGCCGCGCTCGGTCCGCACCGCCGTGATGGACTCGCGCGGAATCCAGATCGGCGCGGCGCCGTCGCGCTCCAGCAGTACGCCGCGCTCGAAGCGGGTCAGCTCCGCGGTCGCGCGGAAACCGAGGTCTCCCACCACGATCCGGTTCTGCCAACTCGGTGCGAGCGTCGTCCCGGTGTAGAGGCCGGTGGTCGGCTCCAGCACCTGCGCGCCGAGTTCGGCGGGCACCTGCGGCAGTTCGCCGACGGCGTCCGCCTGGCGCGCGCCGCGCTTGCGCCACGACCGGTACATTCCCCACAGGATCAGCGCGAACAGCGCCAGCAGCAGGAGAACCAGCAGGGTCCGTTCCATTACGACTCTCCTCCCGTCCCGGCGCCGGCACCGGCGCGGATCGACCCGTTCCGGGCGGTGAGCCGGCCGCGCAGGAAGGTGGCTGTCACCCGCCCCGGCAGGGTCATCGCCTCGTAGGGCGTGTTGTTCGAGATGCTGGCCAGGTCGGCGGACCGCACCGTCCACTCGGCCTCGGGGTCGACCAGCACCAGGTTGGCCGGTTCGCCCACGGCGAGCGGCCGGCCCTGATCGTCCAGGCCCACGATCCGGGCCGGATTCTCGCTCATCACGCGGGCCACCCCGCGCCAGTCCAGCAGACCCGGGCGGACCATGGTGTCCACCACCACCGACAGCGCGGTCTCCAGGCCCAGCATGCCGGGCCGGGCCGCCGCGAATTCGCAGCACTTGTCCTGCTCGGCGTGCGGTGCGTGGTCGGTGGCGACGCAGTCGACGACCCCGTCGGCCAGCGCCTGCCGCAGCGCGGCCACGTCGGTGGCCTCGCGCAGCGGCGGATTCACCTTGTTCACCGCGTCGTAGGTCGCGAGCCGCGAGTCGTCCAGCAGCAGATGATGCGGGGTGACCTCGGCGGTGATCGAAATCCCTTGCGCCTTCGCCCATTTCAGGATCTCGACGGTGCCCGCGGTGGAGGCGTGGCAGATGTGCACGCGGGCGCCGGCGTCGCGGGCCAGCAGCGCGTCGCGGGCGACGATCGACTCCTCGGCCGCGCGCGGCCAACCGGCCAGGCCGAGCCGCGACGCGTTCGGGCCCTCGTGTGCCACGGCGCCCGCGGTCAGCCGGGGCTCCTCGGCGTGCTGGGCGATCAGGACGCCCAGCGAGTTCGCGTATTCCAGGGCGCGGCGCATGATCAGCGGATCGTGCACGCACTGGCCGTCGTCGGAGAACATCCGGACCTCGGCCTCGCCGGCGGCCATGGTGCCCATCTCGGCCAGCTGCTTGCCGGCCAGGCCCACGGTGACCGCGCCGACCGGGTACACGTCGACCAGGCCGATCTCGCGGCCGCGGCGCCGGACGTGGTCGGTGACCACCGGGTTGTCGGCCACCGGGCTGGTGTTGGCCATCGCGAACACCGCGGTGTAGCCGCCGAGAGCCGCTGCGGCGGAACCGGATTCGATGGTCTCGGTATCCTCGCGGCCGGGCTCGCGCAGATGGGTGTGCAGATCCACGAAGCCGGGCAGCAGCACCTGGCCGGCGCCGTCGATCGTCTCCACCTCGCCGTCGGTCACGAGATCCGGTCCGAGCGCACGGATCTCGCCCTCACCGAGCAGGACGTCGACGGGTTCGCCCTCGCCGTAGGGCCGGACATTCCTGATCAAGATGGTCATGCTGCGCTTCTCCCGCACGATCGGGAGGCCTCCGTGGTTACGCTCCGCTGCCGCCTCCGGCCTCGACCCGCTCATGCGACGACCTCCTCCGCACCGGCGAGCAGACGGAACAGCACCGCCATGCGCATGTGTACGCCGTTGTTGACCTGTTGCAGCACAGCGGCTTTCGGTGAATCGGCGACCGCCGAGGCGATCTCCATACCGCGCAGCATGGGGCCGGGGTGCAGCACCACCGCGTCCTCGGACAGCAGCGCGAGACGACGTTCGTTCAGCCCGTAGCGGATCGAGTACTCGCGGGCCGACGGGAAGAAACCGCCGTTCATCCGCTCGGCCTGCACGCGCAGCATCATCACCGCGTCCGCACCGGGCAGTTCGGCGTCCAGCGAATCCGAGATCCGCACCGGCCAGTGGGTCACGCCGACCGGCAGCAGGGTGCGCGGCGCGACCAGCACCACATCGGCGCCGAGGATGTTCAGCAGGAAGGCATTCGAGCGCGCCACCCGGCTGTGCAGGATGTCGCCGACGATCACGATCCGCTTGCCCTCGAGCGATCCCAGCCGCTGCCGCAGCGTCAGCGCGTCCAGCAGCGCCTGGGTCGGATGTTCGTGCATACCGTCGCCGGCGTTCACCACCGCCGGGCCGTTGCCCGCGAAACCGCCGGAGCCGCTGGGCATCTCGGCGAACCACCGGGCGATCTGATGTGCGGCGCCGGAGGCCGGGTGCCGCACCACCAGCGCGTCGGCGCCGGCCGCGTGCAGGGTCAGCGCGGTGTCGCGCAGCGATTCCCCCTTGGACACCGAGGAACTGGAGGCGCTGACGTTGATCACGTCCGCACTCATCCACTTTCCGGCGACCTCGAAGGACACCCGGGTGCGGGTGGAGTTCTCGAAGAAGACCGTCATCACGGTGCGACCGCGCAGCGTCGGCAGCTTGCGCACCTCGCGGCCGAGCAGCGCCTGCTCGAATCGCTCGGCGTCGTCGAGCAACCGGGTCGCGGCATCGCGATCGAGGTCGGTCACCGACAGCAGATGCCTCACTGTTCGTCCCCCTGATGCAGGTAGACGCCGTCGCGGCCGTCGTGTTCGGTGAGCAGTACGGAGATGTCCTCACTGCGGGAGGTCGGCACGTTCTTGCCGACGTAATCGGCACGGATCGGCAGTTCGCGGTGGCCGCGGTCGATCAGCACGGCCAGCTGCACCGCGCGGGGACGGCCGAGGTCGCGCAGGCCGTCGAGCGCCGAACGGACGCTGCGGCCGGAGAAGAGCACATCGTCGACCAGCACCACCAGGGCGTTCTCGATGCCACCCTCCGGCACCTGGGTCCGCTCGAGCGGGCGGTGCGGCCGGTTGCGCAGATCGTCGCGATAGAGGGTGATGTCCAGCGAGCCGAGCGCCGGGCGCACCCCGGAGAACTCCTCGATCCGGTCGGTCAGCCGGGCGGCCAACGAGGTTCCGCGCGTGGGGATTCCGATGAGCACCACGCGCGGCGCCCCGGAATCGGCCGCGTCGAGGGCGGTCTTCTCGATGATCTGGTGGGCCATCCGGGCCACGGTGCGGCTCACGTCCTGCGCCGACAGCAACTCGCGCCCGGCCCGGATCCACTCCGGGTCGTGCCGCTGCGAGTATTCGGGCACGGCCATGCCGACCTCCTTCCCCGCCTCACGGGACGGTCCGTTAAAGGATGTCTGTTCGGCTGGAGAGCCTAGCAGCGCGGCGATTCGGCGCTCCCGCCGGTCCCCGCTTTTCGCGACCCGCCGGCGAATCCCCGGCTACGCCACCGCGATGTTGTCATACACTGTAAATTCCACCCCTACCTGTGCCATGCTCGATATCGTGAGCGATGCGAATGGGTTCACGGATCCGACCCCCCTGACCTTCCGGGGCGCCGACGGGATCCGACTCGCCGGAGAGAGCTGGGGGCCCGAGGACGGCCCGCTGGCGGTGTTCCTGCACGGCGGGGGCCAGACCCGGCATTCCTGGAAGGACACCGGCGCCGCCCTGGCCAAGGTCGGGTTGCGCGCGATACTGCTGGACGCCCGCGGCCACGGCGACAGCGACTGGGCCCCGGACGGGAACTACAGCCGCGAGGCCCAGGCCGCCGACCTGCTCGGCATCCTGGCCGAACTGGGCCGCCCGGCGATCCTCGTCGGCGCCAGCATGGGCGGGCTGACCAGCCTCCTGGCCACCACCCTGCCCGGTGGCGAACGGATCGCCGGACTGGTGCTGGTCGACGTGGTGCCGCGCCCCGAGCGCAAGGGTATCGACCGGGTGCTGAACTTCCTGACCGGCAATCCGGCGGGTTTCGCCACCCTCGAGGAGGCCGCCGACGCGGTCGCGGAGTATCTGCCGCACCGCCCCCGGCCGCGCAGTCCCGAGGGTCTGCGCCGCAATCTGCGCGAGCGCGACGGCCGCTGGTACTGGCACTGGGATCCGGCGATGATGCAGCGGCCCGAGAATCCCGAGGATCTCGACCTCAACGCCGACGAACTCGAGGCGGCGGCCCGCGAACTCACCGTTCCGGTGCTGCTGGTCCGCGGCCGGCTGTCCGATGTGGTCGGCGAGGAGAGCGTCGCCGCGTTCCGGGCCCTGGTTCCGCACCTGGAGTATGTCGAGATCGCCGGGGCCGCGCACACCGCCGCCAGCGACGTGAACGACCAATTCACCGACGCCGTCGTCGATTTCGTGCGCGCGCACATCCCGCCCGCCGCCTGACGCACCCTCCCCGTGGCCGCGGCGGGTGCGTGCGGCCGGCAATTACCCAATCCGGATTGAACAACCTGGATTGAACAATTCAGGTTGTCTATCTATCGTGGGGTCATGGATTCCACGCAGACCGTCTCCGAGTCGGCCGTCCGGGCGGCCCGTGAGCTGCGGGTGCTGATCAGCCGGCTGCGGCGGCGCTTCCTGGAGGCCTCCGACAGCCGCGAGCTCACCCCCTCGCAGATGTCGGTGCTGAGCCGGTTGCACAAGCGCGGCGACAGCACCGCCAGTGACCTCGCCGCCGCCGAACGGGTGCGTCCGCAGGCGGTCGCCGCCACTCTCGGCGTGCTCGACGAGCGTGGATTCGTCGAACGTCGCACCGATCCCGCCGACCGCCGCCGCCAGGTGGTGTCGCTGACAAGGGCCGGCCGCGATCTGCTGGACGACCGCGGGCAGGCGGGACAGGAATGGCTGTCCGCCGCCCTGCAGGAACATTTCACCGAGGCCGAACGGGCCACCGTACTGGACGCGCTGGCACTGCTGGAGAGGCTGACCGCGCAATGACGGCCACGCTGGAGCGATTCGGCCGCAGATTCCGGCGACCGGCGCAGGCCGACGGGTTCGACCGGCGGCTGATCGTCCCGATGATCGTGTCGTCGGTGCTCAATCCGGTGAACTCGTCGATCCTCGCCGTATCGCTGGTGCCGATCGGGGTCGCGTTCGGCGCGCCGCCGGCGCAGACCGCGTGGCTGGTGTCGGCGCTGTACCTGGCCACCGCGATCGGTCAGCCGGTGGTCGGACGGCTGATCGACCTGTACGGACCGCGCCGGTTGTATCTCGCGGGCGCCGCGCTGACCGGGATCGCCGGGGTGCTGGGCCTGCTGGCGCCGGCGTTGTGGGTGCTCGTGCTGGCCCGGGTCGTCCTCGGTTTCGGCACGTGCGCGGGCTATCCCGCCTCGATGTACCTGATCCGCAGCGAGTCCCGGCGAACCGGCCACGACAGCCCGGCGCGTGTGCTGACCGCGCTGTCGATCGCCAGTCAGACCGTCGTCGTACTCGGCCCCACCGCGGGCGGACTGCTGATCCATCTGGGTGGCTGGCGCGCCACCTTCGCCGTGAACATTCCGCTGGCCCTGGCCTGTCTGGTCCTGGGTATCCGGCGACTGCCCCGGACTCCGATCGCCCGGCGGGGCAGCCTCGCCGGACTGGACGTCCCGGGTATCGGCCTGTTCGCCGTCATGCTCGTCGCGCTGCTGCTGTTCCTGATGAAACCCGCTGTGGCGCACTGGTATCTGCCGGTGCTCGCGGTGGTCGCCGCGGCCGCGCTGGTGGTGCGGGAACGGCGCACGGCCGAGCCGTTCGTGGACGTCCGCCTGCTCGGCGGGAATCTGCCGCTGGTCGCCACCTATGTGCGCGCCACGTTGTCCGCGCTGATCGCCTATTGCTTCCTGTACGGGTTCACCCAGTGGCTCGAGGACGGCCGCGGGCTGTCGGCGGCCACCGCCGGTCTGGTGCTGTTGCCGATGTCGCTGGCCGGGATCGGCGTCGCGGCACTCACCGGGCGCCGCAACGGAATTCGCGGCAAACTGGTGGTCGGTGCGATCGCGCAGATCGCGGCCGCGAGCCTGCTGCTGGCCGTGCACGCGTCGACCACCATCTGGGTGCTGGTCGCGGCGGTGTGCATCATGGGAATTCCGCAGGGGCTCAACAATCTCGCGATCCAGAACGCCGTCTACCACCAGGCCGAGCCGGAACGGATGGCCTCGTCGGCGGGGCTGCTGCGCACCTTCATGTATCTCGGGGCCATCGGCTCGGCGGCGGCCGGCGGCGCGCTGCTGACCCGGCCCGCGGGTACCGATGCGCTGCACCATCTTTCGCTGTTCATGCTGATCGCGGCGGTGCTGTTCCTGATCATGACCCTCGCGGACCGCTCGCTGGCGCGCCCCGGTCGGCCCGCGGCGGCCGGACAGCCCTGACCGGTCCCGGCGCCGCACGCGCCGATCGCCGCCCGAACCCGTACCGGACACGGCCCCGGCGACCCGGACCGTGGATCCCGCACCGGAAACTGCGTAGTTGCTACTGGAACATACGTTCGATCATGGGTACATTGGGTCGCATGCCGACCACACTCCAGGGATCGCTGTTCGACTGTCCCGACGAGGACGCGAGCGGGGAGGCCGCGCCCCGGGCGCTGACCGGGGTGCGGCGCACACACCTGGGTTCGGGGGCGTGGGTCGATGTGTTGCCGGCCTGGCTCACCGGGTCGGATGCGCTGTTCGAACGGCTGGTCGCGCGGGTGCCGTGGCGGGCCGACCGGCGGCCGATGTACGACCGGGTGGTGGATGTGCCACGGCTGCAACGGTTCTACGACGAGGACGAGCCGTTACCGGATCCGGCGCTCGACGCGGCGCGGGTGGCGCTGAGCACGTATTACGCCGCGGAACTCGGCGAGCCGTTCCGCACGGTCGGGTTGTGCTGGTATCGCGACGGCAACGACAGCGTCGCGTGGCACGGTGACACGACCGGGCGCGGCGCCCGGTACGACACGATGGTCGCGATCGTATCCGTCGGCGCGCCGCGGGGGCTGGCGTTGCGGCCGCGCGGTGGGGGCGCGGCGGTCCGGTACCAGCTCGGCCACGGTGATCTGCTGGTGATGGGTGGGTCGTGCCAGCGGACGTGGGAGCATGCGGTGCCGAAGACCCGGCGGTCGGTCGGGCCGCGGATCAGTATCCAGTTCCGGCCTCGCGGGGTGCGCTGAACACCTGCCGGAACAGGTCGGCGCCGTGCGCCTCCGGGCGGGGTGCGCCCGGCGTCATCCGATAGGTGCGGGTGCCGTCGTCGGCGCGTCCGGCGCGCAGGAACAGATCCGCCGGCCGGGCCTCGGCGCTACGGGCGGCGGCGAATTCGTGGAGATGTGTGACGACGACGACCGTCACCCCGGAATCCACCAGGGCCGCGAACAACGGCCCGGCCAGCCGCGCGGCGTCGTGTTCGCCGGTGGAGGCGAACGACTCGTTGCACAGCAGCAATCCACCGGCGCCGATCCGGTCGACGACGCCGCTCATCGCCGCCAGTTCCTCGGCCAACCGGCCGCGGGTCAGCGTCCGGTCCTCCTCCGGCGCGAAATGGGTGAACACGCCGGAGCGGACGGGTGCGGCGAATTCGTCGGCGGCCACGAACAGGCCCGCCTGCAACATGATCTGAGCGATACCGGCGCTGCGCAGGAAGGTGGTCTTGCCGCCGTTGTTGGCCCCGGTCACGACGAGCAGCGTGCGATCGGCGGCCGCCACGTCGACCCCGGCCACCAGCTCCCCCGCCAGGCACAGGCCGATATCGCGCAGGCCGACGCAGTGCAGACCGGGTGACCGCGCCGGGAGCACGGCCGGTACGCACACCGGCACCCCGGCCTGTTCCAGACGCTGCCGCAGGGTGTGCGCGCCGAGGTAGAAGGCCAGTTCGGTGCGCAATCGGAGGAAGAAGTCGCCGATACCGTCCGCGGCGCGGCTGACCACGTCGGCGACCTCCGCCAGCGCCCGGCTCCGGAAACGGGTCAGCGCGGTGGCCCCGGCCTCGAAATCATCGATCGCCTCGAAGGCCCCGCTCCGGCGGCGCAGCCCGCGCGGGCGGGATCGGGGCGGGGCGTGCAGAATCGGATCCACCGGCTTGTTACCCGGTCCGAGGGCGACGCTGAGGTGCGTGCCGTGCTCGAAATCCAGGGCGGCGAGGTGCGTGCCGACCTCGTCGAAGTACTCGTCCGGGAGGGTGGCGCGCACCTGCGCGCACAGTTCGGTCAGTCCGGCCGAGCGGAAAACCGCTGCGCCACGGTCGCATTCGGCGCGCAGGCGGTGCAGCAGGGTCATCAGCTCGGTGATCGGCTGGAGCGCCAGCAGCAGTTTGCCGCCCGGACGGCTGCCGCGGCCGATCGTCCAGCGCCGCACTTCCGTTGCCGCGCAGGCGATCTCGTACATCGCGCGGATCCGGTCCGGGTGTGCGCAGCAGTCGGCGAACACCTCCTGGCGGTACCGGACGGTCGCGGCGTCGGCGGCGAGCGCGGTCAGGCCGGACCGGGCGGCGGCCAGCAGCACCGCGTCGCCACCGGCCATCGCGGCGCAGACGGCGTCCAAGCCCAGGTCGGCGGCCACGGTCTCGCCGAGGGTCGCGGACGCGACGGGGGCGCCGGGCGGGTATCGGAGGTGCGGTCTCATCCGGCGATCCGCGCGGTGACCGCCTCGTAGGTGAGGCCGTATCGGTCCGCGAGCGTCGCCGCGTGCGCCCGGCTGTCGGCGGGGCGCCGGTGCAGCCGGTAGGTGCGGCGCGCCGGATCGCCGGACGCCACCGCCGCGACCAGGCCGACCCGGGCCGGACCGGTGGCCAGCCCCTCGAAGAAGGTGACGAAGACCGTGATCGCCCCCAGCGCGGCGATCCGGTCGAGCACCTCGCCGCCGATGCGCAGGCCGTCGGCGGTGGTGGTCGACGCGAAACTCTCGTTCAGCAGGATCACGCTGCGGGAGGTGGCGACGGCGAGTGTGTCGCGGACCGCGGTGAGTTCGCGCAGCAACCGGCCGGTCCGGTCGTCGGCGGCGTCGGCACGTTCGAAATGGGTGCAGATCCGGTCCGGTAGCGGCAGTCGCGCGTGCGCCGCCGGTACCGGGCAACCCAGGGCCGCCAGGTAGACCAATTGGCCCACGGTGCGAGCGAAAGTGGTCTTGCCACCGGAGTTCGGTCCGGTGACCACCAGGATGCGCTCGGTGTCGTCGAGCCGGACGTCGTTGCACACCAGCGGTTTCCGCTCGGCCACGTGTTTCAGGGCGAGTGTCATGTCGAAAGCCGCGGTGGCGGTGGGGCGGTCGAATTCCGCGGTCACCTCGGGCAGGGTCAGCGCGCGGCCGTCGCCGGTCACGCGCTCGGCCACGGCGAGATACCGCAGATAGAAATGGATTTCGCGATCGAAGACGGCGACACCCGGATCGGCGAACTCCGCGTGCTCGCGCGCGAACCGGTCGAGCAGCCGGAACGGCGCGGGGAACAGCTCCGCCACCCGGTCCAGCATCTGCATCTCGAACGGATCCGGCTCCGAGCGATCCGGCGCGGATCTCGGCGCGGGCTCGCCGGATCCGAAGCGGCGGAACAGGTTCGCGATGGTGTCCGCGTAATCCGGCTCACCGCCGTATGTTCCGACCTCGACGGTGCGGTCCAGGATCCGGACTGCGAAACGCACCTCGCGCAACGCGCTTTCGGCGGCCCGTACGTCCGTGGCGAGCCGGGTGAACGCGGCGCCCGCGGTCAATTCCGCGACGTAGGCGCGCCAGCCGGTGAGCGCGCGGGAGGTGAGCGGCAGTCCGGTCAGCTCGTCGTGCAGCCGGGTCACCGCCGATACGTACTCCGCCGCGGCGTCGAGCAACCGGCGGGCCCGCTGCCGCGGATGGCGATGCCCGGTCGACAGCGCGGTCAGATCGCGCATCCGCCACAGCGCCACGGCGAACTCGTCGAACACCCGACAGGCCTGCGGCGCGGCCAGATCGGTGAACACCTCCTGGCGATACCGGACCGCGTCGAGATCGCACAACGGCCGGCGCAGCCATTCGGTGAGCCGATACGGGTCGAGGTCGCCGGCCACCGCCGCGATGATCCGGTCCAGGTGCAGATCGGCCCGCACCCGATCGGAGACTACCGTCTCCCCGATCGGCGCGGGCCGGGGCTGCCACAGCACACTGCGATACTCCATCGCCCTCAGGATGCCGTGCGACGCCGGGTCCTGTCGATCCGCCGCCGCCGCGCGTGCGGGTGCGCCGGCCTTTCCGCAGGCACCGGAACAGCGGAAACGCGTATCCGGCGGCGCCGCCGACGGCCCACGGAAATGTCATATCGGACTGGTACATTGGCGCCATGAACACTCCGGGGGCGGGAATTCTGGCCGTGATGCCGTTGCACGCCATCAGTGACGTGCACGGCGAAGAAGGCCTGCGGCAACGGCTCGACATCGAGAAGGAGAAGTTGCCGCGGCCGGACCGGGTCGAGGCCGCGCTCGAGCTGGCCGCCGACCTGCACCGCGACGACCGTTACGGTCGCGAGCCGTACGTGAATCATCTGCTCCGCGTGGCGATTCGCATCGTCAGCCACTACGAGGTGCACGATACCGATGTGGCGGTGGCCGGGCTGCTGCACGATTCGGTGGAGGACCATACGCCCGAATTGGCCGGCGCCCGTGGCGGTTCCGGCACCGGCGCGGCGCTGGCCGAGGTCGGCGAGCGGTTCGGGCCACGGGTCGCGGGACTGATCGCCTCGGTCACCGTCCCCGAGCCCGACCCCGCCGGCGACAAGCACGTCCAGTACCGTGAGCACATCGCCACCAGCCTCGATCGCGATCCGTGGGCGCGGGTCGTGAAGCTGTCCGACTTCACCGACAACGGGGTCGGCATCCTCTACGCCACCGAGCCCGCGATGCGTCATCTGGCCACCAAGTACCGGCCGATGACCCCCATCTACCGCGATCTGGTGAACCGCCCCGACACTCCGCTGACCGAACATGTCAAACAGCACATTCGCGACCAGCTGGAGCTGGCCGAGGAACGTTTCCGCGCCATCCTCGACACGAAGTAGGCCGACCTGACCGCCACCGAACTACCGTTCATCGATGAACACCGGATCACGGTACCGGTTCCCGTCCCGGTCGTGTGGGCCGCGCTGTCGGACTGGATCGCCCGCACCGGGCCCGGCGTGAACCCGTATTTCGCAACGGTGATCGGCACCGAACCCCGTTCGGCCGGTGGCACCCTGCCCGAACTCGGCGCCACCGTCCCCGGTTTCGCGGTGACCGAGTCCGCGCCGGACGACCACCTCACCCTCGCGGGCAGGCATCGGTTCTCCCGCTACCGGCTGAGCTTCCACCTCGCGGCCGATCCGGCCGGCACGATCCTCACCGCGCGCTCCGCGGCGGCATTCCCGGGCCTGTACGGCCTCGGGTACCGGATGCTGGTCATCCGCTCCGGCGCGCACCGGATGATCGTCCGGCGCATGCTCCGGGACATCGCCCGCACCGCCGGGCGGCGCTGAACCGTCAGCCGCGCACCCGATCCTCGCAGGGCACCGGCGCGGGGAGGCGGCCCTCGAAGAACCAGGACGGCGGCACCCCCATGAGCGCGCGGAAGTCCGCGGTCATGTGCGACTGGTCGTAATAGCCCTCGTCGGCGGCGAGATGCGCCAGCGGTCCGGCGTCCGGATCGCTCAGTAACCGGCGGACCCGGGCGATACGGGCGAAATGCTTGGGCGACAAGCCGATTCCCGTCGTGAACAGTTTGCGCAGCTGGCGCTCGCTCACCGACAGCCGGGCCGCCACCTCCGAGACACCGGCGCGATCGGCGGCCAGTGCGGCGGTGGCCGCCGCGAGTACGGCACGATGCGCACGCGCGGCCGGATCGTCCGGCATGTGCTGTGGCAGTTGCTGTTCCAGCAGCGACAGCACCGCGGCGGGTTCGGTGTGCAGCAGCTGTTCGGTGAATCCGGCCAGCGGGCCGGTGAATTCGGCCAGCGGCGCGACGTGGTCGGTCAGCTCATCGGCGGCCACGCCGAGCAACGAGCGCACCGCGCCGGGTGCGATCCGCAGCCGCAGGCAGGACGCGGGGGCCTTCGCGGCGTAGTAACTCGCGCGCGTGCGCGGGCCGATCACCATGAGATCGCGGTGATCCGCGGCCTGCCGGCGCAGCACCACCGTCGTCGCCACGCTCGGGGCATGGGTGAACGAATCGGGCAGCGTCGCCCGGCCCGGGATACGCCCGGCCGCCGCGAACCAGGGGCGCAGCGCCGTCGGAATACCGACCGGCCGTTCGTGGACTTCGGCCGTGCGGGTCGGGCCGAGCAGACGAGTGGTCACCGCATCCACTGTAGCCACCGTCGCACCCGGACCGGCGTGCCGGTTTTTCCTATCGCCGCAGGTCGATCGCACTGCACTGTGGTCACATGATTCTGGTGACGGGTGCGACGGGCACCATCGGTAGTGAACTGGTCCGGCAGTTGGCGGAAAGCGGCGAACGAGTGCGAGCGCTGACCCGGAATCCGGCGGCGGCGACGGTGCCGGACGGTGTCGAGGTGGTCGGCGGCGATTACGCCGATCCGGACGCGCTGTCGGCCGCGATGGCCGGGGCGGAGGCGGCGTTCCTGGTCGGGGTGTTCGGCCCGCACACCGACGCGGATACCGCGCTGGTGGCGGCCGCGCAGGCGGCCGGGGTACGCCGGGCGGTCAAACTCTCGGCGATCGGCACCGGCGATCCCGAACTGGGCTGGATCGGCACCTGGCATCGGACCGGTGAACTGGCCCTGCAGGACAGCGGGCTGGCCTGGACCGTGTTGCGCCCCAGCGCATTCGCCACCAACTCGCTGGCCTGGGCCGACGACATCCGCCACGGCAAACCGGTCCCGAGCCGCACCGGGCGAGGTGCCCAGGGCGTGATCGATCCGCAGGACGTCGCGGCGGTGGCGGTGCGCGCGCTGGTCTCGGATGCACACGCCGGGCGGACCTACACCCTCACCGGCCCCGCGGCACTGTCCGAATACGATCAAGCGGCGATCCTCGGCGCGGCGCTGGGCCGTCCGGTGGAGGTGGTCGATCTGTCCGAGGCCGAGATCCGGGCCCGGATGTCCGCGGCCGGGATGCCGGACGACTACATCGACGGTGCGCAGCAGGGCGGCGCGTTCATCCGCTCGGGCCGCAACGCGACGCTCACCGACGATGTGCGCGAGGTTCTGGGCCGCTCACCCCGCAGCTACGCGGAATGGGTCGCCGACCATCTCGACGCCTTCACCGCGCCGGGGGCCTGAGACTCGGCGAACAGCTCTGTCGCAGTGGATCATTCGGCCGGGCGGCGGGCGAAATCCGGTGCGTGCTCGGGGCGGATGCCGCGCGCGACCAGGTACGCGGGCAGGGTGCGGATCACCGGGAGGCTGCGGAAGATGCGCAGCGGCAACGGGATCCGATCGAAGGTGGAGACGTCCAGCGCGCCGGACAGGCTCGGCTCGATACCGAAGCGGTGGACCAGGCGCTGCATGTCCTGGGTCACCATCGTCGGCACGATCCGCCGGCGCTGTACGCGGGCGAGGTCGGCCTCGGAGACGGTGTGCGACAACAGTTTCGGAGCAAGGATGCGAGCCGCGGCCACGGCATCCTGGACGGCCAGGTTGATGCCGACGCCGCCGATCGGCGACATGGCGTGCGCGGCATCACCGAGGCACAACAGGCCGTCGGCGTACCAGCGGTGCAGCCGGTCGAGCTTCACGTCGAGCAGTTTGACGTCGTCCCAGCTGCGGACGGCGTCGGCCCGATCGGCCAGCCAGGGCACGATCGCGATCATGGTGCGCATGACGTCGGCGATCGGGGCCGTCCGCAGGACCGCGTCGGCGCCCTTGCGGATGACGGTGGCGCACTGCCAGTAGTCGCCGCGGTCCAGCAGCAGGGCGAAGCGGTTCGCGGTGACCATCCACACCGCGCCCGCGGGGTCGGTGTCGTTGCGGGGGAAGCGGAACCACCACACGTCCATCGGGGTGGTCCACTGTTTCGGGTCGAGTCCGGCGGCGGCGCGCAGCACCGAGGTGCGGCCGTCGCAGGCCACGGTCAGATCGGCGTGGATCTCGCCGGTGGCGCCGTCCTTCGTGTGGTACCGCACGCCGGTGATCCGCTCACCCGCGCGGATCAGGCCGGTGGCCTCGGTGTTCATCCGCAGCCGGAACGTCGGCTCCTCGGCCGCGGCGCGGGTCAGCAGGTTCAGCAGATCCCACTGCGGGACCATCGCGATGTATTTGTGCCGGCCGGGCAGGTGGCCGAGGGTGGCGATGCGGACCATGCGGCCGCGGATCGGCAGCTGGATATCGGTCATGCGCCGTGCGGGCAATTTCGCGAATTCCGCACCCAGGCCCAGCTCGTCGAGCAGGTCGAGGGTGGTCGGATGGACGGTGTCGCCGCGGAAGTCCCGGAGGAAATCGGCGTGTTTCTCCAGGACGGTGACCTCGACGCCGGCGCGGGCCAGCAGCAGTCCGAGCACCACGCCCGCCGGGCCGCCGCCCGCCACGAGACATGTCGTGCGTTCCATTCGACGGCCTCCCTGCGGATCCGGCGGTTGTCGCCTCGATGCTAGCGCCGGACCGCCGGAAAACAGCGTGCGTCGATCACCGATCGTGATCGCGGCGCAGGATGAAGAAGTACGGTTCCCGCAGGCCGCGCAGGTCCATCACGCCGAGCAGCGTGTCGTCGTCGACCCAGCGGAACATGTCGATGATCGGGAGATGGTCGTACACCATTGCGGCACTGACCTTTCCGCGGAATTCGAGATCGCGCAGACGGGCCCGGGACGCACGGGCGCGCAGGACCGGCCGCAGCAGCGGCAGCGCCGCCCGGGTCAGGCGCAGGGCCGCCGATGGGACGCGGCCCGCGAGTCCGAGCGGGGCGCGGCGCGGATCGACCGGGAACACCACCTTGTCCGGGCCCGCGAACAGCAGGGGCTGCACGTGGTCGGCGTCGTCGAATTGCTTTCCGTACCAACCGGATTCGACGAGCACCCCGGCCCAGGGATGGCACGTGTCCAGTTCGCTGCCGCGCCACCGGTCACCGACGATACGGTCGACGGGTACCGACGGCAGGCTGTCGAACAGCTCCCAGGCCTGATCGGGCGTGCAGTCGCCCTCCTGCAGTTCCCGCAATCGCACGGTACCGGGCACCGCATCCTCCTCGGCAGCTCGACGGTGAGAGTAATTGCTCGAATTGCTCTCACCTTATCGCAGTGCGCGGTGCGGCTCGACCGCTGCCGATGCGGCGCCGCTTGACCTCGAGTGCGCTCGAGGTACGAGGATCGGCAACGGTCCGGTACCGCCCGCGCGGCTGCCCCCGCCGCCTCCCGTACACCCGGCGGCGGGGGCCCGGACCGCCGCCGCGCGTGCTCGTCGGTGTCGGTACGCGCGGTTAGGCTGGTCGGGTGCAGACCAGCCTGCTGTCACATGTGTCGGCCGCCAACGATCTGACCGCCCGGTGGTGTGCCGCCGCCGGTCGCGGCGATTTCGTCCTGTCGGGCTGCGGCGTGTGGCCACTGCTCGGCGTGCTGGCCGGCGCCGCCGACGAACCGGCCCGCGCCGAGCTCACCGCCGCGGTCGGCCTGTCCGGGGCCGAGGCGCACGCGGGGGCGCTGCGTCTGCTCGAATCGCTGTCCGCGGCCGAATCGGTGGCCGGAGCGCTCGGGTTGTGGGTGCGGCGCGACATCGAGCTGAATCCGGACTGGTCGGGCACGCTGCCGGCGGGCACGGTCGAGCCGCTCACCGATCAGCCGGCCCTGGACGCCTGGGCCGCGCGGCACACCGCGGGTCTCATCCCCCGTTTCCCGCTGGACCTCACCGCCGAGACCGCGATGCTGCTCGCGACCGCCGTGGTCGCCCGCACCGCCTGGGCCGATCCGTTCCACGACGATGTGCTGGAACCGGTTTCGGGCCCGTGGCGGGGGCATCGCGGGCCCGGCCTGTCCCGCTATTCGAAGCAACTCGGCGACGCGGCGCTGCTCGGCGGGTCCGATCCGGTCACGCGCGTGGTGGTGCGCGGCCACGGCGATCTCGATGTGCATCTGCTGCTCGGCGACGGCTCCCCCGGCGAGGTCCTGGCCACCGGTTTCGGCGCGCTCGACGGCACGGTCGAGGTGCGCGGCGAGCTGCCGGTCGGCACGCTCGGGCCGGGGCTGACCGTCGAGGCCACCCGCGCGATGTCGGATTCGCTGCGAATCCAGTTGCCGCCCTTCGAGATCCGCTCCTCGCACGATCTGCTCGCCGATCCGGACCTGTTCGGCCTCCGGGCCGCCACCGATTCGACCCGCGGCCACTTCCCGGCGGTGTCGGCCACCCCGCTGGCGGTCGATTCGGCGCGACAGGATGCGCTGGCCCGGTTCACCCGTGAGGGATTCGAGGCCGCCGCGGTCACCGCGGTCGCGTTCGCGGTCGCCGCGGCGCTGTTCCCGCCGCGCCGCACCGTCGAGATCGCCGTCACCTTCGACCGGCCGTTCGCCTTCCTCGCGGTGCACCGGCCGACCGGTCTGGTCGTGGTCGCGGGCTGGGTCGAACAGCCGCCCACCCGGATGTGAGTTCCGGCGAACACCCCGCGAACGACTCGTACCGGCCGGGCTTGCGAAGATGACGGTGTGCCCGAGCAGCTCGACTCCGTCCGATCCCCTGCCGAACCGCGGCCGCGCCGGCGCATCGGGTTGCTGGACGGGATCCGGCTGGGGCTGCTCGTCGCGGGTGTGCTGTGCGTCGTGACGGGACTGCTGCCGCGGGCGGACGCGGTGGCGAACATGCGGCGGATCGGGCCGCTGCTGCTGTTCCTCGGCAGTGTGATCGTGCTGGCCGAATTGGCCAGGCAGGCAAGGGTTTTCGATGTGATCGCGCATCGGCTCGCGATCATCGGACGCGGCAACTACGTGGCGCTGTTCCTGTTGTGCGTGCTGTTCGCGGCCACGACCACCACGGTCCTGAATCTCGACACCACCGCGGTCCTGCTCACCCCGGTGATGCTGGCGCTGGCGGTGCCGGCCCGCATCCCGCCGCTGCCGCTGGCGATGACGACGCTGTGGCTGGCGAATACCGCGAGTTTGCTACTGCCCGTATCGAATCTGACCAATCTGCTCGCCGCCGGCCGGGTCGGGCTCGACGGCCGCGGGTTCGCGACCACGATGTGGCTGCCGCAGCTGGCGTCGATCGCGGTCACCATGTTGTGCCTGTGGGGGTGGTACTGGCGGCGGGGCCGGCGCGGCGTGGACCGGTATCTGCCGCCGGAACCCGTGCGCCCCTCGGGCCGCCGGGAGCGCGCGCTGCTGTATCTGACGGCCGCCGCCTGCGTACTGTTCATCGCGGCGATCCCGATCGTCGGCGACCGCATCGGCCTCGCGGCCGGTGTCGCGGCGATCATCGCGGTCGTGGCGTTCGCATGTCTGGACCGTTCGGCGCTGCGCTGGTCGCTGATCCCGTGGCGGCTGCTGGTATTCGTGATCGGCCTGTTCCTGGTGGTGCCGACCCTCGGGCGGTTCGGCCTGTCACACCTGATGCACGATCTGATCGGCACCGACCCGGGTACCGCGGGCGCCTACCGGGCGGCGGCCGCCGGCGCCGGCCTGTCCAACATCGCCAACAACCTCCCCGCCTACACCGCGGGCGAGGCGGTGATCCCGGCGGCGAATCACACGCAGTTGCTGGCACTGCTGATCGGCACGAATGTCGGTTCGGTGCTGACCCCGTGGGCGTCGCTGGCGACCCTGCTGTGTCTCGAGTTCTGCCGCAGCCACGGGGTGCGGGTCCCGATGAGCCGGTTCCTGCTCAGCGGCGCGATGCTCGCGGTACTCGCCACCGCCGCGGCGACCGCCGCCCTGATCTGGATCCGCTGACCGGCGGTTACTGCTGGCCGGGCTCGAGGGTGAGGAACAGGCCGTGCGCCTCGGCGCAGAGGCGGTCGCCGTCGTGGATGGTGCCGCGCACGAAGATCTTGCGGCCCTCGCGGCGTTCGGTCCAGGCGCGGGCGGACAGTTCCCGGTTCAGCGGCGTGATCGAGCGGTAGTCGACGGTGAGAGACGCTGTGCGCGTAGGTGATTCACCGTGCAGCGAGGCGATCGTGCCGAGCAGGGTGTCGAAGGCGAGGGCGATGTGGCCGCCGTGCGCGGCGGCGTTGCCACCGAGGTGGAACGTGTCGAAGGTCAGGCGGGCCTGCACGTTGTCGTTGTCGGCGTGATCGATGAAGAACGGCGGCAGCGTGATGTTGCCGTTCGCCGGGAGGTCGCGGCGCACCCAGCCGGGCAGCGACCACTCGTCGACCACCGTGGCGTCCAGCAGATCGTTGAGTTCCTTCAGGCGGGCGATCGCCTCCAGGGCCTGCTCGTCCGAGGGGCAGGACAACCGGACCCGGTCCATCAGCCCGCGCACCTGCGCGATGTACTCGCCGAACCAGGGACCGCCGCGCAGGTCCTCGATCGGTTCGCTGTGATCCGGTCCCGGCATCGGCCGGAAACCACCCTCGTGGTGTTCCGCGCTGGGCAATGCCTCGGTCCGATTCTCAGTCATAAGAACGACGTTATCGCCCAGCATTCCGGATTCCCGCATCCGCCGGGCCGACTGTGAGCACTGTTACCCGCGTACCACCGACTCCACGAGTTGCACCATGGCCGCCCGCGCTCGGTCCTTCGCGCCGGAACGGGCCAGCTGTGGCAGCAGTTCGCCGCCCAGCGGCGCCATCAGGAGCATCCCGACCATCTGCGCGTCCAGATCCGGGCGCACCTCCCGCAGCAGAGCGGTGACATGCTCGTTCCAGAAGACGTGCAACTCCTCGGCATCCTCGTGCGGCGGCATCGCCTGATAGGCCAGCATGAGTTCGGCGTTGTCGGTCACGACGTCGGTGAACGCCGCGAAGAAGGCCACCAGCCGGTCGCCTGCCGGTGCGCCGGGACCCAGCGGCGGCGGTCCCTGCACGACCGCGTCGCGCAGCGCGTGGACATGGTCGCCGAGCAGTTCCAGCAACAATCCGGCACGGCTGCCGAAACGGTGGAAGATGGTGCCCTTCCCGACACCCGCCACCGCGGCGACCCGATCCATCGTCACCGCGGCCGCGCCGTGTTCGGCCAGCAGCGCCGCGGTCGCGTCCAGGATCGCGCGGCGGTTGCGCGCGGCATCCGCGCGTTCCTTCGGCCGCTCTCCGACCATGTCACCACACTCCTTGACAATGTTGACCGTCGGTCCATATCGTAGGGCCGCACAAGTTGACCGCTAGTCCATTTATGGAGATGTCATGCAGGCAGTCGTCATGCTCGAAACCGGCGCACCCGAGGTGCTCGTCGCCCGGGAGGTCGACGATCCTCGTCCCGGCCCCGGCGAAATCCTGATCGATACCGTGGCGATCCCGGTGTTGTATCCCGAAACCCTGTTGCGCTCCGGGGCTTTCCCCTTTCCGGTGCCGACGCCCGTGGTGTTCGGATTCCAGGCCGCGGGCGTCGTCACCGAAATCGGGCCGGGCGCCGATCCCGCGCTGCGCGGCGCGCGGGTCGTCGCGGCCACCGCGGGACTCGGAGGCTATGCCGAAAAGGTGTGTGTCCCCGCGGAATTCGCGACCGTCATCCCGGACGGGCTCGACACCGATACCGCGGCCGCGGTACTGATGGGTGGTTCGGTCGCGCTGCCGCTGCTGGAGACGGCGAGGTTGAGCGGCACCGAGACCGTGCTGGTGCAGGCGGCCGCGGCCGGGGTCGGCGGCAGTCTCACCCAGCTGGCGAAGCGGTTCGGCGCCGCGCGCGTCATCGCCACGGCCGGCGGTGCGCGCAAGGGTGACCGCGCGCGCGAACTCGGCGCGGACGAGGTCCTCGACCACACCGATCCCGACTGGCCGCAGCGGCTGCGGGAAGCGCTGGGCGAGAACACGATCGATGTCGTCTTCGATGCCATCGGCGGGTCGACCGCCAACCGGCTGCTCGCCGTGCTCACACCCGCCGGCGGCCGCATGCTCGGCTACGGGCACCTGTCCGGGAGCCCGGCCGAGGTGTCGGCCGCGGATCTGATGGCCGCCGGGCTCACCTACACCGGCTGCGCCGGGCCCGCCTGGCTGGGCCGGGTCGCGGCGGCCCGCGCGCGTACCCTCGAACTCGCCGCGACCGGCGCACTGCGGCCCATGCTGGCGGACGTACTCCCGCTGGCGCAGGCCGCGGCGGCGCATCGGCTGATCGAGCAGCGGGCCACGGCCGGCACCATCATCCTGCGTCCGGAAAACGCTGCCGGATAAGGTTTTCCGCCGCGCGGATCGCCGCCGGCAGCTCAGCCGGTGATCTCCCATTCGAAGACCACGAGTTCGGAGGCGCCCGAGGTGTGGATCGGGTCGGTGGCGACCAATTCGCGTGCGGCGTCGAGATTGTCGGCGAGGATCACGTAGGCGCCACCGGTGCCGTCGGTGAAACGGCCGGTGCAGTCCAGATTTCCGGAGGCGCGCACCTCGTCGAGCCAGTCCCGGTGCGGCTCGGCGACCTCATCGGTCCAGTCGGGCGTGCGCAGTGCGAGCACCAGATATTTGTACATCTACACCTCACCGTCCGGGCGCGGAACCGCGCGAGTGGCGGCCGCGGCGGCGCGCACCTGCGGCGCCACCTCCACGACCCGGCCGAGCACGCCGTTGACGAAGCCGGGGGAATCGTCCGTGGACAACTCCTTGGCCAATTCCACCGCCTCGTCGACGGCGACCACCGGCGGTACGTCGGCGGCGTGGAACAGTTCCCACACCGCCACCCGCAGGATGGCGCGGTCGACGGCGGGCAGCCGCGGCAGCGTCCAGTCCTGCAGATACGACTCGATGGCGCCGTCCACCCGGTCGAGGTCGTCGGCGACGCCCTCGACCAGGGTGCGGGTGTACGGATTCACGGGCGCGACGCTGTCGTCCTTGGCCGACAGTTGCACCCGATCGTCGATCAGATCGGCGGGATCGACATCCCGGGCCTCGGCCTCGAACAACAGGTCCACCGCGCGACGCCGGGCCTTGTGCCGGGCGCCTAGCTTCTTGTGCGGGGACTTCCTGTCGCCCCCGGGATGGTCGGCCACCGGATCAGGCGTTGACGCGGCCGAGGTAGCTGCCGTCGCGCGAGTCGATCTTCAACTTGTCGCCTTCGTTGATGAACAGCGGCACCTGCACCTCGGCACCCGTCTCCAGGGTGGCCGGCTTGGTGCCCGCGCTGGAACGATCGCCCTGCAGGCCCGGCTCGGTGTGCGCGACCAGCAGCTCCACGGTGACCGGGAGCTCCACGTACAGCACCGCGCCCTCGTTGGTCGCGACCTGGACCTGCATGTTCTCCAGCAGGAAGCCGGCGGCCTTGCCGATGATCGGCTCCGCGATGCTGATCTGGTCGAACGTGTCGCCGTCCATGAAGATGTAGTCCGACCCGTCGTGGTACAGGTAGGTCATGTCGCGGCGGTCGACGGTGGCGATCTCCACCTTCACACCCGCGTTGAAGGTCTTGTCGACCACCTTGCCGGAGAGGACGTTCTTCAGCTTCGTCCGCACGAACGCAGGACCCTTACCCGGCTTGACGTGCTGGAACTCGATAATCTGCTGAAGCTGATTATCGATGCGCAGCACGATGCCGTTCTTGAAGTCACTGGTGTCCGCCACTGTCCTCAGGTCTCCTGTTCGTAGCAACCGGCGTCAATCGACGACGGTCAATTCTTTGCTGGTGAGCGTGAGCAGCTCGGGTCCCCCCTCGCGAACCACGAGCGTATCCTCGATCCGGACACCGCCACGGCCGGGGAAATACACACCTGGCTCGACGGTGACCGCCACGCCTCCGAGGAGTGTACCCGTGCCGGCTCGGGCGATCCCCGGCGCTTCGTGGATCTGCAAACCGACCCCGTGACCGAGGCCGTGCACGAACAGATCGCCGTGGCCCGCGCCCTCGATCACCGAGCGCGCGGCCGCGTCCACCTCCGCACACGAGACACCCGGGCGCAGCGATTCCCGGCCCGCCCGCTGCGCCTCGTACACCAGCGTGTACACGTCCCGCTGCCAGTCGTCGGCCGCGCCGAGCACGAAGGTGCGGGTCATGTCCGAGTGGTAGCCGCCCACCACCGCGCCGAAGTCGAACTTCACGAAATCGCCGGTGGCCAGCACGGCGTCGGTGGGCCGATGATGCGGGACGGCGGAGTTGGCGCCGGTCGCGACGATCGTCTCGAACGACACGGCCTCCGAGCCGTGCTCGAACATCAGCCATTCCAGTTCACGGGCCACCTGCCGCTCGGTGCGTCCCGGGCGCAGCCCGCCGCGCCCGAGCAGGGCCGCGAGCCCGGCGTCGGCGGCGGCGCAGGCCGCGCGCAACTGCGACACCTCGTACGGATCCTTGACCATCCGCAGCTGCTCCACCAGGCCCGGCATCGGCACGAGTTGCAGGCCGCCGGCCTGTTCCAGCAGCGCGCGATGCTGGTCCACGGTCACGACGTGACTCTCGAAGCCGATCCGGCCGACCTGCCACTCCCCCGCCAGCTCGACGAGGCGGCGGGCGCAGGCGCGGGCGATCTCGGCGCGCAGATCGGGAACCTGTTCACCGACCTGGGTGGCGTAGCGGCCGTCGGTGCAGATCATCGTGCGTTCCTCGATGCCGTCCCAGGAGTGGACCAGCAGCGCCGCGTTGGATCCGGTGAATCCGGTCAGATACCGGATGTTGATCAGATCGGTCACCAGCAGGGCATCCACCCCCGCTTCCACCAGCAGATCACGCAACGCGGCCCGGCGAACGGCATAATTGGGGCGCCAGGCGCCCTGGTCGGCACACATGAACTCCACGCTACCGCCGTCATGTCACGAACAATTGATAGCGATCGGCTGTTCACATCGGCGAAGTTGTCCACATTTTCCGATCGCACCCCCTGTTCCGTGGTCCGGGCGGTCAGGCTGGATCCATGTCCGCCGAATCCGTGACCGCCGTCCTCGCTCCCGTGCTGCTGATCGCGTGGTGCGCCCTGCTCACCGTCACCGACCTGCGTACCCGGCGCCTGCCCAACCCGCTGACCGCCGCGGGCGCGGTCGCGGTCCTGGGCTACGCGGGCGTCACCGGTCGCCTGCTGCCCGCACTGCTCGGCGCGCTGCTGCTGGCCGGTCCGTATCTCGTTGTGCACCTGGCGGTTCCGGCCGCGTTCGGTGCCGGCGACGTGAAGCTGGCCGTCGGGCTCGGCGCCGCCGCCGCGCTGGGCGGCGCCGCGGTCTGGGTCTGGTCGGCGCTGGCCGCGCCGGTCCTCACCGCGGCGGCCGGCGTCGCGAGACCGGGCGGCGCGCGGGCGATTCCGCACGGTCCGGCCATGTGTGCGTGCACCCTGGCCGCCCTCGGATGGGCGTCGTGAGACGCGCGCCGGGCGGAGGGCTGGGTCCCGGCGTTGTGCGCATCCACGGTGGTCATGGCGTTGTGCGCGGCCGGAGCGCGGGCCGCGGCGCGCATCATGCCGGGCCATGTGTCGGGTCACCCGTGTTGACATGGAAAGATGGACCCGTGTTGCGCTGGATTACTGCTGGAGAATCCCATGGTCCCGCCCTCGTCGCCATCCTCGAAGGAATGGCCGCCGGGGTCGAGGTGACCTCCGCCGATGTCGCCGCGCAACTGGCGCGTCGCCGTCTCGGCTACGGCCGTGGCGCGCGGATGAAGTTCGAGGCCGACCAGGTCACCATTCTGGGCGGCGTCCGCCACGGCCGCACGATGGGCGGTCCGGTCGCCATCCAGATCGGTAACAGCGAGTGGCCGAAGTGGACTCAGGTGATGTCCGCCGATCCGGTCGATCCCGCGGAGCTGGCCGAGCAGGCGCGCAATGCCCCGCTGACCCGGCCGCGGCCCGGTCACGCCGACTTCGCCGGCATGCTCAAGTACGGCTTCGACGACGCTCGCCCGGTGCTCGAGCGGGCCAGCGCGCGCGAGACCGCGGCCCGGGTCGCCGTCGGCACGGTCGCGCGGCAGTTCCTGCGGCAGGCGCTCGGTGTCGAGGTGATCTCGCACGTGGTGTCGATCGGCACCGCCGCGGCCACCGCCGGGCTGGTGCCCGCCGCCGACGATCTGGCCGCGATCGACGAGTCGCCGGTGCGGGCCTTCGACAAGGAGGCCGAGGCGGCGATGATCGCCGAGATCGAGGCCGCCAAGAAGGACGGCGACACCCTCGGCGGCGTGGTCGAGGTGGTCGTCTCCGGCCTGCCGATCGGACTGGGCTCGTTCACCAGTGGTGAGAACCGTCTCGACTCGCGGCTGGCCGCGGCGCTGATGGGCATCCAGGCGATCAAGGGTGTCGAGGTGGGCGACGGTTTCGAGACCGCCCGCCGCCGCGGCAGCCAGGCCCACGACGAGATGCGGCCCGGACCCGACGGCGTACTGCGGTCCACCAACCGGGCCGGCGGCCTGGAGGGCGGTATGACCAACGGCGAGGCGCTGCGGGTGCGGGCCGCCATGAAGCCCATCTCGACCGTGCCGCGCGCGCTCGCGACGGTCGACATGGCCACCGGCGACGAGGCCGTCGCGATCCATCAGCGCTCCGACGTGTGCGCGGTACCGGCCGCCGGTGTCGTCGCCGAGGCGATGGTCGCGCTGGTCGTCGCGCAAGCGGTGCTGGAGAAATTCGGCGGGGATTCGCTGCCGGAGACCATCGGCAACATCGACGGCTACCTGAAGCGGATCGCTGCCCGCCCGCATTTCGCGGGCCCGGTCGTGCAGGAGGCGTAGTTGATCGTGCAGACCGACCCGCGCCGTCCGTGCGTGGTTCTGGTCGGGCCGCCCGGAGCGGGCAAGTCGACGATCGGCCGCAAGCTGGCCAAGGAACTCGGGGTCGACCTGTTCGATACCGATGCCGGGATCGAGGCCGAGACCGGACGGACCATCCCGGACATCTTCGCCGTCGACGGTGAGCCCGAATTCCGGCGCATCGAGGAACGGGTGGTCCGGCGTGCGATCCTCGCCGAACGCGGCGTCGTCTCGCTCGGCGGCGGCGCCGTCCTGTCGGATGCCACCCGCGACCTGTTGCGCGGCCGTACCGTCGTGTACCTGGAGATCAGCATCGCCGAGGGCCTGCGCCGCACCGGCGCGAACAACAATCGCCCCCTGCTGGCAGGCGACGACCCGGGCGAGAAGTACCGCACCCTGATGCGCCACCGCCGCCCCTTGTACCGCGAGGTGGCCTCGGTGCGCGTCCGCACCGACGGCCGCAGCCCCGGCCGCGTGGTGCGCCACATCATGGCGAAACTCGACCTGGAACCGGTATCCACCACCGAAGAACCGGACCCCGAAACCGCCCGCACCCCCCGCACCCGCCCACGCCGGCGCTCCCGCGCCACGGACTCGACCACCCCCACCGTTTCCTCCACCGAGACCCCCGGCCCCGGCACCCCGGCCACCAAACGCCGCCGCCGCGGCGGCCGCCGCTCACGCCGTGGCGCCGCCACACCCACCGGGATCGAGCCGACCGACTCCGGCGAAACTCCATCGGCCACAACCGAATTCGGAGACACCGACCGCCGAGCCGACGGGACGACCGGATCGGGCGATACCGCACCACGGGCCTCCGAAACCGGCAGCGCCACATCGAGGCTCGGCAATACCGCGGAAGCAGGACGTGCCACATCCGGACTCGGCGGTACCACGGAAACGGACCGCGCCACCTCGGGGCTCGGCAGTGCCCCGGAAGCAGACCGTACTTCATCGGGATTCGGCAGTGCCGCGGAAACCGGCAGTGCCACATCCGCGGCCGGCGGCACCGCCGAATACAGCCATGCCACCCGCGGGCTCGGCGGGACCACCGAAAGCGGCCCTGCCACATCGCGATCGACCGACACCGGCCGCGCTGCCCAGGCAGGTGACGCAACCCACTCCGGTCGGATATCCGGATCGGATGACGGCGACGATGAGCGCTACGGCAGCGGCTCGGCACCTGCGCAGCAGCGTAGGCGGCGCCCTCGGCGCCGACGGCGGAGCAGTTCTTCCGAGTCGGGCGATGCGGTAGCCGGCAGACTCTCGCCCGAATCGCGAAACAGCAACTCGGGCGAGCATTCTCACAATCCGGTACCGGACGATCCGGTCGACGCGGCACGGTCCGGAGTCGATGCCGACGGCGCCGCGAACTCCGGAAA
The DNA here is from genome assembly GCF_000381925.1 of Nocardia sp. BMG111209. Classification (NCBI taxonomy): domain Bacteria; kingdom Bacillati; phylum Actinomycetota; class Actinomycetes; order Mycobacteriales; family Nocardiaceae; genus Nocardia; species Nocardia sp. BMG111209. The sequence continues at coordinate 2,296,824 of NZ_KB907307.1, forward strand.
CGCCGGTTCGCGCGCGGGGAGGCAGTCCTCCCGGCGCGGCAGAGCGTCCGCAGTCACGGCCGGGCGGTCCACGGACGACGTCACATCCGCGAACGCTGTCTCCGGCAACAGGACTCGTACTCCCCAGCGGGGCAACACCACCGGCGAGCAGACTGGCCGACGGGTGGACACCGACAACGGCGCCACATCCCAGGACGGTGGTGCGGGTGGTCGCAAGACCCGCTCTCAGCGGCACAGCGCTGCAGCCGGGACGACGAGCGAGCGACAGGCGGATCCGGGCAGTGCCGACGCGTCCGGCTCCGGTGACAGTACGGTGAGCGCTCATCGGGACGGTAATGCCCGGTCTCGACGGAGCCGGAGTCGCCGTCTGGCGCCTGCGGCCGTGCTGTCCGCGTTGGCACACGGATCCGGGTCGCAGCAGGTTGCCGATGCCGGGGACGCCGAGGGCCGGGCCGACTCCGGAAATAGTGCGCGGCGCTCGCAGCGCCGCACCGCACGGCGGCCTTCCGGGCCGCCGACCTCCGCGTCGACGCCGGAGCCGGGCGGCGTCACGTCGAATCAGGTTGTCCGGCAGGATGAATCGCATGAGCCGCACGGCGGCCGGACCAATTCCCCATCAGCCCTAGCAGAATCGGAGCCGCACACCCATGAGTGAGCCGACCCGTATCGAGGTCCGCACCGCGCAGCCGTACCCGGTGATCATCGGGCGCGCGCTGCTGGGCGATCTGGTCGACCAGGTGACCGGCCACCGCGGGGTGCGCACGGTCGCGATCTTCCATCAGCCGCCGCTCACCGAGACGGCCGAGGTCGTGCGACAGGCGTTGGCGGACAAGGGAATCGATGCGCACCGGATCGAGATTCCGGACGCCGAGGCCGGTAAGGAACTGCCCGTCGCCGGATACTGCTGGGAGGTGCTCGGCCGGATCGGGCTGACCCGGCAGGATGTCGTGGTGAGCCTCGGCGGCGGCGCGGCCACCGACCTGACCGGTTTCGTCGCCGCCACCTGGATGCGCGGCGTGAAGGTGGTGCACATCCCCACCACCCTGCTGGCGATGGTCGACGCGGCCGTCGGCGGCAAGACCGGTATCAACACCGACGCGGGTAAGAACCTGGTCGGCTGCTTCCACGAGCCGTCGGCGGTGCTGGTCGACCTGGCGACGCTGGAGACGGTGCCGCGCAACGAGATCGTCGCCGGTATGGCCGAGATCATCAAGACCGGTTTCATCGCCGATCCGGTGATCCTGGACCTGATCGAGCGCGACCCGCAGGCGGCGCTCGATCCCTCCGGTGACGTACTGCCGGAACTGATCCGCCGGTCGATCCAGGTGAAGGCCGACGTCGTGGCCGCGGACCTCAAGGAATCCAGCCTGCGCGAGATCCTGAACTACGGCCACACCCTGGGCCACGCGGTCGAGCGCCGCGAGCGCTACCGGTGGCGGCACGGCGCCGCCGTCTCCGTGGGCCTGGTGTTCGCCGCGGAACTGGGCCGGCTGGCCGGACGTCTCGACGATGCCACCGCCGACCGGCACCGCAGCATCCTCACCAGCGTCGGCCTGCCCGTCAGCTACGACGCCGACGCGCTGCCCCAGTTGCTCGACACCATGCAAACCGACAAGAAGACCCGCGCCGGCGTCCTGCGCTTCGTCGTACTCGACGGCCTCGCCAAACCGGGCCGCCTCGAAGGCCCGGACCCGAGCCTCCTCGCCGCCGCCTACGCCACCATGGGCCGCGACGCCGGCCCCGAGGGCGGCGCAATCCTCCTGTAGGCGCGCGCCGACGGCCGGCCCAGGCCCGCCAGTCCTCGAGGACCACCACAGACGGGCTGGTCATCGAGGATTTCGGCATGGGGTAAAGACGGCCTGCATCGAGGTTCCTCGAGCTACCCGGCCCTTCGAACGAGTCACCAGCCAGCGCAGGACACCACCCGAGCCGCTTCACTCGACCGCATCGAGCGCGACCGGATGCCTCACCCACCTGGTACTGAGCGATCAGACAGCCGACCCAACGTACCCAGTCGGACGGACGCTCCGACATGGCCCACGGACAGCCGGTCCGACTCAGCGATCAGGCAGCCGCTCCAGCCCGGACCGTCAGGCGGTCACCGCGGCGCCGCTGCGGTGTTCGCGGCCGGCCAGGAAGCGGCCGAGGGCGACGCCCGCCATGGCGGGGACGAAGATCAGCAGGACGATGAAGGATGCGCCCGCGGTGAGTTCGAAGACGAGGCTGTTGCCGCCGAGGTCGAGTTTCGGCACCAGGTCGAGCAGCCAGGACACCAGGCCGCTGCCCAGGCCGCCGGCGATGCCCGCCTTCAGCCAGCGCACGGTGAGGTCGGCGCCGCCTCGGTCGGGGTCGGGATTCGCCTGGCGGTCGCTGCGGCCGTCGGCCAGGCCCCAGGCCGCGACGGCGACGATGATGACCGCCAGGCACAGGATGCGCAGCCAGGAGCCCTCGGTCGGCCAGTAGATCATGGCGAAACCCAGCAGGGCCCGCAGCACCACCACCAGCACACCGAACGCCGTCGCACGCAACACCCACGCACCCATGTCGACCACCCTAACCCGAACCTGTCTAAGAAATCCGATAAACAGTAACCGGTTCCAGGAACGTCGCCGGTACCGGACTCCCGAGATGACACGAACCGATCGGTCTTGTGATTGAGCGTGCCGGTAACGGGTCACACCGCCCTCGAGGCCGGGAAATCCCCGGCGGAGGGAGGAGGACCATGTCCACGACCATCGCCCGCCTCGTCGTCGCAGCCCTGCTCGGTGCACTGATCGTCATGAGCGGCAACGGGATTCGCCATGCCACGCTCGCCGTCGACGAGTGCCACGAGGGGTTCTGCGAGGACTCGCCGAAGGTGCCCGTGCTGGTACCCGGGAGCGGTGCCACGGTTCCGGTCGCCGGCTGGGCGCGTCTGCTGTCCACCGGGAGTGCGGGCTAGCGGGCTCAGGCGTCGAGAGCCGCGGCCATCGCGGCCTTCGGCGCCGGGCGGCCGGTGAAATGCTCGACCTGCCGGTACGCCTGGTTCAGCAGCATGTCCAGGCCGCTGACCACCGTGTGACCGGCCCGCCGCACGGCTTGCGCCAGTGCGGTCGGCCACGGGTCGTAGATGGCGTCCAGTACCACCGGCGCGACGGCGACCGCGTCCACCACGGCGGCTACTCCGGCGGACGGCACGGTGCTCACCGCGGCGTCGGCCACCGACGCGGCCGCGCGGATCGACGCGTCGTCGAATCCGATCAGTGCCGTCTCCAAGCCCAGGCGCGCGGCCAGTTCGAGAGTGCTCGCGGCCCGGCCGGCATCGCGGGCCACCACCGTGACGGCACGCGCACCCAGTTCGGACAGTGCGAGCAGCGCCGGGCGAGCAGTGCCGCCGGCGCCCAGCAGCACCGCGCTGTCGATCTTCTCGACGCCACCCTCCTGCAGCGCGCCGCGCACGCCGTCGATATCGGTGCAGTCCGCGTACCACCCGCCGGTGGTGCGGACCAGGGTGTTCACCGAGCCGACGAGCAACGCCCGCTCGGTGTGCTCGGCGGCGTATTCCAGCGCCGCGACCTTGCCCGGCATGGTCACCGACAGGCCGATCCACTCCGGCCCGAGCCCGTCGACCAGGCCCGGCAGCTGCTCGCCGGTGCATTCGATGCGGTCGTAGGTCCAATCCAGGCCGAGCGCCCGATAGGCGGCCAGATGCAGCTGCGGTGAGCGCGAATGCACGATCGGGCTGCCGAGTACCGCCGCGCGGCGGCCGTGGCGGCTGCCGCCGTCGACCGCGAGTTCCACCGCGTCGGGCCGGCTATCGTCCACTGTCCAGAATTCCGCTCTGCCGGGCGCGTTCGATATTGCGCAGATGTTCGCTGTAACTGTCGGTGAACAGGGTGGTTCCCTGCTTGTCGACGGTCACGAAATACAACCACGGCCCGGGGGCGGGATTCTCGATGGCTCGCAGCGCGTCCAGCGACGGCGACGAGATCGGCGTCGCGGGCAGGCCGGACATCGCGTAGGTGTTCCAGGGTGTCCGTTTCGCCCGGTCGGAGTCGGTGGTGGCCACCTCGGTGCGGTCGAGGGTGTAGTTGACCGTCGAGTCGAACTGCAGCGGCTGGTTGACCGCGAGCCGGTTCACGATGACCCGCGCCACCTTCGACATGTCGGCCGGCAACGCCTCCCGCTCCACCAGCGACGCCGCCGTCAACGCCTGATACGGATTCAGGTTGTTGGCGCCCGCGCCGGTACTCAGCCCGGTCGACTCGTAGCCGTGCGCGCTCGCGGCCACCAGCTGCGCGATGATCTGCGCGGGTGTGCCGCTGGGGTCGAAATCCAAGGTGCCGACCGCGATCAGGCCCTCCAGCTGACGGCTGCGGTCCGGCGCCTGCCGGACCGAGTCCATCGCCCAGGCCGGCACCCCCAGTCCGGCCGGATCGCCCGCACCGGCGGCATCCAGCTGGTCGTAGGTGACGCACTTCTTGTCGGCGTTCGTGCCGATGCAGCTGGCGTCGGCGATCTTGCGGTAGATGCCCTCCATCCGCGCGCCGGTGTTGACGTCGTTCGAGTCGTGCAGCTGACGTCCGCTGGACACCACCACATTGCCGACCCGGGCGTCCTTGCTCACCAGCGCGGCCGCCGCGTCGGTGCCCTTGCTGTGCGAGGGCACCGCGTAGAAGCCCGGCTGCACCGACTTCATCTCGGTGTTGCGCACGGCCGCCTCGTAGAAGGCGCCCGTACTGGCCACGACCCCCTTGGCGAGCATGGTCTTGGCGATCTGCTGCGAGGTGTCACCCGGCTGCACCTGGACGACCACCAGCGGGCCCGCCGGACCCGAGAAGTCCTCGGGCCCACCGAATTTCCCGCTGATGAACTTGAATCCCGCATATCCGCCGGCCGTGACGAACAGGACCGCGATCAGGGTGCTGAGCAGAACCGTGTTGCGGCGGCGGCGCTTCCGCTCGGCCGCGCGGCGGGACGCGGCCCGGGAGCTGCGGCTGCCGCGTCCGCCACCGGATTTCGCACGCTTCGCCGACCGCGCGGACCCCGTCCGGGTGCGCGATGACGGTGTGGTGACCACGGGTAAATTCTCGTCCGTATCGTACGCATCGTCCCGATAACGCGGAATTACGGTCGTGTCGTCGTCCTCGTAGACGTCGTACGGCCGGTCGGCGCGGTCGCGGCTGCCACGTCCCCGGCCGGAATTCCGCCGGCCCGCGGGCGGCGTCTCCCGCGCGGGGGGCACCGCGGGCGTCTCCCGGCTGGGTGGCGCGGTAGCGGACGCCCGGCGGGGACGGGATACCGGCGTCGTCGCCGCACGGGCCGCGGGGACGTCACGATCGCGCGGATCGTGGCCCGGGGCCTCGTAGTCGTCGTACTCGTCCTCGTCGTACTCGTCGTCCGGGTCCGGATAGCCGGCTGCCGGCCGGCCGTACGCCGGATCCGCGGGTGCGGCAGCGGCGTACGCGGGATTCATCGGGCCGGACGCGGGATAGCCCGGATCGGCATAGGTTCCGTTCGCACGCGCCGCATAGCCGGGATCGACAGGCGCCACTGCATGCGCCGGATACCCGGGATCGACAGGTACGGCCGCCGGGTAACCGGGATCGACAGGCGCCACCGCATGCGCCGGATACCCCGGATCAACAGGTGCTGCCACCCGCGCCGCGTAACCGGGATCGACAGGCGCCACCGCGTGCGCCGGATAGCCGGGATCGACGGGTGCCGCCACCCGCGCCGCATAGCCGGGATCGACAGGTACTGCCGCATGCGCGGGATAGCCGGGGTCGACAGGCGCCGCCGCATGCGCCGGATACCCGGGGTCGACAGGTGCGGCATAGCCGGGGTCGGCATGACGCGGCGCGGCATAGTCGGGATCCGCGTAGCCGGGTGCGACACCGTCCGGGTCCGCGTAGCCGAGGTCCGGATAGTCGCGGCTCGGGTAGCCGGGTTCGGCGTAGTCGTACTCGTCGTCGTCGGACACGGCCGCATGCCGGGCCCGGCGGCGGGTCGGCACCGGCCGATCGTCGTCTCCCCAGTCCTGATCCTCGCGCCGGTACCGGCGCGCCTCGGTCTCCTGTTGGATTCGCTCTTCGGCCCGAGTCCAGCGGTCGCTCATTCGAGCACCTCGCCGCGTCCGTCACCGGCCGACCTCAACACCGCACTCCGTTCGTCCAACCAGCCCTGCAGGATCGCGACAGCGGCCGCCTGGTCGATCATCCGCCGCTGGCCACGTGTGCGAACTCCGCTCTCCCGCAACGCACGTGCAGCTGACACGGTAGTCAAACGTTCGTCGGAAAGTCGTATGGGTAGCTGGGGTAACAGCTCTCGCAAACTCTTCGCGAAATCGACAGCGAAGCGCGCTGACGTGCCGTTTTCACCCCGAAGCGTGCGAGGAAGACCGACCACGACCTCGACGGCCTCATATTCCAGCACAATTTCAGCAATCCTCGCGAGATCGGGTGCTTTCGCACCTTTTCCGCCGCCCGCCCGGCCGGGCCCGCTCTTGCCGCCACCGGGCCGCACCACGGTCTCCACCGGGGTCGCCAGAATCCCGTCCGGGTCGCTGGCGGCGACACCGATGCGGACGGTGCCCACATCGATGCCGATCCGCCTGCCACGGCCGGGATCGGTTGCGGCACTGGGTCGATCGCTACCCACTCGGGCTGGGTCGGGCGACGACTCCGAGTGCTCGGAACTGTCCATCAGGCGGCGAGCTCGGCCACCCGTGCGCGCACCGCGGCCAGTCCGGCCGGTATCCCCGCGGGATCCGCACCCGCGCCCTGGGCCATCTCCGGTTTGCCACCGCCGCGCCCGGCGATACTGGGCCCGAAGCTGGCGACCAGATCGCCGGCCTTCAGTCCCAGCTCCTGCGCGGGCTTGTTGACGGTGACGACGAACGGCACCTTGCCGTCGGCGTGGCCGAGCAGCACCACCACGGCCGGCTCACTGCCGAACCGGCCCCGGATATCGGTGGCCAGCGTGCGCAGATCGCCCGCGCCGACCCCCTCCGGTGCGGCGGCGGCCACCAGCAGCACCCGGCCGGTCCGCTCGGCGTCGTCGACGAATCTGGCGGCCTGCGCGAGCACGGCCTGCACCTTGGTGCGCTCGAGCTCCTTCTCGGCGACCTTCAGCCGCTCCACGAGCTGTTCGACGCGGCCGGGCACCTCCTCCGAGGGCACCTTCAGCGAGGCGGCCACCCCGGCGAGCAGCGCGCGCTCCTTGGCCAGGTACTTGTACGAGTCCAGGCCCACGAACGCCTCGACGCGGCGCACCCCGGAGCCCACGGACGACTCGCCCAGCAGCGTGATCGGGCCGATCTGCGAGGAGTGCCCGACGTGGGTGCCGCCGCACAGCTCCATCGAGAACGGGCCGCCGATCTCCACGACCCGGACCTCGTCGCCGTAGTTCTCGCCGAACAGGGCCATCGCGCCCATCTTCTTGGCCTTGTCCAGATCGGTGACGAAGGTGTTGACCGGGAAGTCGGCACCGACGGCGTCGTTGGACACCGCCTCGATATCGGCCTTCTGCCCCTCCGACAGCTGGCCCTGCCAGTTGAAGTCGAAGCGCAGGTAGCCCGGCCGGTTCAGGGAGCCGGCCTGGACCGCGTTGGGGCCCAGCACCTGCCGCAGCGCGGCATGCACCATATGGGTGCCGGAGTGACCCTGGGTGGCGCCGCGCCGCCAGGCCGGATCGGCCTGGGCGAGGACGGCGTCGCCCTCGGTGATCTGGCCCTGCTCGACGGTCGACTTGTGCACCCACAACTGCTTGGCGATCTTCTGCACGTCGTTGACGCGCAGCTTCAGGCCACCCGCGGTGATGGTGCCGCGATCCGCGATCTGGCCGCCGGCCTCGGCGTACAGCGGGCTGCGGTCGAGGATCACCTCGACGTCCTGACCCGCGTGCGCGACCGGGACCCGGACGCCGTCGGCGATCAGGGCGAGCACCGTGGCCTCGGAGGCCAGCTCGTCGAAACCGGTGAACTCGGTCGGCCCGCGATCGACGAATTCCTTGTAGATGGTCAGATCGGCGTGCGCGTGCTTGCGCGACTGCGCGTCCTCCTTGGCGCGCTGCCGCTGCTCGGCCATCAGCTCCCGGAAACCGGCCTCGTCGACCTCGAGCCCGGCCTCGGCGGCCATCTCCAGGGTGAGGTCGATCGGGAAGCCGTAGGTGTCGTGCAGGGTGAACGCGTCGGTGCCGGAGATCCGCTTGCCGCCGGTGGTCCGGACCTCGTCGACGGTCTCGTCGAACAGTTTGGTGCCGGTGGACAGCGTCTTCAGGAAGGCGGTCTCCTCGCCGACGGCCACGTTCTCGATGCGCCGGAAGTCGGTACCCAGCTCCGGATACGACGGCGCCATCAGCTCGCTGACGATCTTCACGAATTCGGCCATCACCGGGCGTTCGGCGCCGAGCAGCCGGGCCGAGCGCACGATCCGGCGCAGCAGCCGGCGCAGCACGTAGCCACGGCCGTCGTTGCCCGGATTGACGCCGTCGGCGATCAGCATGGCCGCGCTGCGGGCGTGGTCGGCGATGACCCGGAAGCGGACGTCGTCGGCGTGGTTCATGCCGTACGACTTACCGGTCAGCTCCTCGGCCTTCGTGATGATCGGGCGTAGCAGGTCGGTCTCGTAGACGTTGTCGACGCCCTGCAGCAGGAAGGCCACGCGCTCGACGCCCATACCGGTGTCGATGTTCTTCTTCGGCAGCGGGCCGAGGATCTCGAAATTGTCCTTGCCGCGGCCCTCGCCCCGCTCGTTCTGCATGAAGACGAGGTTCCAGATCTCCAGGTACCGATCCTCGTCGGCTTCGGGACCACCGTCGCGGCCGTATTCGGGCCCGCGGTCGAAGTAGATCTCCGAGCACGGACCGCACGGTCCGGGAATGCCCATGGACCAGTAGTTGTCGGCCATGTCCCGGCGCTGGATGCGCTCGGACGGCAGGCCGAGCGACAGCCAGATCTGCTCGGCCTCGTCGTCGTCGAGATACACAGTGGCCCAGAGCTTTTCGGGATCGAACCCGTAACCGCCGTCGGTGATCGGCTTGGTGAGCAACGACCAGGCCAGCTCGATGGCCCCGCGCTTGAAGTAGTCGCCGAAGCTGAAATTGCCGGCCATCTGGAAGAACGTGTTGTGCCGGGTGGTGATGCCGACGTTCTCGATGTCGAGGGTACGCACGCACTTCTGGACGCTGGTCGCGGTGTCGAACGGCGGTGTCTGCTGACCGAGGAAGTACGGGACGAACTGGACCATGCCTGCGTTGACGAACAGCAGGTTCGGGTCGGCCAGGATCAGCGAAGCACTCGGTACCTCGGTGTGTCCGGCACGGACGAAATGGTCCAGGAAGCGCCGTCGAATCTCGTGGGTCTGCACGAACATTTAGCCTACCGGGCGCCGGCCGACCGGTTTTACGCGGCAGGAGCTACTTTCCCCGCACGATGCGGCGCAGCTTGGTCACCCGCGGGCCGACCTCACGTTCGTATCCGTGGTCGGTCGGACGGTAGTAGTCGATGCCCACCAGCTCGTCCGGCGGGTACTGCTGGGGCAGCACGCCGTCGGGGTGATCATGCGGATACCGGTAGCCCTGCGCGTTCCCCAGCGCGGCCGCGCCGGCATAGTGCCCGTCGCGCAGATGCGGCGGCACGGCGCCGGCCTTGCCCGCGCGGATATCGGCGAGGGCCGCGCCGATGGCGGCCGGTACCGCACCCGATTTCGGGGCCGTGGCGATGTGGATGGTGGCGTGGGTGAGCGCCAGCTGCGCCTCGGGCATGCCGACGAGCTGGACGACCTGTGCGGCGGCCACGGCGGTCTGCAGCGCGGTGGGATCGGCCATGCCGACCTCCTCGCTGGCCTGGATCATCAACCGCCGGGCGATGAACCGCGGATCCTCGCCCGCGCTGATCATCCGGGCCAGATAGTGCAGCGCGGCGTCGACATCGGAGCCGCGCAGCGATTTGATGAACGCGCTGATCACGTCGTAGTGCTGGTCGCCCGCGCGGTCGTAGCGCACCGCCGCCTTGTCGACGCTGGCCTCGACCAGATCGACGTCGACCGTGCCGTCCAGCGACGATTCCGCGGACGCCTCCAGCGCCGTCAGCGAACGCCGCGCATCGCCACCGGCGATGCGGACGATGTGGTCCAGTGCCGCCTCGGTGACGGTGTAGGCGCCGCCGAGACCTCGTGGATCCGCGATCGCGCGCCGCAGCACCTCGCGAATATCGTTGTCGGACAACGATTGCAGTTGCAACACCAGCGACCGGGACAGCAACGGGGACACCACCGAGAACGACGGGTTCTCGGTGGTCGCGCCGACCAGCAGCACCACCCGGTTCTCCACCGCGGCCAGCAGCGCGTCCTGCTGGGTCTTGGAGAAGCGGTGCACCTCGTCGATGAACAGCACGGTCTGTTCCCCGGCGAGCAGGCGCCGACGGGCCACGTCGATGACCGCGCGCACCTCCTTCACGCCGGCCGACAGCGCCGACAGCGCCTCGAACCGGCGGCCGGTGGCCTGCGAGATCAGCGAGGCCAGGGTGGTCTTGCCGGTGCCCGGCGGCCCGTACAGCAGAACCGACGCCGCACCCGAACCGTCGATCAGCCGCCGCAGCGGTGAGCCCGGACCGAGCAGATGCCGCTGCCCGACCACCTCGTCGAGGCTGCGCGGGCGCATCCGCACCGCCAGCGGGGCCGACTGCCCGGCCGATTCGCCCATCCGGAACTCGCCGGCGGCGCCGTCCGCGGGCTCCCCCGGAGCGTCGAAGAGGCCCTCGGTCATGCCGCGACCACCCCGTGCGGCACCGCCGCGACTCCCCCGACAACCACCCGGCCCTCGCTCACGAACCGACGGTACCGCCGTTGTCCGACAACTCCGCCACGCACCGGCTATCTTTCCTTCGGAAACCGGGTCGCCACCGGGCGATCCTCAGGACGAAATCGCGGAGCATGACGGTCATCGACGACAGCATTCCCACCGGACGCGGCCTCCTCGACCGACTGGTCGATGACGCCGCACGCAGACTTCTGAAACTCCCCACCGGGACAGTGGACTATACGATCACCCGTGACCTGCGGATTCCGACCCGCGACGGGCTGGAACTGGCGGCCGACCTGTATCGGCCGCTGGACGATCCGATCGGGACGGTGCTGGTGCGCGGGCCCTACGGCCGCGGTCTCACCATGACGCTGACGACGGCACGCCTGTGCGCGTCCCACGGCTATCAGGTGCTGTTCGTGTCCAGCCGCGGCACGTTCGGCTCGGGCGGCATCTTCCAGCCGGCCCGCACCGAGGCCGACGACGGCCAGGACGTGCTGTTCTGGATGTACAAACAGGACTGGTACACCGGCTCCTTCGCCACCGTCGGCGCGTCCTATCTCGGCTTCACGCAGTGGGCGCTGATGTCGGACACGCCGGTGCAGCCGGCCGCGGCCGTGGTGGTGATGGCCCCGCACGACTTCAGCCGCCATCACTGGGGTACCGGCGCCTTCAATCTGGACATGCTCGCCTGGAGCGAGATGATCGCGCACCAGGAGGACCCGGGCGCGCGCAATCCGCTGCGCCGCCTCCGCACCGCGCGGGCCATGCGCCCGGTGCTGGACGGGCTGCCGCTGGCCGACGTCGCGGAGAAGCACTTCGGGGGTGCGGCCCCGTGGTATCGCGACATCGTCACCCACCCCGATCTGTCGGATCCGTACTGGGCGCCGCTGCAGCAGCGAGCGGCGCTGGAGAAGGTCGAGACGCCGGTCCTGCTGATCGGTGGCTGGCAGGACCTGTTCCTCGAGCAGACCGTGCGGCAGTACACCCGATTGCAGGAGCGCGACGTCGACGTGGCGCTGACCATCGGGCCCTGGACCCACCTGGAGATGGCGACCAAGGCCGCCGGCCTGATCGCCACCCAGACCCTGGAGTGGCTGGACGAACATCTCGCCGAACGCGAGGACCGGACCACCCGGAAGGCGGCGGTCCAGGTGTATGTCACCGGCGCGGACGAGTGGCGCGAGGATCTGGAGACCTGGCCGCCGGACACCGAGGACTTCGAGCTGTTCCTCGGACCCGGCCGCGCGCTGGTCGAGCAGCCGTCGCTGCAACCCACCTCGCCGCTGAGCTTCACCTTCGATCCCGCGGCGCCGACGCCGACGGTCGGCGGACCGCTGATGCGCGGTGGCGGCTACCGCGACGACGGCAAACTGGTCGCCCGCAACGACGTCCTCACCTTCACCGGCGATCTGCTCACCAAGTCCGTCCAGGTGTTCGGCACGCCGGTCGTGGACCTCGACCACAGCACCGACAACCCACACGCCGACCTGTTCGTCCGGCTCAGCGACGTGGACGGCCAGGGCCGCTCCCGCAGCATCACCGAGGGTTACGTACGGCTGGATCCGGAGCGCGAGGAAGGTCCGGTCATCGTCCGGATGCGCCCGACCGCCCATCGGTTCGAGCCCGGACACCGGATCCGGCTGATCGTCGCCGGCGGCTCCCATCCGCAGTTCGCGCGCAATCTGGGCACGGGTGAGAATCCGGGCACCGGCTCCGAACTGCGGCCGTCGACGCACACCGTGCAGTACGACGCGCAGCACCCGTCCTGCCTGGTACTGCCGGTCGTGAGCTGAGAACGGCCCGGTGCCGGCCGCGGAATGCGGCGGCACCGGGCCGGACGTGCTCGCAATGCCGTGCCGCGCCGGATTCCCGGCGGCGGCGCGGTCACTCCTCCCAGTACTCCTCCAACGTCGCCGACACATGTTCGGCGAAGTCACCCAGCGGGTCGTCGCCGGTGCAGCGCGCGTCCTCGGCGAGTGCGGCCCAGCGGTTGATCAGCGCCGCCGAGCGCGGGATCGAGAGCCCGTGCTCGCGGGCGGCGGCGATCCGGGCGTGATCGGCGGGCAGGAACCAGTAGGTGGTCAGCCAGACCCAGATCAGCCGGGCCTCGAGGATCCGCTCGGCCAGCATGTCGTCGTCCATGAGGGCGGGCCAGACGCCGACGACCTCGGAGCGCCACGCCTCGACCATCTGCCGGCCGCGCTCGCGGGACAGCTCGAAATCGCACAGGCAGCCGGGGAACGAGACCAGCGCGTACGCGATGTCCAGCGTGGCGTCGCGGAAACCGCCCCACTCGTAGTCGAGGAATCGCGCGCCCTCGTCGTTGAGGATGACATTGTCCGGGCACAGGTCCGACGGGCTGAACGCCCGGAACCGACCGGCCGAGAAGAGCCGGTTACCGCGGACGATGCGCTCGGCGATCTCGCCGGGCACCTCGATGCCGAGTTCGCGCTGCAACAGCCGCGGCACCTCGGTGACGGCGGCCTCCGCCTGCTCGGCGATGCCGTCGAGGCGGTGGACCACGGCGGCGCGGCGTAGCAGCGCGACGAAATCCTCCTCGCGGCCCATCGTCGCCGCGTGCATCCGGCCCAGCGCCTGCGCGAAAGCCATCAGCGCATTGCGCCGGGTCGGCTCGGAGGCGTTCTGCAGCACCTGGGTCAGCGAGGTGTTCTCGCCGAGGTCGCTGAGGATGAGCAGGCGGTCGGGCCGGCTGTGCGCCAGCAGGTAGGCGCCGGGGCGGTGTTCACTCGACAGTGCGGTGGTGAACTGGTACGACACCGCCTCGCGGAGGAACGCCGAGTCGAGGCTGGCCACTCCGGGGGCGAGACCGCCGATTCGGCGGTCGTCACCGGCCCCGCGGGCCTGCTTCACGATCAGGGTCCGAGGAAGTGAAAAGGAGTTCTCCGCCACACGCACGCGAAGTACCGTCGTTCTGCCACTGCCACTGAGCTCGATCGGATCACTCAGCTTTACCGGAGCACCCATTCGCTTTGTGAGCAACTGTTGTGCCGCGGACACGACTTCGGCGGCGCGTTCGGCCAATAGTGCGGTCATCGCGTCCCAAGGTACTCGCATCGGGTCACTTTCAGCGAGCGGTTACGCAACCTTTCGCGCGTCGCCCGGCGTGTCATTGTCACCGTCAGGCTACCGCCACGGCACGCTGAACGCAGCGGCTCCCGGGGTACGTCGACACCCGCGCGGCGTGCTTGACACAATCGGAGGGGTCCGGTTGTGTCGTCCCGCAACTGCTGTGCGCCACACCATAACCCGGGTGATTCGAAAGGCTCGCGACGATGACCGACAGCCCGCACTCCGCGTCCGGCGAACTGCCCGCGGACGGTGGTGAGCACAGACACCCCGCACCGGCGGAAGGGCATCAGCAAACCGGTCCGTATGCCAGCGCCCGGCCGAGGCCCGATTTGCCTGGTTCGGTCGAACATTCCCAGCTCAGCGGTGCCGGGGCGGGGCAGTACGGCACCCTCCCCCCGGCCGGTGGCGCACCCGTTCCCGCGTCCGCGGCCGGCGGTGGCGCGCCGATTCCGCCCGGTGGCCGGGTGCCCGCGGGGCCGGGCGGCGGAGCTCCGATCCCGGGTGCGGGCCCCGGTGGCGGGGCCTCGATCCCCTCCGGCGCGCCGGGCGGCGGCGCGCCGATCCACGGGGCCGGTCAACCGGTGTACGGACCGCCCGGTTCTGGTCCGGAGCAGGCCGGATACCCGGCCGGGCAGTATCCGCCCCCGGGTTCCTACCCGCCCCCCGGCGCGTACCCCACGGAGCCCTATCCGGCCGGCGACTACCCACCGGGGTCGTATCCCCCTGCGGGCGAGTACCGGCCGGGTGAGTACCCGCCCGGCGGCTACCCGCCGGGTGACTATCCGCCGGGCGGCTGGGCGGCGGCCGGCGCGGGCGCCACGGCGCCGATGTACGGACGGCCCGCGTACGGGAACGAGTACGGCGCCGGGCGAGCGCTCGGCTACGGCTGGGAGCGCTTCCGCGCCAACCCGATTCCGTGGGTGGCCGTGACGCTGGTCGGTTTCCTGGCCTATCTGGCGGTGACCCTGGTGATCCGGGTCGGCAACGTACAGTCGCTGCCCGCGCTGCTGCTGCTGTTCCTGATCGCCGCCGTGGTGGTATGGCTGTTGCAGGCGGCCATGATTCGGGGCGCACTGCACGAAACCGACGGCGCGCCACCGGATTTCCAGTCCTTCTTCGGATTCGTCAACGCGGGCAACGTATTGCTGACGGCGCTGCTGGTCTTCGTGCTGGCGACGATCGCGGCGGCACTGTGCCTCCTGCCCGCGCTGATCGTCGGCTTCCTGTGCATGTTCTCGCTGCACTTCGTGATCGATCAGGACCTCGGCCCGTTCGACGCGATCAAGGCCAGCGCCCGGCTGGTGATCGCCCACGTCGGATCGCTGATCCTGCTGGCGCTCGCGGTGGCGCTGCTGACCTTCCTCGCCTGCCTGCTCTGCGGTGTCGGTCTGCTGGTCGTCGGCCCGATCACCGCCATCGGGGTCACCTACTCCTACCGGGTGCTCAGCGGCGGTCCGGTCGCGTAGCGCGAACCGCCCGGATGCCGAGTGCGGCATCCGGGCGGTCACGAGGGGCGAGCGTTACTCGGCGGCGTCCTTCGATTCGGTTGCCTTGCCGCCCTTGTCGTCCTTGCGCAGCGGTTTGCCGTCCGGGCCGAGCACGACGTCCAGCCCGGCCTCCTTGCGCTGCTGCGCGGTGATCGGAGTGGGCGCGTCGGTCAGCGGGTCGACGCCGCCGCCGGACTTCGGGAACGCGATCACCTCGCGGATCGAGTCCACCCCGGCCAGCAGGGCGACGATGCGGTCCCAGCCGAAGGCGATACCGCCCATCGGCGGCGCGCCGTAGGAGAACGCGTCGAGCAGGAAGCCGAACTTGTCCTGCGCCTCGTCGTGGCCGATACCCATCACCGTGAAGACGCGTTCCTGCACGTCGCGGCGGTGGATACGGATGGAACCACCGCCGATCTCGTTACCGTTGCAGACGATGTCGTAGGCGTAGGCGAGCGCCGAACCCGGATCGGTGTCGAAGGTGTCCAGCGACTCCGGCCGCGGCGAGGTGAACGCGTGGTGCACCGCGGTCCAGGCCGAATGACCGAGGGCCACATCGCCACTCGCGGTCGCGTCGGCGGCCGGCTCGAACATCGGGGCGTCCACGATCCATACGAAGGCCCAGGCGTTCTCGTCGATCAGGCCGCAGCGGCGGGCGATCTCGCCACGCGCGGCGCCCAGCAGCGCGCGGCCGGTCTTCGCGTCGCCGGCGGCGAAGAAGACGCAGTCGCCCGGCTCGGCGCCGACGTACTTCGCCAGCCCCTCCCGCTCGGCGTCGCTGAGGTTCTTCGCGACCGGGCCGCCGAGCGTGCCGTCCTCCTGGATGAGGATGTACGCCAGGCCCTTCGCGCCGCGCTGCTTGGCCCACTCCTGCCACGCGTCGAGCTGCCGCCGCGGCTGGCTCGCGCCGCCCGGCATCACGACCGCGCCGACGTACGGCGACTGGAACACCCGGAACGGCGTGTCCACGAAGTACTCCGCCATCTCGGTGATCTCGATACCGAACCGCAGGTCCGGCTTGTCCGAACCGTAGCGGCGCATCGCCTCCGCATAGGTCATGTGCGGGATCGGCGCCGGGAGCTCGTACCCGACCAGCTTCCACAGCCCGGCGAGGATGTCCTCGGCGAGCAGGATCACGTCCTCCTGCTCGACGAAGCTCATCTCGATGTCCAGCTGGGTGAACTCGGGCTGGCGGTCGGCGCGGAAGTCCTCGTCGCGGTAGCAGCGGGCGATCTGGTAGTACCGCTCGACGCCGCCGACCATGAGCAGCTGCTTGAACAGCTGCGGCGACTGCGGCAGCGCGTAGAAGTTGCCGGGCTGCAGGCGGGCGGGCACCAGGAAGTCGCGGGCGCCCTCGGGCGTGGACCTGGTCATGGTCGGCGTCTCGACCTCGACGAACGCGTGCCGGGCCAGCACCTCGCGGGCGGCGGCGTTGACCTTGGACCGCAGCCGGATGGCGTGCGCCGGGCCCTCCCGGCGCAGGTCCAGGTAGCGGTACTTGAGGCGGGCCTCCTCGCCGGGCTGCTCGTCGAGCTGGAACGGCAGCGGGGCGCTCTCGTTGAGCACCTCCAGTTCGGCGACGTTCACCTCGATCGCGCCGGTCGGCAGGTTCGGGTTCTCGCTGCCCTCCGGCCGGGCCTCGACGACGCCGGTGACCTTCACGCAGTACTCGACGCGCAGCCGGTGCGCCTGCTCGGCGGGTACGCCCTCCCGGAACACCGCCTGCGAGACCCCCGACGCATCGCGCAGATCGATGAAGATCACGCCACCGTGGTCTCGCCGCCGGGCCACCCAACCGGTGAGGGTGACGGTCGAACCGGCGTGCTCGCTGCGAAGCGAGCCGGCCAAGTGGGTGCGCAGCACGGGATTCCTTTCGACGGCTCGGTCGCGCCGGCGGACGGCGGCCGGCGCGTCTTCATCGTAGAGAGACACGTCCGGGGGATGGAAACCGATATCCGTCTCGCCGTGCCAAGCTGTACGGGGGCGGGGCCGGAGGCAGCGGCTCCGCCGGTACCTGATGGGCGACCGCCGGCCGTGGCGAGAGGGTAGCGATGTCCTTCAACGAGGGAATGCAGATCGATCCGGACCGGGTCGGGCGCGGCGGTCCGGGCACCGGCGGCATGATCGCCCTGGGCGGTGGCGCCGGTGGCCTGATCCTGCTGGTCCTGGCGCTGTTGTTCGGTGGCGACCCCGGCTCGCTGCTGGGTCAGTTCACCGGCGCGCAGAACAAACCGCCCGCCGCGATGAACAATATGCCGTCACACTGCAAGACCGGCGCGGACGCCAACAAGTACGTCGACTGCCGGGTGGCGCTCACCGCGCAGAGCCTGGACGCGGTGTGGGCCACCGAACTGCCGAAGCAGACCGGCCGCAACTACGTGAAGCCGGCCGTCACGCTGTTCACCGGCTCGGTCGGTACCGGATGCGGTAACGCGTCGAGCGCGGTCGGGCCGTTCTACTGCCCGCCCGACCGCACCGCGTACTTCGACACCAGCTTCTTCCAGGAACTGGTCAGCAAGTTCGGCGCCAGCGGCGGACCGCTGGCCCAGGAGTACGTGGTGGCCCACGAGGTCGGGCACCACATCCAGAACCTGCTGGGCGACTCCGGCCGCTCGCAGCGCGATCCGCGTGGGCCGCAATCGGGTTCGGTCCGCACCGAACTGCAGGCCGACTGCTACGCGGGCCTGTGGGCCTCCTACGCCGACAAGCTGAACGCCCCGGGCAGCAACCAGCCGTTCCTGAAGCCGTTGACGGACAAGGACATCCAGGACGCGCTGTCCGCGGCCGCGGCCGTCGGCGACGACCGCATCCAGAAGGCCGCGACCGGCCGGGTCAATCCGGAATCCTGGACGCACGGTGCGGCCAATCAGCGCCAGGCCTGGTTCCTGACCGGCTATCAGACCGGTCAGGTACGCGCCTGCGACACCTTCTCCGCCGCCGATCTGAACAACCCGCCCGCGGTGCGCAACTGACCGATCCGCCGCGGCCGACGCCGTCCCGAACGGCCGGCCGCGGCGGTTCGGCTCAGCCGACGGTCCAGGTCTCCTTGCCGGACAACAGGTTCTGCAGGGAGTCCGGGCCGACGGGCTTGCGTTCCCGGGCGATCTCCGACTGTGCCCGCACCCCGTCGTCGTAGGTGGGCCGCGACGCGCTGCGGAAGATGCCGACCGGCACGTGCGTCAGTTCCTGATCGGACAGCCGCGACAGCGCGTAGGCGTATTCCGGATCGTCACTGTACGCGTCGTGCACCACGATGTCGGATTCGGCGACGGAGTCGGCGGACACCACCTCGAGCCCGAAACCGTTGCGCACCACCGCGAATTCGCTTTCGGCGCCGAATCGGATCGGCTCGCCGTGCCGCAGCCGGATCAGATGCGATTCCGCGTTGTCGCGGCGCAGCACGTCGAACGAACCGTCGTTGAAGATCGGGCAGTCCTGCAGGATCTCCACGAATGCGGTGCCGCGATGCGTCGCGGCGGCCCGCAGCACCTCCGTGAGCCCGGCCCGGTCGGAATCCAGTGCCCGCGCCGCGAAGGTGGCCTCGGCGCCCAGCGCCACCGACAGCGTGTTGAACGGGTGGTCGACCGACCCCATCGGGGTCGACTTGGTGATCTTGCCGGGTTCGGAGGTCGGCGAGTACTGCCCCTTGGTGAGGCCGTAGATCCGGTTGTTGAACAACAGGATCGTCATGTTCACGTTGCGGCGCAGCGCGTGGATCAGATGGTTACCGCCGATGGACAGCGCGTCGCCGTCGCCGGTGACCACCCAGACCGACAGGTCGGGCCGGGTGACGGCGAGACCGGTCGCGATGGCCGGGGCGCGGCCGTGGATGGAATGGATGCCGTACGCGTCGAGGTAGTACGGGAAACGGCTGGAGCAGCCGATACCCGAGACGAACATCAGATTCTCGCGGCGCAGGCCGAGGTCGGCGAGGAAGCCGCGCACGGTGGCGAGGATGACGTAGTCGCCGCAGCCCGGGCACCAGCGCACCTCCTGATCGGAGGTGTAGTCCTTGACCTTCTGCGGACCCTCGGCCGCGGGTACCCCCGACAGTCCGGTGAGGCCGAGATCGGTTCCGACCAGCGAGGTTTCGATGATGGTCATCAGTTTCCCCCTGTCTGCGACACGGTGGTGCGATACGTCGCCCGCGCACGCGCGGCGAACGCCTTGTCCTGTTCCAGTTCCGCGATGGAGCCGTCGAGCGCGGCATCGATGACGCCGACGAGTTCCTGCGCCGAGAAGGCGGTGCCCGCGATCTTCGTCCAGGGTCGCACATCGACCAGGTAGCGGGCCCGCAGCAGCATCGACAGCTGGCCGTTGTTCATCTCCGGCGCGACCACGACGCGATACCGCCGCAGCACGTCACCGGTGTTGGCGGGCAACGGATTCAGATGCCGCAGATGCGCCTGCGCGACCGGGACGCCGCGGCGGCGGGCCCGGCGGCAGGCCTCACCGATGGGCCCGTAGGAACTACCCCAGCCGATGATCAGCAGTTCCGCCGCGCCGGAGGGATCGTCGACCTCGAGGTCGGGCACGGTGATGCCGTCGATCTTGGCCTGCCGCAACCGGACCATGAGCTCGTGATTGGCCGGATCGTAGGAGATGTTGCCGCTGCCGTCGGCCTTCTCCAGCCCGCCGATGCGGTGCGCCAGGCCCTTGGTGCCGGGCACCGCCAGCGGCCGGGCCAGCGTCTCGGGATCGCGGGCGTAGGGCCGGAATTCGGTGGCCTCCTCCGGTTCGGGCTCGAACCCCGGCTCGATCCGCGGCAGGTCGGCGACGACCGGAATCGACCACGGCTCCGAACCGTTCGCGATCGCGCCGTCGGACAGCAGCAGTACCGGGGTGCGGTAGGTCAGCGCGATCCGGGCCGCCTCGACCGCGGCCGCGAAACAGTCCGCGGGCGAGCGCGGCGCCACGACGGCCACCGGCGACTCACCGTTGCGGCCGTACAGCGCCTGCAGCAGGTCGGCCTGTTCGGTCTTGGTCGGCAGACCCGTCGACGGACCGCCACGCTGCACATCGACCACGATCAACGGCAGTTCGGTCATCACCGCCAGACCGATCGTCTCGCTCTTCAACGCCAGGCCCGGCCCGGACGTACTCGTCACCCCGAGCGCCCCGCCCACCGACGCGCCCAGGGCCGCACCGATACCGGCGATCTCGTCCTCCGCCTGGAAGGTGGTGACGCCGAAGTTCTTGTGCTTGCTCAGCTCGTGCAGGATGTCCGAGGCCGGCGTGATCGGATACGTCCCCAGGAACACCGGCAGGCCGGACAGCTGCCCCGCCGCGACCAGGCCGTAGGCCAGCGCGGTATTGCCGGTGATCTGCCGGTAGGTGCCCGGCGGCAGTGCGGCGGGTGCGATCTCGTAGGTGGTGGCGAAGGCCTCGGTGGTCTCGCCGTAGTTCCAGCCGGCCCGGAACGCCAGGATGTTGGCCTCCGCGATGCCCGGTGTGGCGGCGAACTTCTCGCGCATGAACTGCTCGGTGCCGCCGATCGGCCGGCCGTACATCCAGGACAGCAGTCCGAGCGCGAACATGTTCTTGGCGCGCTGGCCGTCCTTCTTGCCGACCCCGGTCGATTCGGTCGCGCCCAGCGTCAGCGAGGTCATCGGCACCTGGTGCACGACGAAATCCGCCAGCGTGCCGTCGGCCAGCGGATCGGCGGCGTATCCGACCTTGGCCAGCGTGCGCTTGGTGAACTCGTCGGTGTTGACGATGATCGTCGCGCCGCGGGCCAGATCCTCCATATTGGCCTTCAGCGCAGCGGGATTCATCGCGACCAGCACGTCCGGCTGGTCGCCCGCGGTGAGGATGTCGTAGTCCGCGATCTGGATCTGGAAGGACGAGACGCCCGGCAATGTGCCCTGTGGCGCGCGGATCTCGGCGGGGAAGTTGGGCTGGGTCGCGAGATCGTTGCCGAAGGCGGCGGCCTCGTGCGTGAACCGATCACCGGTCAGCTGCATACCGTCGCCGGAATCGCCGGCGAACCGGATGACGACCTTCTCCAGCTTCTCTATGCTGTTGTGCCCGGTGTTCTCCGAACCGGTGTGCTCCGTGCCGGTGCCCATGCGCCTGCATCACTTCCTCTGAGTCGGCCGCTCGCCTGGTCTGCGATACCACACGCCAAGTTACTCCGCCCGCACCGGGACACACCCGGGTTGCCACGCTGCGACGCGATTCACACTGTGAATAACGACAATTGCGATTCGCGCTGAGCCACCGGCACCTGCGGTGATTCGGATTCCACTGGGCGCGTGGGCCGTAGCGCGTGCCGGTCCAGCAGCGGATCGAGCCTGCCCCGCAGCCACTCGGCGTACTCCGGTGTGACGTATGCCCCACGACCGTACAGCTGCCGATAACGCCGCAGCAGCGCCGGATGGTGTGAGGCGAGCCACTCCAGGAACCAGCCGCGCGTGCTGCCGCGCAGATGCATCGGGATGGCGACGGCACTCGCCGCGCCCGCCGCCGCGATCGACCCGAACAGCTCCTCCAGATGAGCGCTGCCGTCGGTCAGGTACGGAACGATCGGGGCCGCCATCACATTCACGGCGAATCCGGCGTCGGCGAGGGCCCGCACCAGATCCAGCCGGGCCTGCGGGCTCGGCGTGCCCGCCTCGAGGCCGCCGTGCAGATCCGGGTCGAGGATCGCGATCGAGACCGCCAGGCGCACCGGCACCTGACCGGCGGCCGCGCGCAACAGCGGCAGATCGCGGCGCAGCAGCGTGCCCTTGGTCAGGATGGAGAACGGCGTGCCGGAATCGGCCAGCGCCCGGATGATGCCGGGCATCAGCCGATATCGGCCCTCCGCACGCTGATACGGATCGGTGTTCGTGCCCAGCGCCACAGGTTCGCGATGCCAGGACCGCCGGGCCAGTTCGCGCCGCAGTACCGCACCGACATTGGTCTTCACCACGATCTGGGAATCGAAATCGCGGCCGGCGTCCAGATCCAGATATTCGTGGGTGCTGCGGGCGAAACAGTATGTGCAGGCGTGCGAGCAGCCGCGCATGGTGTTGACGGTCCAGTTGAACGGCACCCCCGAACCGGCCGGCACCTTGTTCAGCGCGCTCTTGCACAGCACCTCGTGGAAGGTGATGCCCTCGAATTCCGGTGTGCGCACGGTGCGCACGAACCCGGCCCGTTCCAGGCCGGGCAGGGCGCCGTCGTCGGCGTTCAGGGTCTGCCGCTGCCACCGCACCCCCACATTCGAACAGGCGTTCTAAAACCTGTCAAGCATTCGCACCCGCGAGGTCCGGGAGATCACCGTTGTAGAAGGCGATCAGATCGCGCACGGTGTCGGCGGTCGGCCGGGGCCGGTAGCCCAGTTCCGCACGAGCCTTGGCGCCGTCGACCACGGGGGCGGCCAGCAGCGCGCCCATCGCCGCCCGCGACACCCGATCGCTGCCGAACAGCTTGCCGATCGGCTCCAGCACCGGGATCGCCGCCGAGATCACCTTCGGCGGGATGGCGAACGCCGGGCCGCGCTTGCCGTTACCCGCGGCCGCCAGCCGGGTCAGCTCCAGCATCGAGACCATCTCGCCGGCCAGCAGGTAGTTCTCGCCGGTGCGGCCGTGTTCGGCGGCCAGCAGCAGACCGGCGGCCACGTCCCGCACGTCGACCAGGTCGAATCCGCCGCCGATCATGACCGGGGTCAGGCCGCGGGCCGCGTCGCGCAGCGTGGTGTTGATCCGCGAACCGGTGTGGTCGATCGGCCCGTACACGCCGGTCGGATTGCAGATCACCGCGTCGAGCCCGGCGTCGATCACCGTGCGCAGTTCGACCTCGCCCCGCCATTTCGAGCGGTCGTAGACCGGCAGGTTCGCGCCGATCGACCGCGACGACTGCTCATCGATCCGGCCGCCGCAGCTGTACTGGTCGAACGAGTGGATCGAGCTGGTGTGCACGAAGCGGCGCACGCCGACCTCGCGCGCGGCCTCCGCGACCACCCGCACACCCTCGGTGTTCACCCGCCAGGCAAGATCGTGCCGATGGGCCAGGGTGATCACGGCGACCAGGTGATACACCACCTCGGCGCCCGCCAGCGCCGCGCGCATCGAGATCGGATCCAGCACGTCACCGGAGACCCATTCGATATTCGGATCCACGGCGCCGGTGGGCCGAACCCGGTCGATGGCGGTCACCTCGTGACCGCGCTCCACCAACTGGTGGAGCAGGTTCGTGCCTAGGAACCCGGCTGCGCCGGTGACTGCGACCTTCATGAACACGAGAATATAGAACTCGTTCTAATTTGCAACAAGTTCTAATTTTGCTCTCAGGCGCGCGATTCGGGGGTCGAAACCTGTCGGGCCCGTCGGTTATATTGAGGCCCAGTCACACCCGAGTACCCCGAGCGCCACGGCCCGGTCCGGGTTTGCTCGAGGTTATCGTTCGCGAATCCCGGCGGCCGGGCGGACAATGTCAGGACCGAGCACAGATGGGGGGCACACCGATGGCCGATCTCTCGGTGGAGACCACGGCGGTGCGCGAATTCGCCGCCACCAATCAGGGTGTCGCCGCGGACATCGCGGGCACCGCGAATTACGACGCCACCCAGCACATCGTCGCCATGACTCCGGTATTCGGGCTCATCGGCGCGGACTATCTCGCGATGTTCGCCGCCGCGCAGGTCCTGCACGCAAGCGATGTCAACGATCTGTCCGCCAAGGTCGACCACATCGGCAAGGCGGCATTCGGTACCGCGGCGACCTTCGACGACGCGGACGGCTCGCTCGCCGGCGCACTCGGCGCCCTCGGACAGCAGATCGGGGGCTGAACCATGGACTCCGGATACGACACCGGCGTGATCGGCCTCCGGGCCGAGCCGCTGCCGGTGCAGGAACTGGTCACCGCGGGCGGTCTGCACGGCCCGATGCTCGATCTGCCGCTGCCGCAATGGCCCGACGACCTGCCCCCTCTCGATCCGCCCGCATTCGCGCTCGCGCACAAGGAGTTCGAGGAGGACGGCACCGCGACGCTCGGCGCGCATCCGGCGGGCCTCGGCGGCCTCCCCGGCGCCGCCGCGCCGACGCACGCCGCCGGCCTCGACGATCCCCTGCTCGGCACGGCCCATCCCGCCCCCGGCGACACGCCGGGCGTGCTGGCCGCGGCCCACGACACATCCTCGGCGAATGTCCTTGCGGGACCGGCATATTCGGCCGGCACCGCACCCGCCGCGCTCGGCGCCGCACCGACGGCCGATCCCGGTTCCGGCGCACTCGGCGCCGCACAACCGGTCGACGCGACGCACTCCGCCACCACCGCAACGCTCGCCGCACACAACGCGGCCGGCACCGGCGCCGCGGCCGCCGTACCCACCACCCCCGCGGTCGCACCCGCCCTCCCGGCCGACCCGGTCGGCGCGCTGCTGCACGGTCTGGCCCTGCCCGCCGTACCCGGCGCCGACGCCCTGCTCAAACCGTTCCTCGATCTACTGAGCGGCTTCGGTACCGGCGTACTCGGCGCGGTCAACCCGGCATCGATCATCGGCCAGGGCTCGCAGGTCATCCAGGCCGCGATGCAGGTCGGCGCGGGCGCCTTCAAGACCGTCGACCAGGTGTGGCAGGGCAAGGCCGCACGCAGCGCACAGGATGCCGGCCAACGGGCCCAGGCGCAGGGTCAGGACACGAGCCAGCGCGGCCTGGACATCTCACAGCTGACCGAACAGGCCGCGGGCGTGATCCAGCGCGGCAACGTCCAACTGACCGCCATCGCACAGGCATTCGCGGCCGAGGCCACCGCGCTGGCGCCGGTCGTCTTCACCCCGCCCGGACAGGCCACGCTCATCACCACCGCCACCGAATCACTCGGCCAGGCGGTATCCATCGTCAACGCCACCCGCGCCGAATTGTCCGGCTACACAGCCCAATTGGCAGGCGTGGTGCAACAACTGACCGGCGTCGACGCCGGCACGCTCAACGACGCGGCCCAGGCCGCCGCCCAGAACATCGGCCAGCCGATGCTGGACGAGGCCCAGCAGATCCTCTCCGGCGACAACGCCCGCACCGTCGGCCTCACCAACGATCCGCTCGGCTCCCACCTCGGCACCGGCGATTCCACCGTCGCCGCGGGCTACGGCGGCTACAACGGCGCCCATCCCGGTTCCTACGGCTACGGCCTCGGATCCGCCGGCGGCTACGGCGGCGGATATGCCGGTGGTGTCGGCGGCGGCCCCCACCCCGGCGGCCCCGGCGCTTCGGTCCCCGGCCTGCGACCCGCCGGCACCCCCGGCATCCCGTTCGGCCCCGGCATGCCCGGCACACCCGGCCAGGGCGCGGGCGGCGGCGGCTTCCTCGGCGCCCCCGGCGCAGCCGCCCAGCGCGACAACGAGGACGAGAAGTCCCGCACCGTCCAGCCGTACCACAGCGCCACCGGCAACAGCGACCTCACCGGCTCCCTGGGCGAGACCACCCCCGAGGTGATCGGCCAGACCCACCAGGACGAGATCATCTACGAATACGACAACGACCGCCTCTAGAACCGCGTCGAACCTACGGAACGGGCCAACCGGACCACCGCCGATTCCCGGTTTCCGCCGCCGACCCGGCCGCTCCCGATCCCATCGGCCACGCCCGGCACCCAGTTGCTCAACCGCCATGCGTAAGTGTGCAGACGGCTGACGAGCCCCACCACCGAGCCAGGCCACCGACAGTTGAACGAAGCCCGAAGTACCCGGGCGAGTTCGCTACCCTCCCGCACACAACCGACGAGCCTTCAGCGCAACGCGGTCACCGGCGACCGCATTCGGACCTCCGAGGTATCCGAGCAAGTCCGACAGCTTCCGGGTCTCGGACGACCACCGAGCCTCCGATCCGTGGGCCGGCCCCGACCACCGGAATCGAAGCCCGAGGTATCCGAGCAAGTTCGCTTCTCCCGCGGACGACTGACGAGCCTTCAGCGCAACGCGGCCACTGACGACCTCATTCGGACCTCCGAGGTATCCGAGCGCGCTCGGCAGCCTCCCGGTCGCGGACGACCGACGAATCTCCGACCACCGCGGCCTCCGACGCCGGAATCGAGCCCGAGCGGGGGTCAGCAGCTGGATACTCGTCGGCGAACTCGATGATTGCGGCCCGCGCGACGAGCGGATCAGCTTGCGGCAGTTGGGGATTCGAGAGTAGGCCGGATGTGGGGAATGGCAGGGCCGGGTATCGACCGGGAGACGATCCAGTCGTGCCGCGTGCCGATCCGGGGGGTGAGTGGTCGGGAGGATGGTGGCGCATCCGCGGTTCCGGTCGGGGGAAATGGTGCCGGGGTGGTGGGGTGGCCGCTAGCATCGCGGTGAGAACTAGAATCTGTTCTAGTTTTTTGCGAATTCGAGAGGACTGCACCGATGCGCTTCACCTACGCGGAGGCGATGACTGATCCCGCGCACTACATTCCGCTGGCTCAGGCCGCCGAGGCGGCCGGGTTCCACAGCATGTCGATCGCCGACAGCATCGCCTACCCGGCCGAGTCGGATTCCACGTATCCGTACACGCCGGACGGGTCCCGGGAGTTCCTCGACGGGAAGCCGTTCATCGAGGCGTTCGTGCTGTCCGCGGCGCTGGCCGCCGCCACGACCCGGCTGCGGTTCACGCCGTTCGTGATCAAGTTGCCGATCCGGCCGCCGGTGCTGGTGGCGAAGCAGACCGCGTCGCTGGCGTATCTGAGCGGCAACCGGTTCGGGCTCGGGGTGGGGATCAGTCCGTGGCCGGAGGACTTCGAGATCATGGGGGTGCCGTTCGCCAAGCGCGGCAAGCGCATGGACGAGTGCATCGAGGTCGTGCGCGGGTTGTGCAGCGGTGAGTATTTCGAGTACCACGGCGAGTTCTACGACTTCCCGAAGATCAAGATCACCCCGGCGCCCACCCAGCCGGTGCCGATCCTGATCGGCGGGCACAGCGAGGCGGCGCTGCGCCGCGCGGCCCGGCTCGGCGACGGCTGGATGCACGCCGGTGGTGATCCCGCCGACCTCGACCGGATGCTCACCCGGCTCACCGAACTGCTGCCCGAGCGGGAGAGCAACATCCCGTTCGAGATCCACGTCGCCTCGCTGGACGGCTACACCCCCGACGGCATCAAGCGGCTGGAGGACAAGGGGGTCACCGATGTGATCGTCGGTTTCCGCTACCCGTACGTCGCCGGCGAGGACACCGAGCCGCTGGCCAAGAAGATCGCGCACCTCGAGCGTTACGGCAATTCCGTCATCGCGAAGTGCTGACGGCCCGCCGCCGGCCCGGCTCGCAGGTGGCGAGGCCGGGCGGCGGCGCCGCGCTCAGGCGCGTTTGGCGAAGCCCAGGCCGATGACGGCCTCGCGCTCGGATTCCAGCTCCGCGACGCTGGCGTCGATGCGGGCGCGGGAGAACTCGTCGATCTCGAGGCCCGGCACGATCGTGTACTCCCCTGCCGCGCAGGTGACCGGGAACGAGCTGATCAGGCCCTCCGGGACACCGTAGGAGCCATCCGACGGCACCGCCATCGACACCCAGTCGCCGGGGGCCGTGCCCAGGGTCCAGTCGCGGATGTGGTCGATCGCGGCCGCCGCGGCGCTCGCCGCCGACGACGCGCCGCGCGCCTCGATGATCGCGGTACCGCGCCGCTGGACCGTGGGAATGAACTCGTCGCGCACCCAACCCGGATCGCCGACCGCCTCGGGGGCCGGCCGGCCCGCGACCGTGGCATGTCCGAGGTCGGGGTACTGGGTGGCGGAGTGGTTGCCCCACACCGTCATTCGCGCGATATCCGCGGCCGCGGCGCCGGTACGGCGGGCCAGCTGCGCGATGGCGCGGTTGTGGTCGAGGCGGGTCAGCGCGGTGAAGCGATCCGCCGGTACATCCGGGGCGTTGCTCATCGCGATGTAGGCGTTGGTGTTCGCCGGATTGCCGACGACCAGCACCCGCACATCGTCGGCCGCACTGGCGCTGATGGCGGCGCCCTGGTCGGTGAAGATCGGCCCGTTGGCCGCCAGCAGGTCGCCGCGCTCCATCCGCGCGGTGCGCGGGCGAGCGCCCACCAGCACCGCGACGTTCGCCCCGGAGAAGCCGTCCCACGGATCGTCGCTGATGTCGACGGACTCCAGCAGCCCGAAGGCGCAGTCCTCCAGCTCCATCGCCACGCCCGCCAGCGCCCCGACCGCGGCCGGGATCTCCAATAGCCGCAATCGCACCGGCGTGTCGGGTCCGAACATATCTCCCGCGGCGATGCGGAAGAGCAGCCCGTAGGCGATCTGGCCGGCACCACCGGTCACGGTGACGGTGACGGGAGTCCGGGCGACAACACTCACGAAAACTCCTAGCGATCCGAGTACATTGCGGGCTCGCACCGGCCGGCCCGCGTGTCGGCGCGGCGGCTCGGGCTCGTCCCGATGGCCTGTCGACCTCACCCTAATCCTGTTCACCGCCGGGGACGCCGGCCAGTGAGGAAGACGACACCCACACCGCGCGACAATGCGGCAAATCGGGCGAAAAGTGGCGAAAACTGTTGACCCGTACCGTATTTCGCGTTACCGAAGTGTTATCCGGACCGCCGCGGATCACCCCAGCGCGGCGATGTCGCGATCGCTGAGCACCACCGGCTGCACACTGTCGCGGGCCCGCACCGACTGCACCGCGCGGAACAGCGGACGTTCCTCGAGCACCGCGTCACGAGCCTCGGCGCGCAACTGACCGACCAGCATGCCCGATACCGCGAGCGCCGCGGCCAGCGGACTGGCCGCCAGCGCGTCCGCCAGCTTCCGCAGGCCCAGGATGTGCAGTTCGCGGCCGCTGCCCGCATCGGTGTACATCGCCAGCGGCACCACCTGCCGCGCCCCACCCGCGGTGACCCGCAACACGATCCGCGACAACCGGCCCGGGAAGACCAGGATCTCCACCCCGGTGGCCTCGGCCACGTCCAGCCGCCGGGTCCCGAATATCCTGCGGGCCCGGATCACGGTGCCCGCCAGCCAGATTCGCCGCCGCTGCACCGCCAGCGCGTAGAGCGCGGTGGGCGCACCGAGGACCAGGCCCGCGGCGACCGCGTACAGCCACGGCACCGCCAGCGCCAGCAACAGCGCCATCCCGATGCCGATCCCGATCGCGGCCAGCGCCAACCGCCGCAGCATCGGCGTGTACATCTCGGGGGCGATGAGATCCAGGCCGATCGGTTGCGGCGGTTCGGGTTTCGGTTCGTCGGTCACGCGTCCCACTCGTCCGTTCCGGGTCGACAGCCGGGCAACTGCCGTGCCGCGCCCGAATTGCGCAGTGCGACACGACAGTTGGTGGCCCAGTGACCGTACTACCGATCCGCCGTCAGCGCGGCCGCGACCGTGGCGACGGCCTCGTCGATCCGGATCTGCCGCTGCTCGCCGCTGGCCAGATCCTTCAGGCCGATCTCACCCTCGGTGAGGTCGCGGTCGCCGAGGACCAGCGCGTAGGCGGCACCCGAGCGGTCGGCGGCCTTCATCGCGCCCTTCACACCGCGGCCACCGTAGGCGAGGTCGACGCGGACCCCCGCCGCGCGCAACTGCGCGGCCAGCACCACCAGGCGCTGTTTCGCGGCCTCGCCGAGCGGGACGCCGAACACGTCGACCCGGGCCGGACCGGCGGCGGTCTTACCCTCCGCGGCCAGGGCCAGGATCGTGCGGTCGACGCCGAGACCGAAGCCGATCCCGGACAGCGGCTGCCCGCCCAGCTCGGCCATCAGCCCGTCGTAGCGGCCGCCGCCGCCGATCCCGGACTGCGCGCCGAGGCCGTCGTGCACGAATTCGAACGTGGTCTTGGTGTAGTAGTCCAGGCCGCGGACCATCCGCGAGTTGACCACGTACGGCACGCCGAGTACGTCCAGGTATCCGAGGACCTGCTCGAAGTGCGTCTTCGCCGACTCGGACAGGTGGTCGATCATCAGCGGCGCGGCCGCGGTCATCTCCTTGACCTCGGGACGCTTGTCGTCGAGCACCCGCAGCGGGTTGATCTCGGCACGACGGCGGGTCTCCTCGTCCAGCGGCAGCCGGAACAGGAACTCCTGCAACAGTTCCCGATACTGCGGCCGGCAGGTGTCGTCGCCGAGCGAGGTGACCTCCAGCCGGAACCCGTCCAGGCCCAGCGAGCGGAAGCCGGCATCGGCCACGGCGATGACCTCGGCGTCGAGCGCCGGATCGTCGACCCCGATGGCCTCCACGCCCACCTGCTGCAACTGCCGGTACCGGCCGGCCTGTGGCCGCTCGTAGCGGAAGAACGGGCCCGCGTAGCAGAGTTTCACCGGCAGCTGGCCGCGGTCGAGACCGTGCTCGATGACCGCGCGCATGACGCCGGCCGTACCCTCCGGCCGCAATGTGACGCTGCGTTCACCGCGGTCGGCGAAGGTGTACATCTCCTTGCTGACCACATCGGTCGACTCGCCGACACCACGAGCGAACAGCGCCGTGTCCTCGAAGATCGGCAGCTCCACATGCCCGTATCCGGCCAGTCGCGCGGCCTGCACCAGCCCGTCGCGCACGGCGACGAATTCGGCGGAGGCGGGCGGCAGGTAGTCCGGGACACCCTTCGGAGCGGCGAAACTGCTGGTCTTGGTCACGATCGTCCAGTCTCCCCTACCGGGACGTGCCAAGTCCAACCGGTTCCGAGCGCGCCGTCTCGGGCTCTCCTCAGGAAGTGATGGCAGACTCTTACGCCGGAGCTCGCGACCGCGATGCCGCAGGTGGTGTCACGACGGGGGCGGCGCCACGACACAGGAAGGGATCTGGTAGTGCCGAGCAACGAGCAACGACGGGCGGCCGCGAAACGGAAGCTGGAACGGCGATTGGAGCGGCAGGCGGAGCGGGCCCGCAAGCGCAAGCAGCTCACCATCGCCGGATCATTGGTCGGCGTCGTCGTCGTCATCGCGGCGGGCGTCGGGATCTACTTTCTGACCAAGGGCGACGGTGACAAGACCACCGCCGCCCCGGACGCCTCGCTGTCCAGCACGCCGCAGATCGCGCCGCCGCCGGCGCCCAAGGCGAAGGCCGCAACGGTCTCCTGCACCTATACCGACGGCGACCCCGCGGCGAAACCGGCCACCAAGCCGGAGAAGACCCAGGTGTCCACCCAGGACTCGCCGAAGGTGAACATCGACACCACCCAGGGCCCGATCGGCATCACCCTGAACGCCGCTGCCTCGCCGTGCACGGCGAACAGCTTCGAGAGCCTGGTGCAGCAGGGCTTCTACAACGGCGCCCCCTGTCACCGGCTGAGCACGCAGGGCCTGAAGATGTTGCAGTGCGGCGATCCGTCGGGCACCGGAAAGGGCGGTCCCGGATACCAGTTCGCCAACGAGTACCCGACCGACCAGTTCGCACAAGGTGATCCGGCGCTGAAGCAACCGGTCGGCTATCAGCGCGGCGTGGTCGCGATGGCCAACGCGGGTCCCGACACCAACGGCAGTCAGTTCTTCCTGATGTACGGCGATTCCCAACTCCCGCCGCAGTACACGATTTTCGGCACCGTCGACCAGGCCGGCCTGGCCACCCTCGACAAGATCGCCGCGGGCGGCGACGACGAGTCGCTCGCGAACAGCGCCGGCGGCGGCAAACCGAATCTGCCGGTCACCTTCAATTCGGCCCGAATCGGCTGACCCGGAACATCTTTCACGCGACCGGCCCGGTGCCCAGCACCGGGCCGGTCGCGGCTTCCCGACGGGTTTCGCCCGACATGCCCGATGATGCTGGCACAGGACCTACGGTTGCGGCATCCTGTTGCCGGAGAAGATCCGGCGTCAGGACCGGGGTGCCGGAAATGTGAGTTATATGTATTCGTTGCACAGTTCGAGTAAGGATTGCCTCCGGTCCCGCTGTAACCTCGTATAACGGAGTACAACGTGACGTGGCGAACGTGCGCACCACATCATCCATAGTGTTCACTGCAACATCGGGGAGCAGGCAATGGCCGAGGAACTCGACGACATCGGCCGCGAAACCGCGGCGTTGATGAAGCAAATGTTGCAGCTTGCGACCTTGGTCGCGCTGCGTACCCGCGAACGCGGTCAGAAGGAAGCCGAAGCCCGCGTCAAGGTCACCGAACAGCGCATCAAGGACGCCAAGGAACTCGCCCTGCGCGAGGCGCGCGAGTCCAAGGCCAAGGATCCGCGCAACGTCGAACTCACTCGGATGCTGGACCGCCCCCCGCTGGAACGCGGTGGCATCTCGCTGGAGCGGGACCGGTTCTCCTCCGAGGCCAGCACGGCCCGCAGCGAGGCCCAGGCCGCTGCGGCCGCCACGCCGACCGTCCGGTACGACTCCCCCGAGCGCCGCACGGCATTGGCCGCCCACCTCACCAAGATCGGTGTCGCACCGGAACTCCGGGCGATCCGGATGCTCATGGAGGTCGGCCAGGCACAGCCCGCCTCCGAGGCCGTCCGCTCGGTTCCCGACGACAACGAGCGGTTGGCCAAGCGGCTGCGCGAACAGGAACTGGCCCGCCAGCGCGGGCTCGAGCGCAGTCGCTGAAAGTCGGTGTCCCGGGGTGGGTTCCGCTGCGGAAACCCACCCGGCGCCGGTGCGCCGTCAGCCGCTCAGTCCGAGCCGGCCTGCGGCTGCGGGACATCCCGATCGATCACGTATCGCTCCCGATCGTCCAGATCCGCGAACATCTCCGGCGCTGCGATCTTGGTCGGCAATGGGCCGAGTAGCGACTTGTGTCCTTGTCGCACACTGCAATACCGGAACGGCCCGCGCGGATCGAGCAGGACGGCCATGTGCGGATCGGAATGCTCGTTGAACCATTCGCTCAGACCGGTTTCCGGCACCTGCCGATAGCGCTCCCAGGCCCGCCAGGTGGCGTCCAGCCGCGCGACCGCCTCGGTGTGCTCCCACCACGACGGGCACCACACACTGTCGGTGGTATCGCTGACCTGCCGCTGGTACAGCAGGCTGAGATAGTTCTCGACGAATTCGACCACGGACTTGTACGCCGTGCCGGTGCCCTCGATGTCGTGGAACATCCCCTTCGGCGGCTGCGTCAGGATCAGCGGTGACAACAGCTCCTGATGCCCCTTGCGCACACCGCAGTACTTGAAGGGACCGTTCGGATCGAACAACTTGGTCATGTGCCGATCGGCGTGGTCCAGGAACCAGATGCTCAGGCCCGTACGCGGATTGCGGCGGAAGTGTTCCCATGCCCGCCACAATGCCTCCATCCGGATGACCGCCTCGGTGTGTTTCCACCACTCGGGGCACCACACGGCGTCGGTCGTATCGGTCACCTGGCGCTGATAGATCTGGACCAGATAGCCCTCGACGAAGGCGGCGACATGGGGGTAATACGTGGGGAACTGCTCCGGCTCGGTCACAGGGGCCGGACCTCCTCGGGCTGTCCGTGCTGCTGGGGCTGACCATAATAGGGCTCGGCCGGAGCGGCGGGCTCCTCCGGCGTATTCGCCGTGATCAATTCACGCTGGGCGATCAGATCGTTCATATCCGTCCGGTGCGGCCGGGCCGGGTTGTGATGTTCGATCGAGCGGCGTACGGCGTCAGCGTACTCCCCCTCCCACCACGGCACGGTCCGTACCAGCGTCGCGGGCGCGCCGGAAGTGAACACGATGACCCGGCCGCGCGGCAGCGTGACCAGCGCGTTCACGTTGAAGGTGCGCGAGGAGCTCAGCGACCGCGAATAACTCTTGCCGCCCTTGGATTCCGACATGGACTGCGAGATGACCTCGTAGTCGCCGATCGCCTCGGACCGCTCGGTGAGGAAGTCGGTGTCGTCGATACCACTGCCGATGACCTTGATATTGGCCGCCGACCACAGCGCCTCCATCCCCGCGGCGCCCCAGCAGCGCACGCCCTGCGCCCAGGACTGGAGCACCGTCATCACGACGATGCCGCGAGAACCGAAGTGGCTGTACTGTTTCGGCAGATCCTTCCAGCGCACCACGTTGGCGGCCTCGTCCAGCACGGCCAGCAGCGGGACCGGCAGCCGGCCGCCGTAGGACCGCGAGGCCCGGCGCATCGCCACATCGATGATGGCCTCGGTCAGCGCGCTGACCAGCGGGCCGGCCGAACCACGGCCCTCCAGCGACAGGCTGTAGAGCGTGCCGTTGTCCTCGATGAAGTTCAACTCGTCCAACGGAACCCGGGTGACCGTGCCGCCGTCGTGCAGTGGGGTGCTGCCCGGCTGCAGCCAGCTGTGCACATTGGACAGCTTCAGGCAGCGCACCATCTTCTTGGCGGTGCCGAAAATGCCACTGCGCGTACGGGGGTCGACGTTGTACTGCGCGGACAGGCCGGAGGCGCTCAGGTGGAAATGGTCGCCCGCCGCACGCAGCACCTCGACCGGCTCCGGGTCGAGCGGATTGGTGACCCACTCCCACACCTGGGTGATCGGCTTGCCGTAGACGGCCGCCGCCAGGAACAGACCGGCCAGCAGATCCTCGGCCTCGGGATCGAAGAAGGAGTCACCCGCGTCGGAACCGCTGTCGGCGTCGGCGAAGTGGCCCGCCAGCCGGGCCGCGCGCATCTCCGCGCCCTCGTGCCGCGGGTCGACCCAGGACAACGGATCCCAGTACCAGCGCGGCTCCTCGCCCGCGACACCGGTCGGGTCGAAGACGAACACCGGAGATCCCTTGGCCTCCCGCACATCCCGGGTCGCGTCCACCACGTCGCGCTTGTTCGAGGTGACGATCACCGGGCCGATCGCGGAGAGGATCGCCGGGATGACCCGCGAGGTCGACTTGCCCTGCCGCGGACCCCAGATATCGATGTGCAGATCCTCGTAGGATCCGTAGAGCATGACGCCGTCGGCCACCGAGATGCCGATCGGAATACCCGGCTCATCGTCCTCACCGAGGGTCTGGCCCAGTTGGGTGGCCTTCTCCCGCGCACCCGCTGCCGTGAGCGCCGCGATCGCGCCGCCGCTGCCCATGTGCTGGGCCTTGTCGTCGACCGGGAGCTTGCCCCGGCCGGCGCGCTTCTTCTTCTCCTTGCGCCAGACCCGGTAGGCCACATAGGCCGCGATGACCAGCAGCACGATCGCGGTGGACACCAGCGGCCAATGTATCTGCCCCTTGACCAACTGGATCACGATGGCGATCGGATTGACGGGGATGTTCTGCTTGGTCACCGACAGGGCATTACCGAGTTGTAGTGCCACCCACAGCGTGCCGAACGTGGCGAAACCGATGTACACCAAGATGAGCTGGTGATCGGGGCCCGGGACGGCCGGGTCCTGCAGCTTTTTCGCCATCTGGAACCTCCTGTGGTGGTTCGAACTGTGTTCTCTTGCCGCTCAGCGGAATCCGTCGAGCCGCCAGCCGTCCGGCGTGCGGACGACGGTGGCGATGACCGTCGACGGTGGCAGCGATTCCCGCCGCCCGTCGGGATAGACGACGGTCTGCTCGATTCCGATCTTGTACTGCTCGTGGTCCGGATCGCTCACCGGCGCCTTCTCCCCGGACGCGAAGGTGAAGGCCTCGACGTGCGCACCCGCCCGACCCCAATCCGCCCATTGCAGCGACGGTTTCGGCGTCTCGACCCCGCTCGGCGGGGTGTCCAGGGTACGGATCAGGCTCGGCCCCAGCCACTTCCGGGCCCGGGCCAGTGACGCGCCCGGGGCCTCCGTGGCCGGTACCCAGGTGTAGACCTGTTGCAACGCCGCCACCGCGACCCCGTCCGGCGTGCTCGGATCCGGTGCGGGCACGGCCGCCAGCTGACGGGTGGTGGAGGTGGGCGACTCGGCCGGCGATCCGCTATCGGAGCTGCCGCAGGCACCGGCCAGCGTCGTGACGCTCCCCATCAGCATCACCCCCAGGATCGCGCGTCGTGCCGTCACCTTCCAGGCTATCCGGCCGGACCGACACCTCACAGCACCCTCCGCAATCGCGCGTCGCCGGGCACCGGAACCTCGCTCACACCGGAGGGGTCCGCGGACCGGATCATCATGCCCTCACCGACATATACGCCGACCTCCGACGGGCCGCGCACCCCGAACCGGGAGAACACCAGATCGCCCGGCTGCGCGCGGCTCATCGGCACCTCTCCGCCTGCCTCCCACTGCTGTTCGGCGGTGCGCGGCAGGGTCACCGTGCCGGCCGAGGCGGCGAAGACCGCGGCCGAGGTGAGGCCGGGCCCGTCCAGCCCGCCACCGGTCGGACCCTCCGGACCGCCTCCGCCCCATACGTACGGCGTGCCCAGGAACTGTTGCGCGGCGGCCAGGATCTCCTGGCCACCGGCCCGGCCGTCGGGCTGGAACCGGCCGGTCGACCCCGGCGCCCGGTACTGCGGTTCCATCGCGAGGATGTTCGCCACGTACGGCTGGGTTTCGGACAAGTGCGCGGGCACCTGGTTCGGCATACCGCCGGAGGCCAGCACCGCGCCCTCGCCGGCGTTGTAGGCCGCCAGGGCCAGCGGCACGACATCGCCGTGCACCTTGCCCTCACCGATCCAGTGCTCGATGCGATGCGCCAGCGAGCACATGTACCGGCCCTGCGCGATGATCGCGTCGCCGTCGTCCCAGAGGCTCGGATTGCCGTTGCCCTCCACGTCGAGCAGATACGGTTTGCCGTCGTCCGGATCGATGGACGCCGCGGTGCCGGGCAGGAATTGGGCCAGGCCCTGCGCGCCGGCCGGTGAGGTCAGCCCGCGCCGGAAACCGGACTCCTGCCGGCCCTGCGCGGCCAGGATCGAGGGGGTGATCTCGGGACACAGCGAGCCCGCGCGCCGGTACCACAGCTCCAGTTCGGCGGGCACCTTGCCCGCGGCCAGTGCGCCGCCGGCGGTGCCGAAACCCCGGGCGCACAACGGATTCGCCGAGAACGGCCAGGCGCCGGCGGATTCCGGGGTGGGTGCCCCGTCCAGCCACGGCAGCGGATCGATCTGGTGACCGCCGGCGAACCGCCCGCCCGGCACGATCTCGAAATGCAAATGGGCGCCGGTGGATTCACCCGCCGAACCAACCGCGCCGATCTGATCGCCGGCGTGCACCTGCTGTCCGGTGCGCACCCGGATCCCGCTGTCCCACTCGTGCCCGTACACCGCGGAGAACGGCCGGCCGTTGACGTCCACCGAGTCGATCACGATCCAGTTGCCGAATCCGGTCGCCGGTCCCGCGGCCACCACGGTGCCGTCGGCCACCGAATAGATCGCGGTGCCGTCGGGCGCGGCCAGGTCGACCCCGAGATGGGTGCCGTTGCGCGCGCCGAACGGATCGGAGATGAAGAACGAACCCTGCGGCAACGGCCAGCTGCGCCGGATCGGGCCCAGCCCCGAGGCGAGCGACGCGGTCCGGGTGATCGCCGAATTCGATGCCGCCGCAGGCACATTCGCCGCACCGGGGGCGGGCGTCGGGGTGCTCGGGGCGGTGGCGGTCGCCGAACCCTCGGCACGCACGGACGACGGGGCGCCGTCCGAGGGCTGCACGGTGGTGGGGGTGACCGTCGGCTGATCGGCGCACTGGTCCTCGACCGCGGGCAGCACGATCACCACGACCAGGACGATCATCGCGATCACGGTCCCGATGCCCACCCACAGCAGCGTTTTCGCGTTCACCGCACCCCCGGCGGGTCGGCGCGGCGGAGCACCGCGCGAGGGGCGACCGGATCGGCCGCGGTGCGGGTGGCACGGGTCATGTCTGGTGTTCGGCTTCGTTCAGGGATTCGACGAGGGTGCGGTTCATCTCGGCGGCGGCCGCCAGCTGCTGCTGTAACAGCGCCACCTTCCGGCGTAACGCCGCGGCGTCCATGCGGTCCAGGCCCGCCTCCTCCGCGGCGCGGACCCAGTTGCGTACCGAGTTGGTGTGCACGCCGATCTGTTCGGCCACCACCCGGCACGCCTCGGACTCGCTGCGCAGCGTGCCGGTCAGCGCGAGCACCTGTTCCACCGCCGCCTCCCGGACCCGCGGCGAAACTCTTCGATACGATCTGTGCGGCATCATGCGACGTTCCCCTCGTCTCCGCCCGGACCGGCCGTGCCGTCGTCCCCGCCGGTGGGCGCCTCCTCGTCCATCTCGTAATCCATTGCGCCCTCGGCGGTTCCGCCGAACTCACTGAACCGCTGATTGGTCTCGTGAATCCCGCTTTCCTGCTCGGACGGGGTGAAGTTCATGTGGAACGGGATGCCCGGCCGCCGATCCTCGCCGACCTTCAGCAGGAATTTGCCGGTGCCGGGGGCCGGCGGCCGGATCTGGCCCGGCTTGAGCGCCTCGCCCGTCAACGCCTGCGGCGCAGACCATCCGGTGACCATCTCCTCCTCCGCGGAGGTGAAGGGCACCGTCGAATCGAGGCGCTTGATCTCCTCGGGCGGCAGCGCGCCGAAGATCTTGGCGCGCGCGCGTTCCAGGAAGCCGAGCGCCTTCGCGATCGCGGCCTCCGAACCGAGCGACTGCAGATCCTTGATGGTGTGGCTGATCATGATCAACGAGGTGGCGATGGACCGCTGCAGACGGGTCAGCTCGTCGACGCGGTCGACCATGAAGTCACCCAGGCCCAGCACCTGCCACAGCTCGTCCATCACGACCTGGAAGTAGCGCTGCGGGCCCATCTCGGCGTCGGCGAGCACGTGCGCGGCCTCCACCGAGGCGAAACCGTCGGCCCAGCAGGCCAGCATCACGGCGGCCTTGAGTTTCTTGTCGCCGTTGGGGATGTGCGAGACGTCGATGCACACCGCGACCGCCGACGTATCGATCGGCGTCGTGGTCTGCCCGTTGAACACCGCGCCGAACGGGCCCTGGGTGAGCGCGCGCAGCGACCGCCGGAGGTTCTTGATCGCCTCCTGGTACTCGTCCGGATTGTCCGCGCCGGCGTCGAGCATGAGCTCGTCGCCGCCGTCGATGATCACCTCGAGCAGGTGTTCCATGATCGGCGGCCGGTCCGGGGTGAAGCCGCTGCCCTCGCGGTACAGGATGCGCAACGCGGTGGAGATCAGCGTCTCCTCGAAGTCCGCGACGCGCGCGCCACGCACCAGCTCCACCAGGCCCGCGATCAGCGTGACCTGACGGGCGCGCAGTTCCTGGATCACCTGCACCTGCAACGCCGGGAGGTCGTCCAGCATCGGCACGATGGAACCGAGCACGCCCGCGGCCAGCGGGTTGACCTGACCGTGCCCGTATCCGAGGTCGATGACCTGGCCGCCGACCACCTCCACCAGGCGCCGGTAGTCGGGTTTGACGTCGGCGAGGATCAGCGGCGTGATGCCCTGCGCGACACCGCCGAGCACGATCCGCCGGACCAATGACGACTTGCCGAAACCGTTGAGCCCCAGCACGAACAGGCTCGGCGCGGTGATGAAGCTGCCGCGCATGAACCAGTTCATCGGGTCGAAGCAGACCGGTGCGCCGGTGTGCAGATGCGAGCCGAGCGGGGTGCCGATCAGCGGCGCGCCGGCGCCGACCGACCACGGCCACAGGCCCGCGACCTGCGCGGTGGTGGCACGGTACTCGACCGGGCGGCCGACCACGTTCATCCGGCCGCCGCCCTCGCCGATATAGCCGCGATCGGTGAGTTGCAGTGTCTCCCGGTCGAATTCGTCCTCGACGATGGATTCGGTGCGGGCGAGCGCGTTGACCCGGCGCAGGTCGTCGGTGCGGAGCCGGAACGCCGCCCAGCCCGCCCGCAGGCCGCTGCGCTCACGGGCCACGGCCTCCAGCTGAGCACGGGCGATATCGTCGAGCAGGGGCGGCCCCTGCTTCTTCTTCGGCTTGGCGGGCTTGCGCTTGACCGGGCGGTCGCCCGGCGGCGGGGCAGCGGCGTCCCGGCCGCCGCGGCCCGATCGGCCGGAGTCGGGAAGTCCGATGCGGCCCTGCGTTTTCCGGCCGGGCTCGAGCTGACCGTAGGGTTTGCGCTCCGCGCGCGGACCGCCGACGCGGCCGGACGGCGGCAGGCTGCGATTGCCGGTGTCCCGGCCCTCCGCACCCGCCTCGCCGCGGCCGGTGGTGCGCCGCGGCTCACCACCCGTGCGGCGCGCGCCCTCGCCGGAACCCGGGCGGCGGGCCGGACGGTGATCGTGCGAATCGTCGATTCCCTTGCGGCGCTGCGCGTTCCGTACGCCATCGGGCCCTCCGGAATTCGCCGCGGACACCGAGCGCTCGACGTCGTCGCGACGCGCGGGCAGCCTGCGGTCGGCGGCCTCGGAATCCGCTGCGGACCGGCGGGTCACGGCCCTGGTCTCCCCGGTGTCGGAGGCACGGCGAGGGCGCTGCGAGGTTCCGGGCGGGGTCTCCGCATTCCCCACAGGGTGGTGTGAGCGCGGCGAACCCCCGGCCGCGCCTTCCCCATTCCCGTCAGGGTGGTGCGAGCGCGGCGAACTCCCCGCTGCGCCTTCCCCATTCTCGTCAGGATGAGGTGAGCGCTGCGATCCTCCGGACCGACCCTCCACGCCCCCGGCAGGATGTTGTGAACGCTGCAATCCCTCGGACGGGGACGCCGAGTTGCCGACTGCGTGGCGTGAACGCTGCGAACTCCCGGCCGTTCCCGCCACGCTCTCGCCGGGCTGGTGCGAGCGCGTCGAGTTCCCCACGGGACTGTCCGCGTTCCCCTGTGGGCGCCGCGGACTTCCGGCCGCACCCTCGTGTGGACGCTGCGAGGTTCCAGCCGAGCCGTCCGCGTTCCCGACGGGCCGGTGCGGGCTCTCGGCCGGACCGTCCTCGGGGTGCGGGCGGCGCGAATTCCCTGCTGGGACTTCGGTATTGCCGGTCGCATCGTGATGCTGCGACGCTTCGGCGGGTGTCGCGCCGGTGTCGGCGTGGCGGCGGGACCGCTGCGGGGCCTCGGCCGGTATCCCGGGATCCACCGG
Source organism: Nocardia sp. BMG111209 (assembly GCF_000381925.1). Lineage (NCBI taxonomy): Bacteria > Bacillati > Actinomycetota > Actinomycetes > Mycobacteriales > Nocardiaceae > Nocardia > Nocardia sp. BMG111209. Next base: position 2,337,897 of record NZ_KB907307.1, read on the forward strand.
CCGACGGCGCGCCTGCTCCCCGGTGGGGGCAGGTTCGGTGCCGTCGACGAATTCCGCTGTGGGAGCGGGGGTTTCGACTGCGACGCCGGACGGTGCCCGGACCTCGCCGCGCCGGGCCGGGCGGACCGGGGCGTCGTCCCAGTCGGCGGGTTGTCCGGCGCGTGGTTCACCGGGCGTGTACGACTCGATGGCCCAGCCCTTTTCGCCGTCGCGCGGCGGTGTACGCCGCGGCGGCAACGGATTCTCCGGATCCACGACCCGGTCGCCGTAGCGCGGGGGTTCACCGCGATACCGGACCGGCGGCTCGCCGAACTCACTCGCCATGATCGATCACCCCGCCAGAGCCTTGGGAATTGTCGCGTGTTCCGGCAGGATCACCCCGCACCCGAGCGATGCCGCGAACGCGGCTGCCTGGTAGCGGTAGCAACGCCGGATCCTCAAGCGCGCCTGGGTCGACAGGTCGCGCGTGATCGCCTCGACGCGCGGCAGATCGCCGCGCAGGGGTTCGGTGATGGTCACCAGCACGCCGAACCGGGTCACGCCGTGCCCGCGGGCCTGCTCCTCGCGGGCCTGCTGGGTGGCGCCGACGCGCAGCGTGGCCGCGGCGGAGACCACACCGCGTTCGCTCTGCTGGGCCACCAGCGCGTTCTTGTAGTCGTCGTCGACGATCTCGGCGGCGTCGGCGGCCGAGTGCGGCCGGTACACGATGGCGATCCGCTTGCGCGGCACCTCGGGATTGGGGGCCAGCAGCCGCTGCAGCACCCGCTCGTCCACCGCGCCCTCCGGCGCCATGTCCATCTCCCAGGTCACCGAGCGGCCACCGTCGTGCAGGAAGTGGTCCCAGCGCTCCTCGTGCGAGATCGGCCCGGCGTCCGCCCAGTCGAGGCCGTGGCCGCCGGGCTCACCGACGGCGACCTCCAGATCCGCTTGTGCCGCAGGATCGTAACTGCGGCGGATGAAGGCGATCACCTCGTCCGCCGACATCGGCTGCGAGCGGACGCCCGCCTCCGCCAGTGCCGCGCAGATACCGGGCAGCCGGCGGCCGATCTCGACGGCCTCCTCGGCCGGATTCTTGCGGCGCTCGGCCGTGGTCGCCTTGAACGTGATCGCCACCCGCGGCAGCAATTGCACACGCTCCTGCGGCAATTCGGTCGCCAGCTCGTACATGATCTGCTGGGCCAGCGCGGGCGCGTCCGGATGGGTGATCGTCGAGACCTCGGTGAGCAACCGGTTGCCGGTCTCCGGCACGGTGTCGATCACCGGCACCACCGCGATGATGTCGGAGGTCTGCCCCAGCGAGGCCAGGAAGGTGCCCCAGGCGGACACCCACCGGTCGATGACCGGCTGGTCCACCGCCTCGTGCCCCTGCGGCCAGGCCCGCAACACCACGGTGTACTGGGCGAACTGGGGCAGGTGGATCATCCCGAAGCTGTAGCCGCCCGCGTCGATACCCTCGTAGAGCTTCGACGGCGCCATCAACCCGGGCAGCCGGGCCACGCCGCCGGGGATCCGCGAGAACCGGCCGCCCCGATAGACGTGCTCGCCGTTGCTGCGTCCCCGCAACCAATGGAACATCATCAATCCCGTCTCGTAGCCGGAGCGGCCCCCGGTCCGCCACACCAGTGGAACCATCACGACCGCACCGATTCCCGCGACGAAGAACGCGGGCTTGGGACCGGCCACCAGTGCGGTCAGCAGGGCCGAGATCACCACGACGAAGCCGAGGACGGTCTCCCCCCACCGCAGGCCGAAAAGGCCTGCGCTGCGGGGCTTCTGCCACAAACCGTACGAGCGGTGCTCGTACCCGTCGCTCGTCATCGTCATCGCGGAATGGTGCTCCTACCGAGGTCGGGTGCGCGGTTGGCCCAGCGGTCGCCCGCGACGTCGCCCGCCGCGGAGTCGGCCCGGTGCATGCCGGCGCCGGCGGCACGGGCGGTACTGGTGATCCGGGTCATCGCCCGGGATGCGCCGGATGCTACTGCGCTGGTCGCGCCCGCTCCGGCAGGACGCGCGGTCGCCGCCGCGCCCGCGCCGCCGCCCGCGGGACCCCGCGGCGGGACGCCCGGTCCGGGACCGCCGCCGCCGCGCGTGCCCCCGGCACCACCCGGCGGTCGCGGGCCGCCGCCGCGGCCACCGACGTAACCCGGCTGGCCGACCGCGGCCGCGGCGCGCACACCGACAGCCTTGGTGCCCACCGCACCCAGCGCCGCCGCACCCAGCAGCAGGCCGCCGGTCGCGTTCAGGCCGGAGCCACCGCTGCCGACGATCGCCACCGCCGGGGTCACCAGGCGCATCAGCGCCGGCAGCACGAAGGCCACGGTGCCCAGCAGGACGAGCGCCACCAGCATCCGCTGCGCCTGATCGGCGTCCGGGAGGCCCGCGGTCGGATTGCTCTGGTCGGTGTAGCCGGCGGTCACGAAGGCGATCATGTACACGATCGCCGCCACCGGTTTCCACAGCATGAAGGCGATGATCCAGCCGAGCAGTTTGGGATACGCCGATCTACCGGTACTGGTACCACCCGCGGCCGCCACCAGCGGCAGCACGCCCGCGGCGACCACCAGCATCCCCTGCCGGACGATCGCCAGGACGATCTGCGCCAGCGCGCCGAGTAGTCCGACGATCGCGATGATCAGCACCAGGCCCGGCGAGAATGCCTGCAGCTTGGACGTTTTCACCATCAGCTCGGCGATGTCCTTGGCATTGCCGTTGGTGGCGTCCTGGATCACCCACGAGGAGAAGCGATCCGAGGCCTGCGTGCCGGCCACGATCACCGCGCCCAGCATCCAGGAACTGAACACCACCCGGGCGAACATCCGGAACGATTCCGCCGCCTCGCTGAGGGCGGCGCCGCGTCTGGCCTCCGCGAGTCTGCCACCGGTGAGGATCACCGAGATGATCAACAGGAGTATCTGGGCCTGGTACGTATAGTCGTTGATCTTGCGGAACAGGTTGCCCGCGTCGCTTATTCGTTCGTTGGGCACCTTCATCCAGAAGGTGAGCCCGAGGATCAGCGCCTGGCCGAGGCCGCTCATGAGCGAGTCGACCACCTTGCCGAAGGTCGAGTCCCAGGCCTTGTCCCGCACGGCCACCGCGGCGTCGCCGGGATGGGTGGCGGCGTTGCCCGCCTTGCAGGCGGCGGAGGCGGCGTCGCCGAGCGTGATGCCCGGCACCCCGATACCGTCCAGGTCGTCGTGTAATTCGTTGCACGCCTGGTCGAAACCGTAGGTCTGTCCGTAAGCCACCGTCGGCGTCGCGACCATGACGGTGAATACCACCGCCAGGATCGTCATGATGCGCCTCAACATGGTCGCCCCTCTCACCATTTGGTCCACCCAGCCAGGGAATCCACGTATTCCGTCTGGGCACTGCGGGATTCGGTCGGCTTCAGCCGCCAGTCCCCACTGTCCCAGACCATGACCAGCCGGATGGCCGCCCACAACTGTTTGCCGTCGTTGATCGGCCCACGCGCGGCCAGCCGCACGATCGCCATGTCGTCGGCGTAGTTCTCGATCTGGAATGCGTCCGGCGCCACCAGATATCGCGTCACCCGCTCCGGCTGCTGATCGGGCAGCTTGCCGTCGGTGCGGGCCTTGTCGTACGCGGCGATCTGCGGCGCCGTCGCCCGCACCTGTCGCACGTACAGGTCCCGGTCGGCCGGGCGGGCGTTGAAGCGGTAGGTGATCTGCGCGGCGGCCAGCACGGCCCCCTGCGGGGTGTGCGAATACCCCACCGCCAGACCGTTTTCGATGCGTGCGGGACCGTCGCTGGTGGAGAACGGCACCGAGGCGCCGTACACCCGTTGCCAGCCACGGGGATCCGTCGTCCCCGCGGGGGCCGCGGTCAGCCAGTCCCCGTCCGTCGCCTTGTGCTGCGTGCCCGAATCCTGTAGCAGCGGTTGGCCGTCCGGATTGTTCGGGACGTCGACCCGCCGGCCGAACAGGTCGACCTGCGGGTCGGCGAATCCGGTCGCGCCGCTGCCGGCCGCGGGGGCCGGCGCCGGGTCCACGTGTTTCGGTCCGGAATTACCGTGGCCGATCCACACGTATACGCCCGCGACCACGATCAGCGCGAGGATCGCGGCGGAGGCGATCATGCCGAACGAGATGCCGCGCTCGTCGTCGACTTTCGCGCGGCCCGTGCCCTTCTCGCTCATGTCGTGTCTCCGATCCCGGTCACTGGGGCAGGAAGGCCAGTGCGATGGCGCTCGCCGAACTCGCCACGATCGCGCCGAGCAGGCTCATGAGGATGCCGTGCGTGGCGTTGTTGATCGCCATGTCGTCCCGGAACGCCGACCACAACTTGCCCGCCGAGACGATCAGCCAGGCAAGGCACAGCAGCAGCACGCACCACAGCAGCCAGTCGATCAGCTGCATGATCGGCGCGATGACCTCCGCCGGCATCGGCTTGTAGGCAAATACCATCGCCGGCGCCCTCAGGACCCGATCACCGCGTTCATGATCGTGCCGGCACTCGTCGCGACGATGCCCCCGATCATCGCGCCCGCCACCATCTTCGGCGATTCCAGACCGCCACCGGTCCACTTCTCCCACGCGAACTTACCGCCGGCGTAGGTGATGCCCAGCACGCCGGACAGGAGCACGAACCACGTGAAGTAGCGCACCAGTTTGAGTAGTTTGTCCGACGCGGGCGGCGCCTCCGGGGTCGGATTCCCGACTTGGGCGAGCACAACGCCGTACGTCTCGTGCACAGCGGCCAGGATGGTACTCATGGGGTGTCCTCTTCATCGAAATGCGAACTCGCGTTTACTTTTTCCCGGATAAGGGCAACGATTTCGGCGCCGAGGGTGTCCACATCGTGCGGCACCTCCTCCAGCGGATCCAGCTTGCGCTTCTTCTGCTGCGGGGGAGGATCACTGGGCGACCACACCGGTAACTGATCCGGCTCGACCAGGGTCCATTCCTCGTACCACGGCACCTGCCAGACGTTTCCGGCCAAAGAGGCCACCACGTCGCGGTAGCGGCGGATCTCGGCGGGCAGGCGGCCCGGACGCGCGGCGACGGTGATCAGTCCCAGCACCTCGCTCGGTCCGGCCAGCCCGGCGTGGTGCTGGCGCAACAGGTCGTGAGCACGGGTGAGCCCGACGATGGTCTCGCGGGCCACCAGCACCACGAAAGGGGATTCGCGGTCGAACACTCCCGGCCAGCGACGGTGCGAATCCGCCGCGGGCGCGAGCACATGTGCGAGAGTACTGGTTCCGGCGCCACCGTGGACACCCAGCAACCAGACCAGCGGCGCGCGACCGGCACCCGGCACCGGCCGCTCCCACATCGGGGCGCGGCGATGCTCGGGCGGGGCGACAACACCTGCCGCAGGCGGGGTTTCGGGAGAGCGACGGTCATTCATGATCGCGGTCATGATGCCACCCCCGCCAGCAACATGCGATATGCCCTGCGCGTGCCCGCCGCGAGTGCGTTGTGCCGCACCAGTTCCCCGCGGGCCAGATGCGGATCCCACGGTATCTCACGGATATCCCGCACCCAGCCGGTGAGATGTTCCCGCAAATGTTCCGCGACCGGCGATTCCGGGCCCGGCGCCTGATGCGAGACCACGATCGTGGTGTCCCCCACGATGCCGCCGCCCTGTCCCTCGGCATGGCCGCCGAATTCGTCGTCGAGCCATTCCAGCGTGATGCGCAACCGGTTCGCCGCGTCGGCGCGCGCCGGAATCGCCAGTACCAGAGCGATATCCGCGTCCTCGAGCAGCGGCCGCAACTGCCGGGCGGTGATCGGGCTGCCGCCGTCGTACACCGCGGTCCAACCGGACTCGGCGATCGCGCGCGCGACGGTCAGGTAACTCGCGCGGCGGCGCAGCGGGGCGGCGTCGCGCCACAGCAGGCCGACACCGGAGGTGGCACGGGACAGGCATTCCTTCAGCGGGGCCGGCTCGTCGTCGCCGCGGCCGTAGAGCCAGGCCTGCAGGCTGATCGGGTTCAGCTGTTCGTCGGCGCCGCGCAGCGCCAGATCGCTGCCCGCGCCGGTGGCGTCGACGGCGACGGTCTGCTCGCCGGTGGCACCCAGCTCGCCGGCGATACCGAGTGCGGTGGTCGTGGTGCCGGCGCCGCCGCATCCGCCGACGACGAGGATCGGCCGCGGGCGCCCGGCGCCCTCCGGATCGTCGTCACGGCCGCGCAACCGCACCACGGGGGCCTTCGCGCTCGCCGCCCGGTCCCGCTCACCCGATTCGGGTGCCTCGTCGAGCCATTGGCTCCAGTCCTCTGCCATGGTCCCAGCTCTCCTCTTACCCGGCCGTGATTCCCGTGATCAGGGTGCGGCCGTCGACGACCGCCGTGGTGACGGTCTGCTTGTCGTAGGTGGTCGGGGCGGCGCCGGGCCGTCGCTCGGTCACCTGTACCGAGTACTTCGCGGGATCGAGGGTGACCACCCACACGCAGTAACCGGTGCCGGCCGGCACGGAGTCGATGCCGCGCTGGATCACCGCCGCCGGCGACACCGCCGCGCCGGGGGCCACCACCTGCCAGGCCCGATCGGCAGAGCGTTCGACGTAGTAGGAGTGCTGGAACCACATGATCGCGTCGGGTCCGGTGTCGGTACCGCCGGGTTCGGTGCCGCGCATCACCGTGGGGCGCTGTTCGGTCGGGCAGTCGCCGGCGGTCTCCGCACCGGCCGGCGCACCGGCCGCGGAGGTGGCCGGACCGGACGACCGGGCGAGCACCCGGCCGGACTGCACGACGTAGACGGCGGCGCCGCCCAGCGCACCGAGCAACACCACGGCAACCGATCCGGCGAGCAGGCGGCGCGGACGTTTCGGCCGCACATGATCGCGGAGCGTGCGGGGCGCGGTGGCCGCGCCGGGACCCTCGCGGCGGCCGCGCGCGCCACGGCGGCGGCGCACCCCCGAGGTGCGCCGGACGGCCTCCGCGTCGGCGCGGGCCGAGGCCTCGGCCCGGTCCGCCTCGTCGTCCTCGTCGCGCCACAACCGCAGCAGATCCGCCTCGGGACGCTCCTCGTCGCGATCGCGATCGTCCACCCAATCGGCCCAGCCGCCGGTGAATTCACTGCGCCTGCCGACCGGCTGGTCCGGGAACGGGATGTCGAACGGTTCCGGTTCGGTGTCGCGGATGTAGTGCGGGAAGCGGGGCGCACCCTCGTCGGCGATCACCGGAACGGGTGCGGCGGTCCGCTCGGCCCGGCCGGCGGTCCGCGGCGCGCCGGTGGGCGGCTCCATCGCGGGGTACCAGCGCCGCAGTTCTTTGTACGACTTCAACATTCCCCCACTCCCGCGGAACCGGGCACGTCGTAAGACATCGTCGGACCCTCTCGGCGATCAGTTCGTGGAGATCGGGTAGTGGTAGTCGGCGGAACCGGCGGGCCTCGGCTCCGGCGCGCCGACGGCGGCCGCGCCGAGACCTCTCCCGAATGGAAATTGTCCAGGAACCGGAAGATTCGGCGAACACGACGCGCCGGGCGATAGAACGGAGTTTCCGAAAACCGGGTACGAACCACCGCGACACACGGCAACATGTACCGATGCGATCGGCGTGTCACCCCGCACGCGCATGGCCGGCATACCGGACCCCCTTCACCAGTTGTGTTCAACAGTTCGGAGGGCCGGAAACCGCGGCGACCCGTTGCAGCGATCGGTCGGTGGTCCCGAGCCGGCGCACCCGCCGCGCACGCCTCGAAACGCCATAGACCGTAACAGAATAGACGCCGCATCGCAGGCATACGGCCCGGTGTCGACGGACCCGAATCGGGAAATCTGGCTTGACACAGCACATTTCGGGACAGCAGCTAACTGTCGGCGAATATCGGTCGGTAATCCGTTCGGAGCGAACGGAACTCGTGCGACGGTTTGCCGGATTCCGATCGCGGTATCGCCGCCGCGAATCCGGCGGCGGTATGCCATGCCCGGCGGATGCACGGGCGCGGACCGGCGATCGCGGGGCCGGTGCGGCGCGCGGACCGGCACCCGGCAGACTGGCCGGGTGAACGATCGACCGATTATCGCCGTCGCCTGTGCGTTCGCCGGAGCTGTGCTGTTCGCCGTGGCCGCGGTGGCGCAGCAGCGGGCCGCCGCCGACGTGCCCGAGGGCGAGGCGCTGCTGGCCCGGCTGGCCCGCAACCCGCGCTGGTGGGCCGGTCTGATCGGGGATGCGGGCGGATTCGGATTCCAGATCGCGGCGCTGGCGTTCGGCTCGGTGCTGGTGGTGCAGCCCATCCTGGTGACCGCGCTGGTGTTCGCGCTGCCGCTGGCCGCGCACTACAGCGGCCGGCGGGTGACCCCGATGATGTGGTTGCAGGCCGCCGCACTCTCGGTGGCGCTCGCCGTGTTCCTGGTCGTCGGCGACCCCACGCAGGGCGTCTCGGAGGTGCCGTGGCGGCACTGGGTGCTGCCGATGGGGCTGTTGCTGGCGGCCGTCGCGATCGCCGTCGTGGTGGCGACCACGTTCCGCGTCCCGGCCCTGCAGGCCCTGTTGCTCGGCACCTCGGCGGGTCTGTTGTTCGGGGTGTCGTCGGCGCTCACCGAGTACGTGATGCAGCAGCTCGACCACGGCGTGGCGACCGTGCTGACCGGCTGGCAGCTCTACGCCGTGGTCGTGACCGGGGTGCTCGGGTTGTACCTACAGCAGCGCGGCTACCAGGTCGGCCCGCTGTCGGCCTCGTTCCCGGCCTTCACGGTCGCCGAACCGCTCGGCGCGGCGATCATCGGGATGACCGTCCTGCAGGAACGGCTGCGCAGCGGACCGCTCGGTACCGCCTTCGTGCTACTCGCGGTGCTGGTGATGTGTGTGGAGGCGGTGCGGCTGTCCCGGGAGCAGGCCAAGGCCCAGAATCCGGAGCAGGCCCCGGCCGAGGTGCACTGACCGGGCTCGGCCGAGGTGCGCTGACCGGGCTCGGCCGAGGTGCGCTGACCGGGCTCGGCCGAGGTGCGCTGACCGGCTCAGGCGGCCGAGGTGACGCGGTAGACGTCGTAGACGCCCTCCACGTTGCGCACCACGTTCAGCAGGTGACCCAGGTGTTTCGGGTCGCCCATCTCGAAGGTGAACTTGCTGATCGCCACCCGGTCGCCGGAGGTCATGACCGAGGCCGACAGGATGTTCACCCGCTCGTCGGCCAGCACCTTGGTGACATCGGACAGCAACCGGGTGCGGTCCAGCGCCTCGATCTGGATCGCCACCAGGAACACCGACGACGGCGACGGCGCCCACTTGACCGCGATGATCCGCTCGGCCTGCGCCTGCAGCGAGTCGGCGTTGGTGCAGTCGGTGCGGTGCACGCTGACCGAACCGCCGCGGGTGACGAAGCCCATGATCTCGTCGCCGGGTACCGGGGTGCAGCATTTGGCCAGCTTGGCGACCGTGCCCGGGGCGCCCTCGATCTCCACACCGGCGTCGCCGAGGGTGCGCTGCCGCGACGGCAGCGTGGACGGCGTGCTGCGCTCGGCGAGCTCGTTCTCCACATCGCCGACGCCGCCGAGCTGGGTGACCAGCCGCTGCACCACGTGATGCGCGGACACCTGGCTCTCGCCGACGGCCGTGTACAGCGCCGAGATGTCGGCGTAGTGCAGTTCGTGCGCGAGCGCGGTCATCGCGTCGACACCCATCAGGCGATGCAGCGGCAGTCCGGTGCGCCGGACCTCCTTGCTGATCGCCTCCTTACCCGCCTCCAGCGCCTCCTCGCGGCGCTCCTTGGCGAACCACTGCCGGATCTTGGCCTTCGCGCGCGGGGAGACCACGAAGTTCTGCCAGTCGCGGCTGGGACCGGCGTTCTGCGCCTTCGAGGTGAAGATCTCGACGACCTCACCGTTCTCCAGCTGCCGTTCCAGCGCGACCAGCCGCCCGTTGACCCGTGCGCCGATGCATTTGTGCCCGACCTCGGTGTGCACCGCATACGCGAAATCGACCGGGGTGGACTTCTGCGGCAGCGTGATGACGTCGCCCTTCGGGGTGAACACGAAGATCTCCGGCGACTTCAGGTCGAAGCGCAGCGACTCCAGGAACTCCGCCGGATCCGCGGCCTCCCGCTGCCAGTCCAGCAGCTGCCGCATCCAGGCCATATCGTCGACCTCGGCGATATCGCCGGAGTGCTTACCCTTGGTCTCCTTGTAGCGCCAGTGCGCGGCGATACCGAACTCCGCGGTCCGGTGCATCTCCTGGGTGCGGATCTGCACCTCCAGCGGCTTACCGTCCGGGCCGACCACGGTGGTGTGCAGCGACTGGTACACGCCGTAGCGCGGCTGGGCGATGTAGTCCTTGAACCGGCCGGCCATCGGCTGCCACAGCGAGTGCACCACGCCGACCGCGGCATAGCAGTCGCGCACCTCGTCGCACAGGATGCGGATACCCACCAGATCGTGGATGTCGTCGAAGTCCTTACCCTTGACGATCATCTTCTGGTAGATCGACCAGTAGTGCTTCGGGCGGCCCTCGACCACCGCGGTGATGCGGCTCGACTGCAGCGTGTTGACGATCTCGGCGCGCACCCGGGCCAGGTAGGTGTCGCGCGAGGGTGCGCGGTCGGCCACCAGGCGCACGATCTCGTCGTACTTCTTGGGGTGCAGGATGGCGAAGGCCAGATCCTCGAGCTCCCATTTGACGGTCGCCATGCCGAGCCGATGTGCCAGCGGCGCAATGACTTCCAGGGTTTCGCGGGCCTTCTTGGCCTGCTTCTCCGGCGGCAGGAAACGCATCGTGCGCATGTTGTGCAGCCGGTCGGCGACCTTGATGACCAGCACCCGCGGATCGCGGGCCATGGCGATGATCATCTTGCGGATGGTCTCGGCCTCGGCCGCGGAACCCAGGTTGACCTTGTCCAGCTTGGTGACGCCGTCGACCAGGTGGGCGACCTCCTGACCGAACTCGTCGGTCAGTTCCTCCAGGGTGTAGCCGGTGTCCTCGACCGTGTCGTGCAACAGGGCGGCGACCAGCGTGGTGGTGTCCATACCCAGCTCGGCGAGGATGTTGGCGACCGCGAGCGGGTGGGTGATGTACGGATCGCCGGATTTTCGGAACTGGTGGGCGTGCCGCTCGTCGGCCACGTCGAAGGCGCGCTGCAGCAATTGCAGATTGGCCTTCGGGTACAGCTCGCGATGCACCGTGGCCAGCGGCTCGAGCACCGGCTTGACCGCGGCGATACCGCGCTGACCGGTCATCCGGCGGGCCAGCCGGGCGCGCACCCGCCGGGAGGCGGAGGTGGGAACGGCAGCGGGGCTGCCGGGCTGGCGCATGGGCATGCTGCGCGGCGTGGGAACGCTCACATCGGGGGTATCGGCAGCCGCATCGGAGGCGTCACTACCGGTCGATTGCCCGGCATTCGCCTTCTCCAGATGCTGAGTCATGCCACCACCTCTCCCGACGCGATCGGATCACCCTATCCGACCGGTCCAACTGCTCAGACCACAACTTTAGTCCCGTGGGGCGACAACCGCGGAGCCGCGCCGCGACCTGAGGTTTCCCGCGTCGTCACCGGGAGTTCGGCGGTACGTCGGCGGCACCGGCGCGGCACCGCCCCGGCGATCGGCCGCCGGGGCGCCGGCCCGGCACGGATCCCCTGACACCTCCGGACCGCCGACAGTATGCTGGGGACGCGAGCACGGCGAGGGGTCACGCGGATGCCATTGGAAGCAGGATCGGTCTTCGCCGGTCATACCATCGAGCGTGTGCTCGGCGTCGGCGGGATGGGGGTGGTCTACCTCGCGCGGCATCCGCGCCTGGAACGATCGATCGCCCTGAAAGTGCTGAGCACCAACGTCAGTGAGGACGGCCGGGTGCGCGCGAAGTTCGAGCGCGAGGCCACGCTGGCGGCCCGGCTCGACCATCCCGACATCGTGCCGGTCTACGACCGCAGCGGCCCGGATTCCGACACGCTGTGGATCTCCATGAAACACGTGCCCGGCGGCGACGTCGCGCAGTTGCTCGCCCGCTCCGGCGGACCGCTGCCGCCGCCGCGCGCGGTGCGGCTGATCACCGGCGCCGCATACGGTTTGGACTACGCCCATCAGCACGGCGTCCTGCACCGCGACGTGAAACCGGCGAACATCCTGGTCGAACAGGACGAGCGCGGCCAGGAACGCGCGGTACTCACCGATTTCGGGATCGCCCGGGCCTTCGACGAGGCCGAGACGACGACCGGCACCACCGCCTCCTTCGCCTACGTCGCGCCGGAACGGCTGCGCGGCGAGCCGGTGGACACCCGCGCCGACGTCTACTCCCTCGGCTGCACCCTGTACGAAATGCTCACCGGCAGTACGCCCTTCCCGCGTACGGCGCCGGGCGCCATGATCGCGGCCCATCTGAACGAGCCACCGCCGCGGCCCTCGCTGGCCCGGCCCGGCCTGCCCACCGGATTCGACGCCGTGATCGCGACCGCGCTGGCCAAGCGGCCCGCCGATCGCTACCCCACCTGTGTGGCCCTCGCCGAGGCCGCGCAGCGGGTGCTGGACGAGGCGTCACGCCGGACCGTGGTGAATCCCCGTCCGGGCCCGCCCTTTCCGTCCCAGCCGTATCCGATCGTTCCTTATCCGGGACCGCACACCGGCCCGCACACGGGTCCCCCGCCGGGACCGCACACCGGTCCGCAGGGATCGCACACCGGTCCCCCGCCGGGGCCGCATACCGGTCCGTATCCGCCTGTGCCGCAGCCTTATCCGTCACCGCGGCCCGGCCGGTCCCGCATCGCCGTCCCGGCCGCGCTGCTGATGGTGGTGCTCGCCGTCGGCGGCGTCCTCGCCGGGGTGTACTACAGCCGCCACCGCCACGATCCGATCTCCATCGTCACGACCACGCCACCGGTGACCACACCGCCGCCGGCCGGTATCCAGTTGCTCGACGACGGCGTCCGTATCGGTGTCGCCAACGCGCCCAAGACGATCGACATGTTCAACGAGCCGATCTGCCCGCCGTGCGGCAAACTGCTCACCAGCTACTCCCCCGACCTCCAGAGCGGCATCGATTCCGGCCGGCTCGCGGTCCGATTCCACCTGCTGCATTTCCTGGACGACCGTTCGGCCAGCCACAACTACTCCACGCGCGCCGTCGCGGCGACCCGATGCGTGGCCCAATCCGGTGATGCCATGGTCTATCTGAAGACCTATCAGGGCCTGTTCACCCCGGCCTTCCAACCGACGGAGGACAGCAGGTCCGATCACACCGATCTCGAACTGGCGCAACTGGCCCGCAGCGTGGGCGCCTCGACCGCCACGACGGACTGCATCACCTCCGGCCGGCTGATGGATCTGGCGCGGGCCACCGCGGTGCAGGGCGAGGACAAACTCGAACAGCTGGAGCCCTCGGGCTATTCCACCCCCGCGGTCTTCCAGGGCTCGGTCAAGGTCGACACCGGCCGCTCGGACTGGGTCACCCGGCTGAACTGATTGCGCCTCAACCGATCCGGTCGAGGAACGGCAGCAGGGCCGCGAGATATGCGCCGGGATCGCGGCTCCACAGGTCGTGCCCGGCGCCGGCGATGGTCGCGACCTCCGCCGTCGGCAGCGCGGCCCGCCACCGGTCGGCGAGTTCGTCGGTGACGATGGTGCTGGGCCGGTCACCGCGCAGAACCAGGACGGGACAACGCAGTTCGGGCAGCCGGTCCCACAGCGGCACCTCGCGGCTCTCCGCGGCGACGCCCCGGACCGCGTGCCGGGACATCCGCTCGGCGACCTCGGTGCCGCGGATCCGCATGCGCAGTTGCTGTTCCACGACGGATTCGGGCAGGCCGACGTGGCGGGCCTGGTAGTCGCCGACGACCAGGCCCGCCACCTCGTCCGGGCGTTCCAGCGCGTAGCCGAGGGCGTAGGACGAACCTCTGGAGAACGCGACCAGGATCGGCCGCCGCAGCGCGCGGTCGTCGGCGACCGCGCGCAGGTCGCCGATGTGGTCCTCCCAGGTGTAGCCGCGTTCCGGTGCGTCGCTGCGGCCCCGCCCGCGCACATCCGCGACCACGACCCGCCGGTCGCCGAGCCGGTCCGACAGCCACGCGTATTCCGTTGCGTACTCGCCCATTCCGGGGATCACGAGGACCGGCCGTGCGGCCGAATCCCGGCGGTCGTTGTCCAGCACGTGCAGCCGGATCTCGCCGTTGCCGACGAAAACCGATGCCGCGCCGCCGGATACGGGCTCGCTCGCACGGGTCACGGCTACCTCCTCGTCTGCCGGATTCGAACCATACCGCCCGCCGGTCCTCGCCATCGCCCGGATCAGGCGGGAACGGCCGGCGCCTCGTCCGGTTCGAGTCCCATATCCTCGAGTTCGCGCTGCGCCCAGAACAGCCGGCCGGTGTATTCCATCGGATTCACGCACGCGGCGAAATAGGTCAGCACCCGGGCGGGCACCGACATCGGCACCGCCACACTGGTGTCGAGGCCGGATTCGCGGGCGCGCCACTCGACGATCTCGGTGGCCACCAGGCCCGGCATCAGGCCGATGACGGCGATGTTCCATTGCGCGAGTTCGGGAGCGAGGGTGTTGCCGAGCCGGTCCAGCGCCCGCTTGCTGGCGTAGTAGCCGGGCACCGCGAGGCTGAAGTCGCCGACCTTCTCGAGCTTCGGCGGCTCCTCCGGCAGCCGGAACACCTCGCCGCTGCCGGTGGTGACGTTGAGGATGCGGCCACCGCCGCGGGCCCGCATGATCGGGGTCACCAGCTGGATGAGCGTGAACGGCGCGTGCACGTTGACATCGAACTGGTAGAGCCAGTCCTCCCGGGACAGCTCCAGGAACGGGGTCGACCAGAAATCGCCCGCGGTGGCCGCCGCGTTGTTGACCAGGATGTCCACCCCGCCGAACCGCTCGATCGCGGCCTCGACCAGATCCTCCAGGGCCGCCTCGTCGGCCAGGTCGGTCGGCACGGCGAGCCCCTCGGCGCCCAACTTCTCGATCTGCGCGAGGGTTTCGCTCACGGTGCCGGGCAGTACACCACCGGATTCGGTGGTGCGTGCGGCCAGCACCAGCCGCGCTCCGCGGCGGGCGAAGTCGAGGGCCGTCTGCCGTCCGATACCCCGGCTCGCTCCGGTGACGAGCACGACCTTCCCGGCCAGATCCAGTTCTTCTTGTCGCTCCACGGCGAACCAGCCTTTCCCATCTTTTTGAACTGAGTTCAAAAACATCGTAGCGGCGACGTCGCCCGCCCGGAAGCCCCCGCGTCGATCCGGCGACGCCGGCAGGGCCGGGTCCGGCGCGCGGCTGCGTATCATTGCCCTGATGCCCGCCCGACCTCCCGCCCAGCCGCGCCAGCGCGCCACGCTGGGCAACACCAGATCGCGGGAGACCCGGCAGGCCCTCGTGCGCGCCGCGCTGCGGCTGTGGACCGAGGGGGATTTCGACCTGGCGTACGAGGCCAGTTCGGCGGCCGATATCGCGCGGGCCGCGGGAGTCAGCAAGGGCACCTTCTACTTCCACTTCGCCGGCAAGGAGGACATCCTTCGGGAGATGGCCGGCGCGACGGCCCATGCCATGATCGACCGGATCGAGGCCGGGATCCGCGACGACATCCCCCTGGCCGCGCTCACCGAACAGGTCATGTTCGCGATGGCCGACCGCGTCGCGCGCGGCCCGCGGGCGGCCGCGGTGAAGGCCGGCTCGCTGGGCTACGAATCACGAAGCGGCGACGTGACTCTCGCGGGGCCGCGGCTCGGCGCCGCCTTCGAGGCCCTGGTCGACTACGGCAAGCGGACCGGCGCACTGGCGGCCGCGATCGATGCGGAGGAGACCGCGGCGATGCTGACCGCGGTGACCATGGAGGCGATCATCCGCTGGGGTGTGAGCGACCGGACGCAGACCTGGCTGCAACACACCCTGCGCGACCGCACCCGGGTGGTCCTGGCCGGGGTGGCGCACACCGGCGACGACTGACACCGGTCCGCCGGTGCGGGAGACTGGCGGGATGTCGCACCCGGCGCTGCACGCGCGTCCCCGGTGGCGGCGCACCGGGGACCCGAACTTCCCCAGCGCCGCCCTCGTCGACGGCCACTGGTGGGTGCTGCGGATCAACTGCTTTCCCGATCACCCGCTGTGGACCCTGTTCATCGACGGGGAACGGGCCCTCGACATCGACGACGCACCCCCGACCTGGGGCGAACCCGCCGACCGATCCGCCACGACCCTGGACACCGTCACGACCGGACGGATCCTCACACCGATCCGGTCGTTCGTCGCCTACGGCAGCGAGATCGGCGATCCGTGCGACAACCCGTTCTGCTGCGGGTGATTCGGGTTCACCGAGCCCGCTCGCGCGCGGTCTCGAGCACCGTCAGGGTGTCGAGTGCGTCGCGGGGATCGACCGGGACGGGGGCGCCGTCGCGCAGGGTGGCGGCCATCGCGCGGTAGAAGGCCGGGTAGTCGCCGGATTCGGTGCGGACCGGCTCGGCGCCGTCCTCGGTACCGAGCCGCCCCCACTGTTCGGGTTCGACCGTGCCCCAAGGCTTTCCGTCACCGGGCCGGCGACCGGCGCGCAGATCGGCCTCCTGCGGATCGAGTCCCTCTACGACATAGGCGCTTTCGGAGCCCAATACCCGGAATCGCGGACCCGCTTGTCCCGCAACGGCACTCATCCACAGATGGGATCGCACCCCACCGGCATGGGTGAGCGCGAGGAAGGCGTCGTCGTCGGCCGCCACCCCGGGACGGCGGCGATCCAGCTCGCAGTAGACGTCGGTGACGGGCCCGAACAGGGTGAGCGCCTGATCCACCAGGTGACTGCCGAGGTCGTAGAGATAGCCCGCGCCGTCCGCGGCGGAGCCGACCTCGCGCCAGCCGCCCTTCACCGCCGGGCGCCACCGCTCCATCCGGGATTCGAATCGCCGCACCTCGCCCAGGCTCCCCTCCTCGACCAGCCGGCGGACGGTGCGGAAGTCGCTGTCCCAGCGGCGATTCTGGAACACCGACAGTGCCACGCCGGCCCGCTCGGCGGCCGCGATCAACTCGCGCGCCTCGGCGGTGGTGACCGCGAACGGCTTGTCCACCACCACGGGCAGTCCGGCCGCGATCGCCTGCTCGGCGATCGGCGCGTGGGTCTTGTTGGGAGTGGCGACCACCACCAGATCGATCCGGCCCGGATCGGCGAGCAACTCCCCCACCGACGCCGCCACCCACACGTCCGGATACTCGCGCCGCGCCGCCGCCGCGCGCTCGGCCGAAGAGGTCACCACCGCCGCCACCCGCATCCGCGGCTCGGCGGCGATCAGCGGCGCATGGAACACCGCGCCGGCCAGACCGTATCCGACCACTGCCACCCGAATGTGCGTCACGCGCAGGCCCTTTCACCGACATTCGCCCGAGCCACCGCCACCGCGGCGCGCTTTCGCGACCGCGCGGTTCCGGTACCCGCCGTGACCGGCGGCCACGAATTCGCACTATAGAGCAGCTCTACCGGTCGGCCGCCGCACCACCGGCGCCGCCGGGACCGGCTCGTGCCCAGCGTCCGGTCCAGGGCATACCGATCGGTACCCGCGAAATGCTGCCCCAGGTCGCCTCGTCGTGCTCATGTCCCGGGCCGCACCCACAGATCCTTGTTTCACCGGCCTTCACAGTGTGCGAGACGGACGGGATCCGCTAATGTCCGGCGTCATGACCGTTCTGCGCTCGCTGTCGCTGTTCGCGCTCGCGGCCGTGGCCGAGATCGGCGGTGCGTGGCTGGTGTGGCAGGGGTGGCGCGAGCATCGCGGCGTGCTGTGGATCGTGGCGGGGATCGTCGCGCTCGGTGCGTACGGGTTCGTGGCGACCTTCCAGCCCGACGCCCATTTCGGCCGGATCCTCGCCGCGTATGGCGGCATCTTCGTGGCCGGATCGCTGGCCTGGGGGATGATCGCGGACAAATTCCGCCCGGACCGGTTCGACCTGATCGGCGTGGCCCTCTGCCTGGCCGGTGTCGCGGTGATCATGTACGCCCCGCGCGGGTGATCGCGTGGACCACGCTCACACGGTGGGGCCGGTGAGTTCGCGGTAGTAGAAGTACATCGGTTCGGCGGCTTCGGGTTCGGTGTGCCGGAAGTCGTGGGCCTCGTAGAAACGGCGGGCGTCGGTGTCCTCGCCGTCGACGTTGATCTGTAGTTCCTCGGCGCCACGAGTGCGGGCCAGGTCGCATGCGGCTTCCAATAGGGCGTGGCCGATGCGGCGGCCGCGCAGGGCGGGACGCACGTACAACTCCTCCAGCAGGGCCACCGGGCCGTCGGCCCATACGGCGGGGCGGAAGGAGAGGATCGCGACGCCGGTGGCCGGGTCGCCGCCGAGCAGGGCGACCAGGTCACCACCGGCCAGGGTGCGGCGCAGGCGTGCCGCGAGGATCTCGACTCCCGGTGTGGGCGTGTCGAATTCGCGATTGAAATCGTCCAGCAGGGTGGCGACGGTGGTGGCGTCGGAGGCGGTGGCCACGCGGATCCGCCGATCCGGCTCGGGTCCGGTCATCCGGACAGCCTGGCAGCCGGACCGCGACGGCCGCAACACCATTGATTCGCCGGGTACCGCTCAGGCGATCCGGAACACCGGGAAACCGGGTGCGATATCGGTCAGTTCCGTGTCGGTGGCGTCCTTGGTGACGCCCTCGAAGAAGCGGCCGACCTCCCAGCCCCATTTCTGCAGGTACAGCCGCAGCACCGGCACCTTGTCGGCGTCGGCGACCTCGACAGCGGTGAAGGTCTCGGTGGAGCGGCCCAGCCGCAACTCGCCCGATCCGGCGGCGCGGAGGTTGCGCACCCACTGGGTGTTGCCGCGCGGGGCGACCAGATAGCGCACGCCATCCGCGTCGACCAGCAGGTTCACCATGGTGGTGCGCCATTCGCCGGATTTGCGGCCGCGTACGGCCAGCAGCCGCGACCCCGCGACGCTGATTCCGAGCCGGGGCAGCCAGTTGGCGACCTTGTTGAAGATCGGATCGAATCCGGTGGGGCCGATGTAGCGGGTGCCGGCGGCGTTCATGACTACTCCTCACTTTTGAGAGCGATGCTCTCTGTCTGTAACCAAGTCTGCACCCACGGGAGCGTCTCGTCAAGAGCAGTGCTCACTTTTTCCGTTGGCAGCCTCAGCAGGCGGCGCCGGCCTCGCGGAGGTCCTCGAGTGCCCGGCGCGCGACGACGCCGAAGCCGTCCTCGTCCGCCCCGCGGATCCATCGCTCGTAGCCGATCGTCAAGGCGAGCGCGCCCAGTTCGGCCGCCACGCGCGCGGTCAGGGCCGCGACGCCGCGGCGTTCCAGGGCCTCCCGCATCGCGGCGGTGAGCCCGAGGCCCTTGAGCGCCTCCCGTTCCCGCAGTTCGGGAGCGGCGTCGATCACCGCTTGGCGGCGCGCACCGAATTCGCGGCGCTCGGCGGTGAACACCTCGCGTCCCACGGCGTCCAGCGCGTGTGCGATCGCCGCCGAGGGCGTGGCGTCCGACGGCGCCGCGATGACGCCGGCGGCGAGCATCCCGGCCATCGTGTCCCCGCCGAACAGCACCTCCCGCTTGTCCGGGAAGTGCCGGAAGAAGGTGCTCTTGGTCAGCCCCGCGCGTTCCGCGATCCCGACCACCGTGGTCGCCTCGTAACCGCGCTCCTCGAACAACTCGAGCGCGGCCAGCACGAGTCGATCGGATGCGTTCGGTTGCCAGCGGGCCATTCGCCCAGGATAGGGCACTCGGTCCCGTCACTGCGGCACCGGCGTCGCGATTCGGGAGCGGACGAAACATACTGGCAGCGAGTCATTTTCGCTCGATCGAAATGAAATACTCTGTGCCGGAATATATATCGATCGATACATCGGTACGAACATGATGCCGAACTGTCGCGCAAGGTGCCGTTCCGACCGGTGGACGAACGTGCTCCACACCACACGACAGCGGAATTCTTGTTTACATCGACATGATCGACATCGTTTCCGCCGGATGAATTCTTCGTCGTTTCCCCTCCAGCCGAGTGATTTTCGGATTTCCGATCTTGACACGGCGGGCCGCCGTCACAGATCGTCTGCGCAAACAGACTCTCTACATGCGGGGAACGCCGATGCGACCGTCCGGATCGAACGATCACCGGATATCCCGACGCCGGATGCTGTGCGGGATGGGCACTCTGGCTGCGGCCGCCACCGTCCCGGCCGTCGCTCCCGGCCGAGCGGCCGTCGCACCCACCGGACGCCGGGTGGCGGTGTTCGGGGCCGGTCCCGGCGGCATGAGCGTGGCACACGAGTTGGCGGAACGTGGTTTTCGGGTCGACGTATACGAACGACTGGACCGGCTCGGCGGCGGTGTGCGGTCCTTCGTGACGCCCGGCGGCGGCACCGACGGCCGGCCCTCGCTGCCCAACACCTGCGGGGGTCACTTCTTCCTGCCCGGCTACGCGGCGATGCCGGATCTGTTGCGGCGCATACCGACCGGGGACGGGCGGCAGGTGATCGACCGGCTGACGGTGTCCTCGCACGAGATGACAGGCGGCGGGATCGGTCTCGACGGCGCCCTGCTCGGCCTGGGTGTACCGGCCTCGCCGGACCGGCTGCGGGACTTCTCCCTGGACCAGGTGCTGCACTCGGTCCAGGGCGTGCTCGCAGCACGGGCCGGGGTGTGGCCCACCGACGCCGAGCTGCTGGCCGGTAAGGTCGCCGCCTGGATCACCAGCGGTGACCTGCGCCGGGCCGGGCAGCTGGAATTCATCGACCTGGAGAACGGGTTCTTCCGGTCGGATCGGCTGTCGCCGACCGCGCACACCCTGATCCGCGATCTGTGCCAGACCACCTCCACCGACTCCCCCACTCGCGGCCTGAACGCGCTGACCCTGCTCACCTCCCTGGTCGATCAGAACATGAATCTGGCCGCCGGCCGGCTCCCACCCGGCCGGACGGGCGGAATCCTGATGAACGGCCCGGAGACCGAGGTGTGGTTCGACCCGTGGGCCCGCCATCTGGAGAGCCTGGGCGCCGCCTTCCACACCCGGCGCACCCTCACCGAACTCGGCGTCGACGGCGGCCGGATCGCCGGCGCCACGGTGGTGGACGAACAGGGCGCGACGTTGCGGGTGGACGCGGACTGGTTCGTGCTGGCGATGCCGCCGGACCGGCTCGCGCCCCTGCTCGGCCCGGCGCTGCGCGCCGCGGATCCCGGCCTGGCCGATATCGACCGGCTGGACCTGTCGGTGGAATCCGGCTTCGAGCTGTTCTTCCGCGATCCGCTCGGCACCCTCGGCGGCCAGGTCACCAACCGCGACGTCGACGACGACTGGCTGCTCACCGTGGTCGGGCTGTCGGAGATCTGGGACCTGGACCTGCGCGAGTACGGCGACGGCCGGGCCCGCGGGATGATGTCGGTGGAGTTCAACAACCATCCCTATTACGACTCGCCGGGCCCGACATATCGCAAGCCGATCAAGGATCTCGGCCACGACGAGGCCTTCGCCGAGATCCGCCGGCAACTCGTCGAGGGCTTCCCGGGCGGCGAAAAGCTTTTCGCCGGAGACAATTTCGTCGGCTGGCGGCCGCATCCCACCCTGAACTGGGATGCCCGCGGCTGGACCGTGCCGGATCAGCGCACCGCCTCCGCACCCGGCACCACCCGGTATTTCCCCGGGCAGGCCCGCGCGATTCCCAATCTGTTCCTGGTCGGCGGGCACACCGCGACGCCGTTCGGACTGGATTGCATGGAATCGGCCGCCTATTCGGCGAAGGTCGCCACCAACGCACTGCTGGAACGGTCCGGGGTGGACGCGCCCCCGGCTGCCCTGCCCGGTACCGGTCCGCCGCCGGAACTGCGCGCGCTGCGCGAGCAGGACGACGCGCTGTTCCGGGCCGGACTGCCCAATATGTTCGACACCATCGCACCGGCCCGTATGCCGTGATCCATCGTGCCCGAAATCCCTTGTGCAGAAACGGAAGTACCACCGCGATGACCCGTGCCCGCTCCCCCCTCGCCGTGCTCGGCGCGACCGTCCTGACCCTGGCCTGCGTCACCGCCACACCGGTCGCGAGCGCGGACGGGCCCATCCCGGAATGGCAAAGTACGAACCCCGCGCCTACGACAGCGCCGGGCATCAGCCCGCGGGACATCCACTGCGCGTGGCGATCCCGGAGGATTCGAATCTCGAGGCGAACAACGGTGATCTCGTCGCCTCCTGGTGGCTGCTCGAGGATCCGCACGATCCGGCGCGCTCGCTGATCCTGCTGGAGGTCGAGGCAGGCTGGCAGCAGCCGCGCGCGATCGGGCAGAGCGGCGAGATCACCTGGCTGCTGCTGGACGAGGAGAACGCGCAGCAGGCCGGATTCCCGTTCGGCAACGGCATTCTCGACCTCGCGCACGGGTTGCCCGGCGGCGCGACCCGGGAGACCGTGCGGATCGACGGGCGACCCGGGCTGCGGGGCGACAACTACACCGTCGACCATTCCCCGGAATCGAACGGCTGGCAGGTCCGGGCCGAAAGTGCGGCCGCCGCCGCCGATTTCGCGGTGGACGAGGTCGTACCGGGCTCGTACGGGCCCTATTTCGGCCCGAGCGGACAGCTCGAGGCCACCAATATCGCCCCGGTGGCCAACAGCCGGGTCACCGGCACGGCCCGCCTCGGCGACCGGATCTACGACCTGAACGGCTGGCGGGCCCAGTACTGGCGCATGAACTTCCCCGCCGTGGCCGATTCGCAGGTCCATCCCGAAACCGCCTGGGGTGGCTGGGAATGGGTGCACACCTTCGAACCCGACGGCGGCTACAGCGAATTCCAGGGCATCATCGACTCGACCGGGGTGTTCCGCGGCTATATGGTCGACGGCCGGCCGGGCGACATCCGGATCTGCGACCGCGTCGACGTGCGGTTCGACGACTACCGGTGGGGCCGATCCATGTACGGCGACACCACCGCGCCCTACCAGCAGTACACGATCCCCGGCCGGATCACCGTGACCTGCGCGCCCGGCCAGGGTCCGCAGATGACGAAGACCTTCGTTCCCGACAGCGCCGACTACTTCGACGGCGGCCATTTCGCCTACACCGAAATGCCGGTGCACACCGTCGCGGGTTCGATGGGCAGTTACGAGCACATCCGGTTCGACACCTTCCAGGCCCGGAAGTATCACGAGGGTACGGGCCGGTGATCCGCCGCCGCGTGTAGGGTGATGGGACCAAGTACCGTAACTGGCGGTCCCGATCCGGAGGTCCCTCATGAGCCGAGCCGTCGTCTACGAAACCTTCGGCGGTCCCGAAGTCCTGCACCTGCGTGAGGTGCCCGAGCCGCACGCCGGACCGGGCGAGATCCGGATCCGCGTGACGGCCGTCGGCCTGAACCCGATGGACTGGATCATCGCCTCGAACCCGCAGGCCGCCGCAGCGTTCGGCGTCACCCTCCCGGCCGGATACGGCTTCGACTTCGCCGGGGTGGTCGACGAGATCGGCACCGGCACAGACGAATTCACCGTCGGCACCCGAGTGTTCGGCGGTGCGATGGCGAGGGCCGCCGCCGACCACATCGTCGTCCCGATCCCGCCCGCCCGGCCCGATGCCGTATTCCGCACCCCGGACGGCATCACCGACGAGGTGGCAACGACCCTGCCGGTCGCCGGGCTGACCGCCGCCGCCGTACTCACCGCGATCGGCCTGCGGCCCGGCGACACCGTCCTCATCGGCGGCGCGGCCGGCGGCGTGGGAATCTTCGCCGTACAACTGGCGAAGCTCGCCGGGGCCCGCGTGATCGGCACCGCCGGTGCGGCCACCGCCGGCTTCCTGCGCGACCTGGGCGCCGAACCCGTCACCTACGGACCGGGCCTCGCCGACCGCGTCCGGGAACTGGCCCCCACCGGCATCACCGCCGCCGCCGACCTGTTCGGCATCGAAACCGCCGAAACCGCTCTCGCACTGGGCATTTCACCCGAACGCATCGCCACCATCGCCGCGGGCCCGAACCCACCCGGCGGCGTACGCGCCACCGGCGGCAGCCAAGCCGGCCCCGACGACCTCCTGCGGATCACCGACGCGATCCGCCGAGGCGACCTCACCGTCCCGATCGCCGCAACCTTCCCCCTGGAGAAGATCGCCGACGCCGTCGCACTCCAGTCCGACCGCCACACCCACGGGAAGATCGTGATCACGGTCTGAGCCGGTCCTGCGACACCCGAATCCGCGCGTGCCGCGCCCGGCGGACCGGCCAATCGTGCGTTGGCGATGCGTTCACCTGGTTCAACCCGGCCGATCGGTCGATCGCGCGCTAACGACGCGGCCAACCGCTCACCCGGCGGAGCGATCAATCGTTCGCCGACGACGCAATCAACCAGTTCAATCCGGCCGATCGGTCGATCGCGCGCTGGCATCAATCACTTGCCCGGCGGACCGGTCAATCGTGCGCCGACGACGCAGTCGACCGTTCACGCGGCCGATCGGCCGAATTGCTCGCCGACGACGCAGTCGACCGCTCGCCCGGCGGATCGGCCGAATTGGCCGCCGACGACACGGCCAACCCCTCGCCGACGGACCGGCCAACTGCTCGCCGACGACGCCACCGAGCGTTCCTGGCGAGGCGATCAACCGCTCGCTGACGACGTGATCGACGGTGCCTGGGCGGCCGGTCGGCCGTTCTCCGATGGACCGATCAGCCGTTCGCTGACGGAGTGTCTCGGTCGGTTTCGGCACCGACCGAGGACAGGCGTTCGGCGGCCGAGCGCGGCGGTGAGTCGCGGGGCGCGTTCTGGTCGGAATGGGCGGGCGACGGTGCCCACTGCTCCGGCATCGCGCGCGTCCTTCCCGCAGGTCCGCCGGGTCCGTCCGCGCGGCGCCGATTCACGGTGACCGCCCGTGTCCATGGCGTGACCGGACTGTCGGAGTCATCGGCGGGAGGGGTGTCCGCGGCGTTCGTCCGGCTCGTCGCCGACACCCAGTTGCGACCGTCCTGTCCGGACCGATCGCCGGTCGACACACGTCCTCCGGATCCGTTCCGCCGCTGGGCATTCGGCGACACATCCGGAGCGGGCCGGTCGACACTCGCACGTTCTCGGCCTGCGCCCACCCGCCGCTGCTGCTCCGCGCTCGCGGATATCCTTGCGCCGGAACGTTTCTCCGTGGCGTCGCGGGCATCGGCGCGGTGGTCGGAATCCGGTTGCGCCGCGTCCCCCGCGCGTGCGCCGGAATGATCTTCTGCGGCACGGCGTCCAGCGGATTCGACCCGCTCGCCGCTCCCAGCCCGCTCGCCGCTCCCAGCCCGCTCGCGGCTTTCGGGCCGCTGGCCACTTCCTACCTGCCGGCCACTTCCTACCTGCTGGCCATCTCCTACCTGCCCGCCGCTCCTAGCCTGCCGGTCACTTCCACCGTGCCGACCGCCCACGGGCTGCTCGCCACGTCCAGCCTGCTCGCCACGGCCGGACTGCTCGCCACGGCCGGACTGCTCGCTACTTTCGGTCTGCCGGTCGCTTCCGGGCCGCTGGTCATTTCCGGGCCGTGGCGCGTCCGGTGCCGTTGCGCCGGAACGGTTTCCGGTGGTGCCGGAACGGTTTCCGGTGGTGCTGGCGCCTTGCGGCGCGGCGTCCGGCTTCCGTGCGTCGGCGCGGTCGTCGGGAGTGGTCCGGCGTTCGCCTGTCCCCGCCTTCGGGCCGGGGGCGGGCTCGTCGGGGGCACCGCGGGATGTCTGGGCCGCGTTGCCCGCCAGTGGCGAGAACACTTGGGCGGCTGCGTTGTCCGGGGTGGCGACCGCGCCGCCGACCAGGTCGGTGTCGCCGGGCGGCCCGGCCGATTCGGGTGTCACGATGCCGTCGAATCCGGCGATGCCGGGGCGGGGGTCGGCGACTCCGCCGGGTGCCCGGCGCGAGACGGCCATCGTGGCGTTGGATGCCGCGCCGAGGCCGGCCATCGCGCTCACGGCGGCACTCTCGAGGCCCGACAGGCCCGCGGTCGCCACTGCCGATGCGGCGGGAGAGGCCGCGGCGGTGCCCGGGACTGCCGCCGGGGCGGCGGGGGCAGCGAAATCGGTGCTGCTGCCGGGGAATACGGGATTGCCGGGTGTGGACGTATCGCTCGGGGCGGCGACCTCGGGGGGCGCGACAGTTCCGTCGAACGCTGCGGCGGCGGGGGCGGCGTCGGCGGGCGGCCCGGCGGCGGGCGCGGTCACGTCGGCGGACGGGCCACCGGTGTCCGAGGCCGGTGCGGAGGTCGTGGACCGGGCATCGTTCGGCGCGCCGGACGACCCGGCCGGCGGGGCGGTGCTGTGCGGGTCCCAGCGGCGCAGCAGTTGGTCGAATCGGTCGGCGTGCGGGCGGGCCGCGTCCGACACCGCGGTGGCGGAACTGCGCGCCACGCGCTGGACCTGGTCGCGGATCTCCTCGACGATGGCGTCGATCTCGGAGCGGCTGTCGACGGGGTTGCGGCCGGCGCCGGGGGTCTGCTGGCGTTGCCGGGCGGCGGTCACGGCGTCGATCCGCCGGACCGCCTCGTCGTGCAGGTCGAGAATCTTGTGCCGGGTGCGGGCGGTGATGTCGACGAAGTTGTCGAGCATCTCCGTCAGCGCGTACAGGGCGCCGCCGAGGTCGTGCAGATCGGCGGTGCGGGTGTCCATCGCCTGCCGGATCGACGTCAGGCCACGGCTGGACGTCACGGCCTCGTCGAAGCGGCGGCATGCCTGCTCCGCGGGGCCGTGGTCGAAGGCATCGGCCGCGGAGCGTACCGACGACGCCAGATGTTCCCACTGCCGCTGGGGCCAGTTGTCCCCGACGATCAGCGACCAGTACGGGCCCTGTCCGGGTTCCGGCACGGCTGGACGCTCGTCAGACGACCGAGCCGGAGCCCATGATGGCCAGGTCCAGCATCGCCTGGGTGCCCTCGGGGGTCTCGTACGCGGACTGCCGGCGCGGCGGCGCCTCGGTCGGCGCGTGCGTGATCGCGCGGCCGGCCTGCTCGTCAATCTCCGCCATATGGTCGCCCACGCCGCGCACCACGTCGGCATAACCCGACCCGTAGTCCGACGGTGGTGCGTAGGCGGCGCCGTTCAACGCCGGGATCACCGCGGACAATTGGCCGAGCACCGCGTCGTCGATCGGACTCGCGGCCGAGCCCGTGACGGAGTTCCGCAGTTCTCCGACAGCCGACTGGAAGACGCCCCAGGCGTTCTGGACGCCCTGGTCGAAGGCCACCGCGGCCTCGTGCGCAGCATCCGTGTCGGCATGAAAGGTGTCAGTCATGCTGTCAATCCGTTCTTCGGAAGCGGTTCGGAGCACTGCCTACTATCCGGCATTCTCGGTGCTGGGAACCGCGTCCGATCCGTTCGGCGCGATATCGCCGGAGTCCGGGAACGACGCGCGGAAACACGCCCGGCACAATGAAATCGGCCCGTTTCAGGGGATTGCGCGCGGGCAAGCTACGGATATGAGCACACGCTACACATATCGCGGGCCCGCCACTGCTGCGGGGATCGTGAGCGCCGTCGGTGGAATCTTCGCACTCGTCGAAGCCGTCTACATCCTGATGCTGCTGCTGCACGCGAATCAGGGCAACGGATTCTTCCGTTTCATCAAATCGCTGGCCGAACCGCTGGCACTGTTCTTCCCGGGGTTGTTCACATTGGACAACGCCGACCTGAACATCATCCTCAACTACGGTCTGGCCGCGATCTTCTGGTTGGTCGTGACCGGCATCATCGCACGACTGGTGGCTCGCATCTAACCGGCCGATTCCGACCGACTCGGTGCGATCGCGCTCAGTGTTCGCGCGGAGTGAGGAACTCCAGCCGGTGGTGGTGGAGGAATTCGAAGGCCGGTGCCCAGTGCCCGGTGAACACGTCGTCCTCGTGGCCGACCGTGCGCACCGACGCATCACCCAGTGTCGGATCCTCGCAGACCACCCTGGCCTCGTGACGGCCCCCACTCACGGGGCCGGTGTCGAGATCGACCGTGCCGTCGGCACCTACCGGCTGCCACGACATATCGAGACCTGCCCCCGCGATACGGCACACGTGACCGGCTTTCTCGCCGGTCACGTGTGCCGTCACGGTATGACCGCCGTGCATGGCGGCCGCGGGCGCCGCCGATGCCGTCGCGGCACCGACGACGAGAATCGCGCCGACCGCACACCCGAGTCCTACGGTGATCCGGTTCATGACGAACCGAGCTTACTGTCGAACATGTAATACGACAACCAGTAGTACCTACTGGCGGACGATCGATATCACGGGATAGTCACCCTGCCGCTCCCGGCCGCCGAGGAAACTCAGCTCCAGCACCACCGCCGCGGCCACCACCTGCGCACCCGCCGCCGCGAACAGTTCGGCCGCCGCGGCCAGCGTCCCGCCGGTGGCCAGCACATCGTCCAGCAGCAGCACCCGCCGGCCCGCCAGATCGATCCCGTTCGCCGGGATCTCCAGCGCCGCGGAACCGTATTCCAGGGTGTATTCGCGCGAAATCACCGGCGGCGGTAGCTTACCCGCCTTGCGCACCGCCACCACGCCCGTGCCGCGAACGGCCGCCACACCCGCGCCGAGCAGGAAACCGCGGGCGTCGATCCCGGCCACCAGATCCGCGTCACCGGCGACATCGCCGAGATGGTCGATCACCGCGTGGAATCCGACGGCATCCGCGAAAACCGGTGTCAGATCGGCGAAACGCACACCGGGGGTCGGGAAGTCGTCGTGCCAGCGGGTCAGCCGCTCGACGGCCGCCGCGGCCCGGATGGACCGTTCCCCGGCGGTTTCCGCCGTCTCCGTCATCGTGTGTTTGCTCATCCGCACCCACTCCTCATCCCAAGTGCTCACCGCTGCAACACCCAGCGGTCCATGTTCCAGCCCGCACCGGCCTTGGTGGGGCTCACGATCCCGTTCACCAGGCCGGCACCGAAGGCGACGGTGCGTGGCGTGGCGAACAATGGTACCGACGGCATGTCGGTCCACAGCAGATTCTCGGCTTCGGCGTCCGCACCGAGTACGTCCGCCGAAAAGTCATCCGCCGCAAGCTGATCGGTGAGCGAATCGTACCGGCCGTTACTGTAATGGCCGAAATTGAGGCCCTGACCACTGTGCAGCGACACCGTGGCACCCACTCCCGTCAGCGATCCGGACGGACCGGGCGCACCCGCGGTGCCGCCGAGGACCGCGTCCACCTTGTCGCCGAGTTCGGTCGGCGTGAAATCCGGTGCGCCCGCGTCGACCACGGTGATCCCCGCGGCCTTGCAGGCGTCGGCGATCATCGCCACCGTCTGCGCGCGGCGGTCGTCGGGAGCCAGATAGCCGATGCGCACGGTCGGATTCGCGCCCAGCGCCCGGGACTGGCCGGCGGCGGCCGCGTCGCCGTTGCGGTACTTGTCGGCCGCACCGGTCACGATCGGGTAGTAGAGCGAATCCGGTTGCACGAGACGGGAATTGAGCGGTCCGGCGCCGAGGCCGGATTTCACGTCGAAGCCCGGGTGACCGAGCTTGTCGTACAACGACTGTCGCGGCACGCACAGCGCGAATCCGCGCCGCGCGTCGGCCGAGGCGAACAGGCCGCTGGTCGACAGCACCAGCTGCTCGGCGCCGCGGCTGGGCACCTGCTGGGCCGAGAATCCGCTCAGGCTCAGGTCTTTCACCGAATCGGCGCCGACGTCGACGACCGCGACCGCCTTGTCGGCCAGCTTCTTGCGCAGATCGATGTTCTTCGGCAGCAACACGATTCGCGGCGTGCGGGCCGCATTACCCCACCAGCGGTCGTTCTTCACCAGCACGATGCCGTCGGTGTCGCTGACGGATTCGATCCGATAGGGGCCCGAGGAGGGGAACACCTTCGGATCGGCCGCGCCCTGTTTCAGCTCCCAGCCCGAATTCCAGAACTGGGCGAGCTTCTCGAGCACCGCCTGATCGCCGCTCTGCACGGACTTCACCACATCCGGGACCCCGGCCGCCTGGGCGGCCACGTGCGCGGGCATCAGATCGGCGGCGGTGAACAGCGTCTGCCAGGCCAGGAAGTGCCGTTCGGGCCGGAAGGTCACCGTCGCGCTCTTGGCGCCGGGCTGGCAGTCCACCCGCTCGATATCGGAATAGCCCGCGGTGCTGGCGGCATCGAACATCGGGGCGCCGCCGGGCCGGGTGAACCGGCCGCTGCGCGCGGCCCATTCCAGCACCATGTCGTCACAGCTGGTCGGCACACCGTCGGAGTAGACACCGTCCGGATTGAGCCGGTACTGGATGGTCTGGGAATCGCCGGGCACCTGTTTGGCGGTGCCGTAGTCGGTGTCGGCGATCAGCTGCCCGTCCGGGCCCGTGTAGTAGAAACCGGTCAGCACGCGCGGGAACAACGCCGCCGCACCGCCGCTCGCACCCAGCGTGCTGCCGCCGTTGTAGCTGGCGGGCAGCGCGTCCACCGCGTAACCGATGGAGGGCACCTGATTCTTGCCGGCACATCCGGCGAGCAGCCCGGCGGCGAGCGCGCCCGCCGCCAGTACCGCCCACACCCGGCGACTCGTACGGCGCGCTCGCCGCCCCCACCCCATCGCTCAGTTCCTTCTCTTGGTCCGCTTCCCGCTGGGCCTCGCACCGGGTCTCGGCACGGCGGGCGCGTCGGCGGCGGCGGCCGCCTCGCGGGCACGAGCGCTGGCCGCGGTGGCGCGCTCGGCGGCCAGTGCGCCGATCCGCGCGTTGGCGACGTCGGCCCGCCTCGACAGCACCCGCCTGGTGTGCTTGGCGACCGGGCCGTAGCGCTCCTTGATCGAAACCAGCAGCGGCACCGCGAAGAAGATCGACGTGTAGGCGCCGACGATCATGCCCACCAGCTGTACCAGCGCCAGATCCTTCAGCGTGCCCACGCCGAGCAGCCACACCGCGATCACCAGCATCGAGACGATCGGCAGCACACCGATGATCGTGGTGTTGATCGACCGCATCAGCGTCTGGTTGGCCGCCAGGTTGGCCTGCTCACCGTAGGTGCGCCGGGTCAGATGCAGGACGCCGCGGGTGTTCTCCTCGACCTTGTCGAAGACGACCACGTTGTCGTACAGCACGAAGCCGAGGATGGTCAGCAGGCCGATCACCGCCGCCGGGGTGACCTCGAACCCGACCAGCGAATAGATGCCCGCGATGATGATCAGGTTGAAGAACAGCGAGGCGATCGAGGCGAAGGCCATGTCGCGCTCGAACCGGATCGAGATGTAGATCATGGTCAGCAGTACGAATACGACCAGCGCGATGAGCGCCTTCCGCGTGACCTCACCACCCCAGGTGGAGCTGATCTCGGCGATGCTGATCGTGTTGCGGCTCACCGTGCCGCTGCCGTCCTTCGGGTGGAAGGCCGAGAACAGCGCGTCCTGCACCTTCTGCGGCTGGTCCCCGGTCAGGGTGTCGGAACGGATCTCGATCGCCGCGGCGGATCCCGCGCCGACCCGCTGGGTGGCGACCGGCTTGTGGCCGATGGCCTGCGCGTAGACGTCCTCCACCTGCGAGGTGGTGACCGTGCCGTTGGTCGGCATCTGGATGCGGGTGCCGCCGACGAAGTCGATGCCGAGGGTGAACCAGCGCAGGCCGATGCTCAGCAGCGAGATTGCCAGCAGCGCCGCCGCCAGCGCGTAGTAGAACCGGCGCCGGCTGACGATCCGGAATCCGCCGGTGCCGGTGTAGAGCCGCTCGAAGAAGCCGTGATGCGGCCCCTCCTCGATCGGTTCGTCGACCGCGGCGTCGTCGAGGACCGGAGTGGAGTTGCTCATTACGCTTCCTTCCCCGCCGGCACGCGGGCGCCGACCTTGCGTTCGCGGGCGATCTGCTGCACGGCGCCGAGACCGTTGACCGAGGGCTTCGCGAAGAACGGCGCCCGCGAGGCCATCATCATCAGCGGCGCGGTGACCAGATAGAGCACGATCACGTCGAGGACGGTGGTCAGGCCGAGGGTGAACGCGAAGCCCTTCACCTGTCCGGCGGCCAGGATGTAGAGGACCACGGAGGCGATCAGGCTGACCGTCTTACCCGAGAGGTTGGTGCGCTGCGCGCGTGCCCAGCCGCGCGGCACCGCCGAACGGAAGCTGCGGCCCTCGCGCATCTCGTCCTTGATGCGTTCGAAGAACACCACGAACGAGTCGGCGGTCATACCGATACCGATGATCAGACCCGCGATACCGGCGAGATCCAGCGTGAAGTGGATCCACCGGCCCAGCAGCACGATGATCCCGTACACCGCGAAACCCGAAGCGACGAGCGAGAATCCGGCCAGGAAGCCGAGCATCCGGTAGTAGGCGAGGCAGTACAGCAGCACCGCGATCAGGCCGATACCACCCGCGATCAGGCCGGCGTGCAGCGACGACAGGCCCAGGGTGGCCGAGACCGTCTCGGCCTCCGAGGTCGCGAACGACAGCGGCAGCGAGCCGTACTTCAGCGTGTTGGCCAGTTCCTTGGCCTGGGTCTGACTGAACTTGCCGGAGATCTCGGTGTTACCGCCGACCTGACCGGCCGCCTGCACCTGCGGCGCGCTGACCACCTGCGAGTCCAGGGTGAACGCCAGCTGCTTCTGGTAGTAGTCCGAGGTCAGCTGACCCCAGGTCTTGGCGCCGCCGGACTTGAAGGTCACGTCGACGACCCACTGCGACGACTGCTGGTTCAGATTCGCGGTGGCGCCGTCGATCTCCTGGCCGTCGAGCTTGCTCTTGTCGAGCAGGTACACGCCGGTGCCGTCGGTCGAGCAGGCGACCAGCGGCAGATTCGGATCGTCGTTGCCCGCCAGCGGATCCGGCTTGCTGCAGTCCAGCGACTGCATCGCCAGCGCCTGGATCTGCGGATCGGTGCTCTGCCGCAACGTCTTCGCGTCGGCGATCTCCTTCTGCGCGCGCTGCTGCGGGCTCAGATCACCGGCCGGCGCGGGGGCCGGCGTCGAGGTGACCGGGGCGCCGGTGGCCGGGGCGGGGACGGGCGCGGTGCTCGCCGCCGGGGCGGGCGCGGGAACGGGTTCCTCCGGCGCCGGAACCGGTTCGGGGGCCTGGGCCGGGAACACCCGGTTCTGTGCCGCGGGCCCGGCGCTGTCGTCGGGGACCGCCTCGGTGGGCGCCGGACCGGCGACCGGCGGGGCCGGGACGGGCGCCGCGGCCGGGGCGGGCTGTTCGCCCGGCGGCGGCGCGAGCGGATCCGCCGGCGGGGCCGCCCCCGGGACGGGTGCGTCGGTGGCCGGTACGGGAGCCTGCTGCTGCGGCGGGGTCTGCTGCTGCGGTGCGGTACCGGCCGCGCCACGCTGGGCCGCGCCGGACTGTAGGACCGGCCGGACGTACAGCTTGGCGGTGGTGGCGAGCGACTTGGCCTGCGCGCCGTCCGCGCCGGGCACCGTGATCACCACGTTGTCGCCGTCGACCCGAACCTCCGACCCGGAGACGCCGAGACCGTTGACCCGGGACTCGATGATCTGCTGGGCCTTCTTCAGGCTGTCCTGGCTCGGCTTACCCCCGTCGGGGGTGCGCGCGGTGAGGGTGACACGGGTGCCGCCCTGCAGGTCGATGCCGAGCTTGGCCTGCGGAGACTTGTCCGCAGTGAAGAAGATCAGCGCATAGATCAACGCCACGAGCGCCGCGTAGACGCCGATCAGTCGCAGCGGATGCCCCTGTCCCTTGGAAGGTGGCACAGTCGTTTCTCCTAGGCGGGTCGTCGGTGGAACTGCGGACACGCTACAGCGCCGTCACACCACTCGGGAGGGGTGCGCCGGCGCTGTCGCGGATCAGTCCTTGGTCAGCCGGGTGGGGTCCTCGGCCGCATCGCCCGACCCGGCACCCTCGGCGGACCCGCCGGTGCCGTTGGTCGCGGTCGTGCCGTTGGTCGTGTGCGCGGCGGTGCCGTTGGTGGATTCCGCGGCGGTGCCGCCGGTGGACTCCGTGGCGGTGCCGCCGGCGGATTCCGTGGTGTCGTCGGCCACCGCGTCGATCTCGGGAGTCACCGCGGACTCCTCGTCGATCGGCTCGTCGGCGTCGGTCACCGTGGCGGTGTCCTCGGTGCGGACGTCACGGACCGCGGCGCGCAGCCAGGTGGTGACGACGTCCTCCGCGATCTCCAGGTCGACCGTGGTGTCGTCGGCCTCGACCACGGTGCCCAACAGCCCCGACGTGGTGGTGACGCGGTCGCCGACCTTCAGGGCTGCCTGCATGGTGTTGACCTTCTCCGCTTCGCGCTTCTGGCGGCGGACGCCGAGAAACATCGGCACGAGCAGGGCTACCAGTAGCAGCGGAAACAGCAGTTCCATCGTCGTCGTCGGTCCCTAGTCTCTGGGGTGGTCTGGGTGCGTACCCCCACAGTCTGCCAGCTACTACGGGTCCTGCCACATTCGCACGCCTGGAGTCCGCAGAATTGTCGGTGGTCGGGGCGTTCGCACCCGTTTCGTCCGATCCCGGACGGCGGTCCGGAATCGTCAGGCGGCGCCGCGACCGTAGGTGTAGTCGTCGAGCGGGAAGCTCACCGCCTCGCGATGGGTGGTGACCGTGCTGTTCGGACGCAGCAGGGCCGCCTCGCCGTGCTGGTTGAAGTAGTAGCTGCGCGCGGTGGCACAACTGCCCGCGTAGAACACCGAGGAATCCAGTTTGGCGGTCACCCGGTCGAGGAAGCGCGTGTTGGCCGCCTCGGTGACCTCGAAGACCCGCTCGCCGCGCCGGGACAACTCCCCGAACAACCGGCCCATATGCTTCATCTGCGCCTCGATGGTCGTGAAGTACGACAGGCCGCTGTACGAATACGGGCTGTTCAGCGACAGGAAGTTCGGGAACCGCGGGATCGTGATGCCCTCGTACGCCTGGAATCGGCTGTCGCGCCAGAACTTTCCGAGGTTCACCCCCTCGCGGCCGATGATCTCGAAGGCGGGGAAGTTGACGTCCCACAGGTTGAATCCGGTGGCGAGGATCAGCGTGTCGATCTCCGTCTTGCGCCCGTCGGCGGTGACGATGCCGTCGGCCTCCAGGTGGTCGATGGCGCCGGTCTCCAGTCGCACGTGCGGCTCGTTGAAGGTCCGGAAGTAGGTGTTGGAGAAGGTGGGCCGCTTACATCCGAAGTCGTAGTGCGGGGTGAGCTTGCGGCGGGTCTCCGCGTCGCGGACCTGCGCGCGCAGATGCGCCTTCGCCAGCAGCGCGGCGGCGCGGTTGCCGAGCCGGGCCTGCTTGAAGTGCAACACCCCGGTCACCATCAGCAGTTCCAGCGCACCGGTGTTGACCAGCCGGGCGGCCTTCTGGGTGACCGGCACCCGCGCGAACAGCCGCTGCACGGTTCCGGGAATCGCGGTGTCGACCTTCGGCACCACCCAGATCGGGGTGCGCTGGAAGACGGTCAGCGCGGCGGCCCGCTCGGCCACCTCCGGCACCAGCTGTACCGCCGTCGCGCCGGTGCCGATGATCGCGGCGCGGCGATCGCGCAGGTCGTAGTCGTCGTCCCACGCGGTGGTGTGCAGGATCCGGCCGCGGAAGGCGTCGATACCCGGGAACGCCGGGGTGTAGGGCTGGGACAGGAAGCCGGTCGCGGTGAGCAGGTACCGGGCGGTGAGGGTCTGCGTGCCGCCGGTGGCCGGCTCGTCGACGGTGACCACCCAGTGCTGCTGTTCCTCGTCCCAGCGCGCGCCGGAGACGCTGCGGCCGAACCGCATCCGCCGGCGCAGGTCGTACTTGTCCGCGACGTGCCCGGCGTAGCGCTTCAGCTCCGCGCCGGGCGCGAACAGCCGCGACCAGTACGGATTCGGTTCGAAGGAATACGAGTAGGTGACCGAGGCGATGTCCACGGCCAGACCGGGATAGCGGTTGACGTGCCAGGTCCCGCCGAGGTCGTCCTCCCGTTCCAGGATCAGGTAATCGCGCAGGCCGAGCCGGTCCAGCTGGATACCGGCGCCCATCCCGCCGAATCCGGCGCCGACCACGATCGCATCGTACTGAGGTGCCACGACGAACCTCCCCGCTACTCAAAGTATCCGTTACAGGATGACACATTATTCTGCACCGGCCCCGCCGGGCAATGGGCGGAAACCGGCCCGGCCGGCCCGCGTCCGGCCGATCGGTTGCGACAATAGGCCGGTGAATCCCCACGAAGTGCGACGGATGCGGTTCGGCCGGGCGCCGATCGGGCATCGCGGCTACGACGCCGCCGAGGTGGACGCGTTCCTGGAATCGGTGGCCCGGGCGCTCGGCGGGTACGCCGGCCTGTCCACCGCCACGATTCGCGGTGTCGAATTCCGGACCGCGCCGCTGGGCCATCGCGGATACGACCGCGACGAGGTCGACGAATTCCTCGATCAGGCCTGTGCGGAACTGGAATTCGCGCGGCGCGGCACGGCCCGGCCACCGGACGACCGGACGGTGCTGACCCCCGCCGACGTGCAGCGCACGCAGTTCTCCGGACCGCCGTTCGGGCATGCCGGATACGCCGCCGACGAGGTCGACGTATTCCTGGATCGGGTCGCCGCGACGCTGGCCCACATCGGCCCCAACGGGCTGACCGGCGCCGATGTCCGCACCGTGAATTTCGGCCTGGCCCATGCGGGTACCGCCGCCTACCGCATCGACGAGGTCGACGCGTTCCTCGAGGTCGTATTGCGGGCGTTGTCGGCGGCGTGAGCGCACCGGCCGCGCGGTCCGAGCCGCGCGGCCGACGCCGCTACGTGCCGTCGAACAGATCCAGGGTGGGATGCGGTTCGCGGCCGCGGACCTCGATCGAGCCGAACACCAGATCCGGCGGCGGTACCAGGCCCAGATGTTCCCAGGCCGCGGCCGTGGCGACCCGGCCGCGCGGGGTGCGGGCGATCATGCCGGCCCGCACCAGGAACGGCTCGCACACCTCCTCGACGGTGGTCGCCTCCTCCCCCACCGCGACGGCCAGCGTCGACACCCCGACCGGGCCGCCGCCGAAGCCGCGCACCAGCGCCCCGAGGACCGCGCGGTCCAGCCGGTCCAGCCCGAGGCCGTCCACGTCGTACACGGCCAGCGCGGCGCCCGCGATCTCCCGGGTGACCCGGCCGTCGGCGCGGACCTCGGCGTAGTCGCGGACCCGGCGCAGCAGCCGGTTCGCGATGCGCGGCGTGCCGCGGGAGCGGCCGGCGATCTCGGCGGCGGCCTCGGCATCGATGCGGATGTCGAGGATGCGCGCCGAGCGCAGCAGGATGTGCCGTAGTTCGTCGGGTTCGTAGAAGTCCATGTGACCGGTGAAGCCGAACCGATCGCGCAGCGGACCGGTCAGCGCGCCGGACCGGGTGGTCGCCCCGACCAGGGTGAACGGCGCGATCTCCAGCGGGATCGAGGTCGCCCCCGGCCCCTTGCCGACCACCACGTCGACCCGGAAGTCCTCCATCGCGAGGTACAGCATCTCCTCCGCGGGGCGGGCCATGCGGTGGATCTCGTCGATGAACAGCACGTCGCCCTCGACCAGATTGCTCAGCATGGCCGCCAGATCGCCCGCGCGCTCCAGCGCCGGGCCCGAGGTGATCCGCAAGGCGGAGCCGAGTTCGCCGGCGATGATCATCGCCATACTGGTCTTGCCCAATCCCGGTGGGCCGGACAGCAGTACGTGATCCGGGGTCCCGCCCCGGAGTTTCGCGCCGCGCAGCACCAGCGCGAGCTGTTCGCGGACCCGCGGCTGACCGATGAAGTCGTCCAGCGACTTCGGGCGCAGGCCCGCCTCGACCTCGCCGTCGGAGTTGAGATAGGCCGGGGTGACCGGTGATTCGTCCTCGTCGCCGAGGTCGCCGGGCAGGTCGTGGTCGTCGGGTGCGGTCACGGCGGACTACCGATTCTTGCCGAGCAGGCCCAGTGCGGCCCGCAGTGCCTTCGAGGTGCCCAGATCCGGATCCTCCGTGAGCACCGCGTCGACCGCCGGTTCCGCCTGCCGCACCGGGAATCCCAGCCCGATGAGCGCCTCCACTACCTGATCGCGCACCGGCGTGACGACCGCCGCGGGCCCCGCACCCGGCGGACCCGATTGCACCGGAACGAGATTCACCTTGTCGCGCAGTTCGACCACCATGCGCTCGGCGCCACGCTTGCCGATGCCCGGCACCCGGGTCAGCGCGCCGATGTTGCCCTCCGCCAATGCCTTTCGCAACGACTCCGGTTCGAGTACCGCGAGCACCGCCATCGCCAGCCGGGGGCCGACACCGGAGACGGTCTGCAACAGGCCGAACAGATCGCGCGCCTCGGTGTCGGCGAAACCGAACAGCGTCATCGAATCCTCGCGGACGATCATCGCGGTGTAGAGCCGCGCCTCCTCGCCGCGGGTGAGTGCGGCCAGGGTCGCGGGTGTGGCGTTGAGCCGGTAGCCGACACCGGCGGCCTCGAGCACCACATGGTCGAGCCCGATCTCGAGCACCTCACCGCGTACCGACGCGATCACCCCAGCACCGCCTTCCGTTGCCGATCCACCCGTTCCAGGTATTTGCGCTGCGCCGCCGCGGCCTGGGCCTCGGCCTTCGCCATCCGATCCAGCATCGGCGCCCGCCAGCAGTGGCAGATCGCCAGCGCGAGGGCGTCGGCCGCATCGGCGGGTTTCGGCGCGGTCGCCAAGCCTAGGATGCGCGTCACCATCGCGGTCACCTGGGCCTTGTCCGCGGAGCCGTTACCGGTGACGGCGGCCTTCACCTGGCTGGGGGTGTGGAAGGCGACCGGGATCTCCCGCCGGGCCGCCGCGAGCGCGATGACGCCGCCGGCCTGCGCGGTGGCCATCGCCGTGCGGACGTTGTGCTGGGAGAACACCCGCTCGATGGCGACCGCCTCCGGCCGGTGCCGGTCCATCCACTCCTCGGCCGCGTCGGCGACGAGCAGTAGTCGTTGCGGCAGCGCCATTTCCGGAGGTGTGCGGATCACGTCGACCGCGACCGCCGTGACCTGACGCCCCAGCGCGCCGTCGACGATGCTCACGCCGCACCGGGTGAGCCCGGGGTCGACACCCATCACCCGCACGTAAGCACCCCTGTCGAGTTCGCGAACAGTTGTTCGAAGTCTAGCGGAGCGGGCGGCCCGTCCGGACCACCGACACGGCGGGATCGGCTCCGCCGCCCGACCACTGTGCGCCGGGCGATTTCAGGCCCGCAACTCGGAAGCGAAGGCCCGGTGGGCATCCGGGGTGAAGAGTACGAAACGTGCCTCGACGACCCCGGTTTCGGCGGTCCGGACCGTCTCGACCGCGATCCGGGCGCCGTCGTCGATCGGCCAGCCGTAGATCCCGGTCGAGATCGCCGGGAAGGCGACCGTCCGCGCTCCCAGTTCGTCTGCGATGCGCAGGGATTCGCGATAGCAGGAGGCCAGCAGTGCCGAACGGTCCTCGCGCGCCGACCAGACCGGTCCGACGGTGTGGATCACCCAGCGGGCAGGCAGCTTTCCGGCGGTGGTGGCCACCGCGCGGCCGGTCGGCAGGCCGTCGCGGAGGTCCGCGGCCCGCAGTTCCCGGCAGGCGGCGAGGATGTCGGGGCCGCCCTTGCGATGGATCGCGCCATCCACCCCGCCCCCGCCGAGCAGACCCGAATTCGCCGCATTCACCACGGCATCCACCTGCTGTTCGGTGATGTCCCCGCGCACGAGCGTCAGTTCCGGCATACCGCGATTCTCGCATCGGGCGGCGCGGCATTCCCGGACGCCGACCACCGGCCCGGTCGGCAGTGACCGGGTCCGTCGGGTCGGGTGACCGCGGCGGATTCGCGCCTCCGGTGCCGCCGGATCAGCCGGGATCCGTTGTGGCCGCTGCGGATTCGCGCCGGGGCGGCGCGGCAGGTCAGCCGGGATCGGTTGTGGCCGCGGCGGATTCGCGCAGGCCGGTGAGCAGCAGGTTCAGGCCGAACAGGTACTGGTCGACGCCGCAGGTCCGGACCCGGATCAGTTCCGGCGCCAGGTCGGCGATCATCGGATGCGCCTGCGGCGACAGCCGGGGCATCGCGCCGGGCTCGTGGGTGGCGGCACGCACCCGGCCCAGCGCCGCGCCGAAGGTGTACTGCAACAACACCACATAGCCACGCGCGGTGCGGTCGCGGTCCAGGCCCGCGTCCCGCAGTTGCCGCACGATGAATTCCAGTGCGGCCGTGGCGGTATCGGCGAACTCGTCGTCACCGTGCATACCGGTGGCGAGCACCCGCATCACCGCGGGGCGCTCGACCAGCAACCCGTACAGCGCCGTACAGCAGGCGCGGACCTGCTCCTCCCAGTCGCCCTCGACCGTCGGCGGATGGAAGCTGTCGAGCACCCGGTCGCGGGCCGCCTGGAGGATCTCGTCCTTGCTGCGGAAGTAGGTGTACAGGGTCATCGTGCCCACGCCGAGCTCGGCGGCGAGCGTGCGCATGGACAGTTCCTCCGCCGTCGTGGTGTCGAGCAGATGCAGCGCCACGTCGACGATCCGGTCGGCGCTGAGCGTGTTGCGCGGTGCCCGGCGGCGCGATTCGGCGGGTGGGGTCACGACGTGCTCCTCGGAACGGATGGGTTGCGGTCCGGTAACAGTCTGCTGGTAATGTTGCTCCGTACTGCGTACGGTACATCGTACGCGGCACTCGAAGTGGAGGTCGGCGCAATGATCGTGCTCAACCGGTCCTCCCTGACCAGGTATCGCGTACATCTCGCCGAGGCCGGTCTGGTGCTGGCGCTCTACGCCGCCTACGACGGCACCCGGTACCTGGTCCGCGGCGGTGCCGACGCCGCCGAACAGGACGCGCACACGGTGCTGCGGCTCGAGAACCTGGTGCGCCTGCACCCCGAGCAGTGGCTGAACCGGCTGTTCGCCACGCACTCCTGGCTCGGCGTTCCGGCCGACTACCTCTACGCGACGCTGCACTACGTGATGACCGCGGCGGTGCTGATCTGGCTGTGGCGCGCGCATCGCACCGCCTACCGGCACGGCCGCACCCAACTGGCGCTGGCGACGGTCACCGGGCTGGCCGGATTCGTCCTGTTCCCGACCATGCCGCCGAGGCTGCTCACCACCGGCGAGTACATCGATGTCATGTCCCAGCACGCGGCGGTCGGCTGGTGGGCCGACACCAGCGCGCCGCGCGCACTCGATTCGATGACCAACGATTTCGCCGCCATGCCCAGCCTGCACGTCGGCTGGGCCGTGTGGTGCGGGCTGATGATCCTCCGCCACGCCCGGCGACCCTGGGTGCGCGCACTCGGCGCGGCCTATCCGATGCTGATCCTGCTCGTCGTGATGGGCACCGCCAACCACTACCTCCTCGACGGCATCGCCGGCGCCGTCCTCATGCTGCTCGCGGGCTGGGCCGCCACCCCGTACCTGCGGCGATTCGATGCGATGACCGCTGCCCTGCGCGCACCGACCACCCCACGACTCGTGCACCGCGCACCCGAGCCGCCCTTGTCCACGCCCGCGACCGGTGCACTCGGCCAGGCCGAACACACCTCCGGACCACTCGGGATCCGGCACCCGACCCCGGTTCCGGTCGCCCTCGCCCGGGTGACCCCGGTCGAGCGACGCGCGGACGTGGTGCGGGTTTCGCCACTGGTGGGACCGCCGCATCGAAAATCGGCCTGAGGGCGCGTGCGGCCGAGGCGAGCCGCGACCGGATGCGACCGCCCGGTCGGTCTTCGGCCGGTGCGCGGCGCGCGACGGCGGTAGATTCTCAGCCGACGTGCCCGGATGATCCGGAGGGCAGGTCGGAGGGAGACGGTTGTGCGCGGCATCTGGTGGGAGGCCGATCGCTGGCGGGAACGCCTGCGTACCAACCTCTGGTTCGTACCCACCCTCGAGGTCCTGGTCGGGGTGCTGATCTTCACGATCACCCTGAGCCTGGACCGCGCGGCCTCGCACGGCGCGTTCCGGATCCCCTCGTGGGTGATCGGCGGCACCCCGGACGCGGCGCGTCAGGTGCTCACCGCGATCGCGGCCGCGATCATCACCGTGGTCGGCGTGGTCTTCTCGATCACGATCGTGGCGCTGACCCTCGCCTCCACCCAGTTCGGTCCGCGCATGTTGCGCAACTTCATCCGCGATCGCGGCACCCAGATCACCCTGGGCACCTTCGTCGCCACCTTCGTGTACGCGATCGCGGTGCTGGTGGTGCTCGGGCCGGACTTCGTGCCGCACATCGGGGTCACGGTGTCCATCGCGTCGCTGGTGCTGGATCTGGCCGTGCTGATCTACTTCATCAACCACATCGCGATGCAGATCCAGCTGCCGAACGTGATCGCCGATATCGCCCGCGATGTCAACGTCGCCGTCGACGCCAACCGCGATCTGACCCCCACGACCGCCGAGCGTGGGCCCTCGACCGACGAACTGCTCGCCCTGCTCGCCGAATCCGGCGGTGAGGTGCGCACCACCAGCAGCGGATATCTGCAGTACATCCGGTACGAGCGCTTGGTCCGGCTGGCGGCCGACGCCGACGCGGTCATCCGATTGCCCTATCGCCCCGGGCATTTCCTCGCCGAGGGGCAGGTGGTGGCGACGGTCTGGCCCGCCGAGGCGGTCGACCGGATCGCGGAGAACTTCGTCCGCGGGCATGTCACGGGCTCGACCCGCAGTCTGGTGCAGGACATCTCGTTCGGGATCGATCAGCTGGTGGAGATCGCGCTGCGGGCGCTGGGCTCGTCCACCAACGACATCTTCACGGTGCTGACCTGTATCGACTGGCTCGGCGAATGTCTGGCCCGGATCGCCGTGGCCTGGGATCCGGCGCCGGTGCGGCGGGACCGGTTCGGGCGGGTCCGGGTGATCGCGTCCCAGGTCAGTTACGAGCGGCTCGTGCAGCGGGCCTTCGAGAAGATCCGCCAGGCCGGTCGCGGCGATCCGGCGGTGATGATCCGGCTGCTCGACGCGCTGGCCCGGATCTCCGACAGCAACCCGGATCCCGAGCGCCGCCGGGTACTGATCGAGCAGGCCGCGATGATCGAACGCCAGATCGACGACACCATCCCCGAACCCGCCGACCGCGCCGACGTCCTGCGACGCTGCCGGGTGTTCCACGCCGCCGCCGCGACGCCCGGAACCGGCGACACGCCGGACGGAACGAACGCCGAAACCGCCACGATCGCGCTCCGATAGCGGGGAATCCACCGTACTCGGAGATGATTCACAGCTCGCGTTCAGAAATACGATCAAGAATTACGGGCGTGTTTCCTGCGCCGATGGACGTACCGACGACGCCGCTGCCGACAACGAGCGTCGCCCCTCCCCCGCCCCCTCAGCTTCCCTCGGCAAACCTCAACCCGTACGGGGGTTTCCACCGAGGGTTGTCGCTGCTGCACGGCTGGCTCCCGCTGACCATCGAATTGGTCGCGCTCGCACTGCTGATCATCGCGATCGTGCGGCCGGGCCGGCGCTGGTGGCTGATCCGGGTGCCGATCTGCCTGGTGATCGCGCTGGTGGCGGCCCTGGGTGGCCTCTACTACATGAACGATCAGGGCCTGGCCTCCGATCCGGCGCCCGCGTTGCTGTGGGTGTGCGTGGGCGCCACCGCCGCCGCGATCGCGATCGCGATCGTCGGCTGGCCGCGCGCCCGCTGGTGGTACCGCGCCGTCGCCATCCTCGCGGTGCCGGTGACGGCGGCCAGCGCGGCCGTCGTGCTCAACCAGTGGGTGGGTTACTACCCGAGCGTGCAGTCGGCCTGGAACGCGCTGACCGCCGGCCCGCTGCCGCATCAGACCACGCTCAACGCGCTGGCCGGTATGCGCAACACGAATCCGAAGACCGGCGTGGTCGTGCCGGTGGACATCCCCACCAGCGGCAGCCACTTCCCGCACCGCACCGAGGACGTCTATCTGCCGCCGGCCTGGTTCGCCGGGCCGACCCCGCCCAAGTTGCCGGTGGTGATGATGATCGCCGGCGAATTCAACACGCCCGGTGACTGGTTGCGCAGCGGCCAGATCATGCCCGATATCGACAGGTTCACCGCCGCCAACAACGGGCAGGCGCCGATCATGGTGTTCATCGACTCCAGCGGCTCGTTCAACAACGACACCGAATGCGTCAACGGCCCGCGCGGCGACGCCGCCGACCATCTGACCAAGGACGTCGAACCCTATGTGGAGCAGAAGTTCAACGCGTCCGCGGATCCGGCCAACTGGGCCGTGATCGGCTGGTCGATGGGCGGCACCTGCGCGATCGACCTGACCGTCATGCATCCGGAGCTGTTCCACACCTTCGTCGACATCGCCGGTGACATCGGCCCGGTGTCCGGCAACAAGGAGCAGACGATCAACCGGCTGTTCGGTGGTAACGCCGCCGCCTGGGAGGCCTTCGATCCGGTGACCGTGATGCAGAAGCACGGCCCGTACACCGGGGTGGCCGGTCTGTTCGACGATCTGACCCCGCCCAAGCGGATGACCGGCGGCAGCGGCAAGACGCCCAACTTCCAGATGCCGAAGGTGTCGGAGGATCAGGTCGGCTTCGGCGGTCAGGACGGTGTCATGGACACCGGTGAGGTCGGCGCGGCCGAGAAGCTGTGCGAGACCGGGCACGCGCTCGGCATCGACTGCACGATCCACACCACCGAGGGCGGCCACACCTGGCAGTTCGCCTCCGCGGCGTTCCGCTCGTCGCTACCGTGGGTGACGGCCCGGCTGGGCCTGCCGGTCGCCGTCACGCAGTGAACTCGCACCGCAGTGATCACCCGCCCGGCACGGTCGCACCGCGATCGTGCCGGGCGGTTCAGCGGGGCTGCCGGATCCGGGCCGCGGGCCGGTCGCGGTGGTCCCAGGCCA
Organism: Nocardia sp. BMG111209; assembly: GCF_000381925.1. Taxonomy (NCBI): domain Bacteria; kingdom Bacillati; phylum Actinomycetota; class Actinomycetes; order Mycobacteriales; family Nocardiaceae; genus Nocardia; species Nocardia sp. BMG111209. The sequence continues at coordinate 2,382,366 of NZ_KB907307.1, forward strand.
CCAGGATGTCCGGCTCGGCCGCGGTGTCGCGGCGGTGCCGCAGCAGCGCCTCGACCGTGAAGGCGGTCGCCGGATCCGCCGCGCGGCGCAGGGCCCCCTCCGACAGCCGCAGCTCGACGGTCAGATCGAAGTCCAGGCCGCGTCCCAACAGCATCGGCCCGGCCACGAGCAGCACCGTATCCCCGTTCGCCGCAACGGTTCTCGCGCGGGCGGAGCGATCGGTGCGCTCGTCCCAGAGCGCGGGCAGCCAGCGGTTGTCGCGCCGGAGTGCTTGCAGCACTTCCCGGTCCAGTCCCGCGTAGTCGAACCAGGCTGTCCGATAGGACATCTCGTCGCGACCGAACTCGTAGCGCAGCGACGCGGGCCGGACGAAATCGTGCAGCGACACCACCGCGGCGGCGCGGCCGCGGGTGCGCAACCGGTCCGCGATCCCGCCCGCGAAGGCCGCCGGATCGGCCGCGTCGGCGCCCTCGATCGCCACCACGGTGTGGCCGGTGCGCGCCGCGGCCCGCTCGGTGACCAGGTCGCTCAGGGCGTCGGCGGTGATGGCGGTGAACTCGGGCACCGATCCATCATGTCCGATTCGCCGTACCGTAGCGTGAGCTCGACCGGCGAGGGAAGGACGAGACATGGCCACGATCGAGGAGGCATTGGAGATCGAACGCCTGGAGCGGGACATCTTCCGCGGCGCGTCGGTCCGGACCCAGTTGCCGCGGACCTTCGGCGGGCAGGTTGCCGGGCAGGCGCTGGTCGCCGCGGTCCGCACCGTCGAACCCCGCTTCGAGGTGCACTCCCTGCACGGCTATTTCCTCCGGCCCGGTAATCCCGCCGAACCCACCGTCTTCCTCGTCGAGCGCATCCGCGACGGCCGCTCGTTCTCCACCCGCCGGGTCACCGGCGTCCAGGACGGTGAGGCGATCTTCACCATGTCGGCCTCCTTCCACGTCGGTGACGAAGGGCCCAACCATCAGGACGCGATGCCGAAAGTGCCGGGGCCGCAGGACGTCCCGGAGGACAGCGCGAGCTGGAGCGAGGAGCGCGCGTGGCGGATGCGGGAATGGGAGCACTGGGACATCCGCTCGATTCCGGCCGCGGCGGCCGCGCACCACAGCAGTCTCGCTGCGCAGCAACAGATCTGGTTCCGCTATCGGCACCCGCTGCCCGACGACCCGCTGTTCCACGTCTGCACGCTCGCATATATGAGTGATATGTCCCTGCTGAGCAGCTCGCTGGTACCGCACCCGGACGCGCACACCCAGAACGCCTCGCTCGATCACGCCATGTGGTTCCTGCGCCCGTTCCGCGCCGACGAGTGGCTGCTGTACGACCAGTTCTCCCCCTCCGCGGGCTGGGGCCGCGGCCTCACCGGGGGTCGCATCTTCAAGGAGAACGGCGAACTGGTCGCCTCCGTGGTGCAGGAGGGCATGATCCGCTACCAGCGCACGACGTGACCGGGAGCACAGTCGGCGGGTGCGGAAAAGGCGGGCGTGGCCTGCTCGTATGCTGTTTTTCGTGACACCGACGATTGGCGTGCTGGCCCTGCAGGGCGATGTGCGCGAGCATTTCCACGCGCTGGCCGAATGCGGCGCGCAGGCGGTGACCGTGCGCCGGCCCGCCGAACTGGCGGAGGTGGACGGGCTGGTCCTGCCCGGCGGCGAGTCGACCACGATCAGCAAACTGCTGCAGGTGTTCGAGCTGCTGGAGCCGCTGCGGGAGCGGCTGCGCGCGGGTATGCCCGCCTTCGGCTCGTGCGCGGGCATGATCATGCTGGCCACCGAGGTGCTCGACACCCGGCCCGATATGCGGACCCTCGAGGGTATCGATATGACGGTGCGGCGCAACGCCTTCGGCCGCCAGGTCGACTCCTTCGAAACCGATCTGGACGTGACCGGGCTCGACGACGGGCCCGTCCGGGCCGTGTTCATCCGGGCGCCCTGGGTGGAGCGGGCCGGCGACGGCGTCGAGGTGCTGGCCCGCGTGCCGGACGGCCCGTTCGCGGGTCGTATCGTGGCGGTACGGCAGGGCGCGGTGCTGGCCACCTCGTTCCATCCCGAGGTGACCGGTGACCTGCGGTTTCACCGCCTGTTCGTGGATTCGATCATCCGGGGCGGGGTCGGCGCGCCCCGGTAGCACAATCCCACCCGGCCGGGACAGTAGACTGGCACAGTTGTCTGCCCGGACTTCGAGCAACCGACGTGAAGGAAGTAGGGAATGAGCGGCCACTCCAAATGGGCCACCACCAAGCACAAGAAGGCCGGAATCGATGCCAAGCGCGGCAAGCTCTTCGCCAAGCTGATCAAGAACATCGAGGTCGCGGCCCGTACTGGCGGTGGTGATCCTGGAGGAAACCCGACGCTGTACGACGCCATCCAGAAGGCGCGCAAGAGCTCGGTGCCGCTGGACAACATCGAGCGCGCCCGCAAGCGCGGCGGTGGTGAAGAGGCCGGCGGCGCCGACTGGCAGACCATCATGTACGAGGGCTACGGCCCCGGCGGCGTGGCGGTCCTGGTCGAATGCCTCACCGACAACCGCAACCGCGCCGCCGGCGAGGTCCGCGTCGCGGTCACCCGCAACGGCGGCAACATGGCCGACCCGGGTTCGGTGGCCTACCTGTTCGGCCGCAAAGGCGTTGTCACCCTGGAGAAGAACGGCCTGTCCGAGGACGACGTCCTGGGTGCGGTGCTCGACGCCGGCGCCGAGGACGTGAACGATCTCGGCGAGGAGTTCGAGATCATCTCGGACCCGAGCGATCTGATCGCGGTGCGCACCGCGCTGCAGGAGGCCGGAATCGACTACGACTCCGCCGAATCCGGCTTCCAGCCCTCGGTCTCGGTACCCGCCGACGCGGAACTGGCCCGCAAGGTGTTCAAGCTGGTCGACGCGCTGGAAGACTGCGACGACGTGCAGAACGTGTACACGAATGTCGATGTGTCCGACGAGGTTCTGGCCGAACTCGACGCATAGCCCGCCGGGACTTCTCGCACCACCGCGCAGGCCGCCTCGCTACGGAGAGGCGGCCTGCGCGGTGGATGCTGCTGCGCCGGAATACCTCAGTCGACGGTGAGCACCAATTTGCCTACGGTGCGGCCGGTTTGGCCGAGGGCATGTGCCTTGGCGGCCTCCGACAGCGGGTACACCCCGGCGATCGTGGGCCGCAGCGCACCGGATTCGGCCAGTTCGGTCAGCGCGGCCATCCCGGCGTGATCCGCCTCCACCAGCAGGGTTTCGGCCCGTTTCCCGGCCTGCTCGGCGGCCGTGCGGAGCGTGTCGGCGTCGTCGCGGGCACGCAGGGTGATCACGAGCCCGCCGGGCCGCAGCGTCGCGATCGAGCGGACCGCGTTCGCGGCGTCGATCGCGTCCAGCACGACATCGACGTCGTGCACCACCTCCGCGAAATCCACGGCGCGGTAATCGATCACCTCGTCCGCGCCGATACCGCGCAGGTATTCGTGGTTGGCGGCGCTCGCCGTGCCGATCACGTACGCGCCCAGCGACTTCGCGATCTGCACCGCGAAGTGCCCGACCCCACCGGCCGCGGCGTGGATCAGGATCCGTTGTCCCGCCTGAAGATCCGCGGTGTCGACCAGGGCCTGCCGCGCGGTCAGGGCGGCCAGTGGGATCGCGGCGGCCCGCACGTGGTCGAGATTGCGCGGCTTGCGGGCGAAGGCGCGGGTCGGGCCGACCACGTATTCGGCCGCCGCGCCGTGGCCGTGCGGATAGGGCAGCATGCCGAACACCTCGTCACCGGGCCGGAACAGCGTGACGCCCAGGCCGGTCGCCGCGACCACGCCGGAGACGTCCCAGCCCAGGACGTACGGTGGCGGCGGGAGGAACAGGCCGGTCCGGGCCCGGTGGGCCCAGTCGGTCGGGTTGAGGGCGGTCGCCCGTACCCGGACCAGGATCTCGCTCGGGCCCGGCTGCGGCACCGGCAGTTCGATCTCGTGCAATACCTCGGGTCCGCCGACGCTGTCCTGGCCGATGGCGCGCATGGTGTCCGGAATCGGGTTCGTGGTCATGAACCCAGCATGCCGTGGGCCGCGCCACCCGCGAAATGGCATGATTGCCACTCTTCGATAGGATCGTGCCATGACCGTCGCGGTACCGCACCGCGTCGTCGTGCTGGCGCTCGACGGCGTGTACCCGTTCGAACTCGGCATCCCGACCCGGGTGTTCGGCTCCGCCGACGACCGTTACGAGGTGCTCACCTGCTCGGTCGACGGCCGGCCGGTCCGGTCCGGCGCCGACTTCGACATCGCGGTCCGGCACGACGCCGCCATACTGGAAACCGCTGACACCGTGGTGATTCCACCCTGCGACATCGTCGCCATCATGGAAGACGGCCTGCCGCCGCCGCTTTCGGCCGCGCTCGCGCGAATCCCGGTGGGCGCCAGGCTGGTATCCATCTGCACCGGCGCCGCAGTGGTCGCCGCGGCCGGCCTGCTGGACGACCGCCCGGCGACCACCCACTGGAATGCCACCGAACGGTTCCGCACCGCGTTCCCCCGGGTCCGGCTGGATCCGGATGTGCTGTACGTCGGCGACGGCACCCTGTTCACCTCGGCCGGCGCGGCCGCCGGCGTGGACCTCTGCCTGCACCTGATCCGCCTCGATCACGGCAGCGAGGTCGCCAACACCGTGGCCCGCCGGTGCGTGGTGCCGCCGTGGCGCGACGGCGGCCAGGCCCAGTACATCGAGCAGCCCGTGCCGCGGACCACCTCCACGGGTACCGGCGAGGCCCGCGACTGGGCACTGCGGCATCTGAATCTGCCGCTGACCTTGAGTGATCTGGCCCGCCGGGCCGGGATGAGCGGCCGCACCTTCGCCCGCCGCTTCCGCGAGGAGGTCGGCATCAGTCCGGGCCGCTGGCTGATCCAGCAACGCCTGTTCCGGGCCCGCGAACTGCTGGAATCCACCGATCTGCCGATCGACCGGGTGGCCGCCGAGGTGGGTTTCGCCACCTCGGCATCACTGCGGCAGCATCTACACGAGGCGATCGGCGTCTCCCCGCTGATGTACCGCCGCACCTTCCGTGCGGGCCCGGCAGACGACCCACACAACGGGGCCACGCTCGCAACATTCGGCCGAACATGAGGATTTCCGGTGTGATTCGACACCGGGCAGAGCTCAGCGGCAGCGGCAGCGGCAGCGGCAGCGGCAGCGGCAGCGGCAGCGGCAGCGGCAGCGGCAGCGGCAGCGGCAGCGGCAGCGGCAGCGGCAGCGGCAGCGGCAGCGGCAGCGGCAGCGGCAGCGGCAGCGGCAGCGGCAGCGGCAGCGGCAGCGGCAGCGGCAGCGGCAGCGGCAGCGGCCAGTGTCGGCTGCCTACCTCGCGCACACAACGCCGGCCACGTTGATTCTCGGTGAATCGACGGTACGCAGGATTCCCGGACCTGTTCCGGTGCGGGAGAAACACCGGCCGCCCCACCGAAAGGTGGGGCGGCCGTTACGGTTTCAGATTCCGAGCACCGCCGGGCGAGCGCCGCTCACCAGCCGCGCTCGGCGAGCCGGTGCGGCTCCGCGATCTCCTCGACGTTGATGCCGACCATCGCCTCGCCCAGACCGCGCGACACCTTCGCCAGCACGTCCGGATCGTCGTAGAAGGTGGTGGCCTTCACGATGGCGGCGGCCCGCTGCGCCGGATTGCCCGATTTGAAGATGCCGGATCCGACGAACACACCCTCCGCGCCGAGTTGCATCATCATCGCGGCGTCGGCCGGGGTCGCGATACCGCCGGCGGTGAACAGCACCACCGGCAGCTTGCCGGTCGCGGCGATCTCACGCACCAGCTCGTACGGCGCCTGCAACTCCTTCGCGGCGACGAACAGCTCGTCCTCGGGCAGCGAGCTCAGCCGGCGGATCTCGTCGCGGAGTGTGCGCATATGGGTGGTGGCGTTGGACACGTCGCCGGTGCCGGCCTCACCCTTGGAACGAATCATGGCCGCGCCCTCGGTGATTCGCCGCAGCGCCTCACCGAGATTGGTGGCGCCGCACACGAACGGCACGGTGAACTGCCACTTGTCGATGTGATGCGCGTAGTCGGCCGGGGTGAGCACCTCGGACTCGTCGATGTAGTCGACGCCGAGGCTCTGCAGCACCTGCGCCTCCACGAAGTGGCCGATGCGGGCCTTCGCCATGACCGGGATCGAGACGGCCTCGATGATGCCGTCGATCAGATCCGGATCGCTCATCCGGGCGACACCACCCTGCGCGCGGATATCGGCGGGCACCCGCTCCAGCGCCATGACAGCGACCGCACCGGCATCCTCGGCGATCTTGGCCTGCTCCGCGGTGACGACGTCCATGATCACGCCACCCTTGAGCATCTCGGCCATACCCCGCTTGACGCGGGCGGTGCCGGTTCCGGTCTCTCCGGTCGGGGTGGTCTCGGTCACGGCAAACTCCTGGGTCATCGGGGCCAATCGGGATCAGTGCGAATGCGAACACCCCAATTGTAGGCAGCCCGATCAGGCCACTTGATAGCCAGTTGGACGGCACTGGACCGCCGACCGTAGGAGCGGGTGGCCGCCGCGACGATCGGCGGCTAGCCACCCGCTACCCGCGGATCGTCAGAGCGGGTCGATCACCAGCAGTGTCGCCCAATAGGTTGCCGCCTCTTCGCCGAGGTAGGGCAGCAGAAAGTCGTGCAGGATATACGACATCGGCATGGGAACCTCACCTCCATCAGGTCGCCGCCGGCCTCGGCGGCACTATCGCTTCCGACCATAACCGATCGGTCACGACGGTGGGCGGTCTCACAGGTTCCGCCCGCTCGGCGCGGAATCAGCGGATGGAACGGACCTGCGGGTCGGTATCGGCCGCCGCGGCGGCCACCGCCTCCGGCAGCAACCGGTCCAGTTCGTACGGGTAGACCGTCTCGCCGGAGGCGTCCAGTGCGGTGATGTCGGCGGGATCGCACCACTTGTTGCCGCTGATGCTGCGTCGCTCCAGCACGGTGAAGCTGGCCGGGGACGGATCGAACGAGGCGACCCGGGTGACGAAGAACAGCTCCTCCGAGCGGATCAGCTCCCCGTTGAACGGGAATACCGCGACCCGGCGCCAGATCGGGCCGCGCAGCGCCGCGGCGTCCACCGTGAGGCCGGTCTCCTCCCACAGTTCGCGCACCGCGGCCGCGCGCAGCGTCTCTCCCGGTTCCACCCCGCCGCCGACGGTGAACCAGAACGGCACGTCGGGGGTCATCGGATCGCAACCGCGCAGCAACAGCACCCGGCCGGACTCGTCGAGCAGCACCACCCGCGCCGAGGTGCGGACGGTGTCGACCTCCAGGCCGGTACCCGCGGCGGGGGTGGCCCGTTCGGCGATCTCGAAATAGGTCGGCAGCGGCGCGGTACCGCCGAGGTGCAGCAGCCGCACCGGCCGGCGGGTGCGCAGCGCGAGCGTGTCGCGGACGGCGTCGTTGTGGAAGCGGCGGGCGATCAGCACCCGGGCCTCGGCGTCGGCCAGTTCGGCCACCAGCTGGGTGGGCAGGCCGGTGATGTCGAGCGCCGACAGCGCGGCGGCGAGCTGGTTCTCCGCGGTCTCGCGATCCGCCCAGTCCGCTCGCTCGGCCCGATCGGCCACGGCGACAAGGCGTTTCGCGCGTTCGGCGACCGCGTCGTCGGGGCTCGCGCCGGCCACCGCCACGGCGACCGTGCGGGTCACCACCGCCCGCCGGGCCAGCGCGTATTCCAGTGCGTGCCGGGCCTGATCGCCCCGGACGTGCAACCGGTCCAGCCGGTTCGCGGTCGAGTAGGCCCAGACGCCGACGGCGACCACCACCGCCGCGACCAGGGCGAGGATCAGGATCGAGGTCGCGGAGAAGGTGATCATCCGGCGGTCCGCACCCGGGCGTCGCCGACGGTCACCGTCTCGTACACCCGCAGAATCTGCTCGGCCACCACGGGCCAATCATATTCGCCCACAACCTGATTCGCAGTGCGGATCAGATCGGCCCGCCGTTGCGGGTGGCCGAGCAGATCGTCCAACGCACCCGCCAGCGCGGTCGCGTCGCCCACCGGCACCAGCCGCCCGGCGGTACCGTCGCGCAGCACCCGGCGGAAGGCGTCGAGATCGCTCGCGACGACCGCGGTACCCGCGGCCATCGCCTCCACCAGCACGATGCCGAAACTCTCGCCGCCGATGTTGGGTGCGCAGTAGAGGTCGGCGCTGCGCATCGCCGACGCCTTCTCCGCATCCGACACCTGACCGAGGAAGCGCAGATGACCGGCCAGCTCGCCGGCCTCGCGGCGCAGCCGGTCCTCGTCGCCGCGCCCGACGATGAGGATCTGCACGTCCGGATGCCGCCGCACCAGCCGCGGCAGCGCGCCGAGCAGTACCGCCATCCCCTTGCGCGGCTCGTCGTAGCGGCCGAGGAACAGCACCGTGCCGCCCTCGCGCGGATAGCCGGGCAGCGGCGGCGCGTTCGAGAACGCCTTCACGTCGACCCCGTTGGGGATCTCCACCGCGTCGCCGCCGAGCGCCTCGACCTGCCAGCGCCGGGCCAGCTCGGAGACGGCGATGCGACCGGCGATCTTCTCGTGGTAGGGCCGCAGCACCCCCTGGAAGGTGGCCAGCACCAGCGATCGGGTGGTCGAGGTGTGGAAGGTGGCGACGATCGGCCCCTCGGCGATCTTCAGCGCCAGCATCGACAGGCTCGGCGCGTTCGGCTCGTGGATGTGCAGGACGTCGAAATCGTTGTCGGCGATCCAGCGGCGGATGCGGGTATAGGCCGTGGGCCCGAACGACAGTCGCGCGACCGACCCGTTGTAGGGGATGGCGACCGCGCGTCCGGCCGACACCACGAAATCCGGCAGCGGGGTGTCGTCGGCGGCCGGGGCGAGCACGCTCACCCGGTGCCCGCGCTCGAGCAACACCTGCGCGAGCTCCACCACGTGCGATTGCACGCCCCCGGGCACATCGAACGAATAGGGGCAGACCATGCCGATCTTCATCGCTGGTCGTCTCCCGCGTTATCGGCCGGATCCTGCGGGGACGGTGTCCGCTGCGCCTGCGCGGTGGCGATGCGGGCGCGGCGCTCGGCCGACAGGTCGGCCTCCCACAGCGGCTGCAACATGTGCCAATCGGCCGGATGTGCGGCGATGTTCGCGGCGAACCGATCCGCCAGCGCCTGGGTCGCGGCCGCGATTCCGCCGGACACGTCGACCTCGGGATCGACCCGCACGGCCCAGCCTTCGCGTCCGTCGACGTCGGTGTACCAGGCGTGCACCGGCAGCAGTGCCGCACCGGTGTCGACCGCCAGTTTCGCGGCGCCGGCGGGCATCCAGGTCCGCTCGCCGAAGAACGTCACCGGCACGCCGTTCCCGGTGAGGTCGCGCTCCCCCAGCAGGCAGATCACCCGATTCGCGCGCAGCCGCTCGGCCAGTTGTGTGAACGGCGGCTGCTCGCCACCGGTCAGCGGGAACACCTCGAAACCGAGACTCTCCCGATAGGCGACGAAGCGCCGGAACAGCGATTCCGGTCGCAGCCGCTCGGCGACCGTCGAGAAGGTGCCGTAATGCTGTGCCAGCCACAGCCCGGCCATATCCCAGTTGCCGGAGTGCGGCAGCACCAAGATCCCCCCGCGGCCCGCCGCCAGTGCCGTATCCAGCCGGTAGATGTTCTCCACCGGCGGCATCCGATCCGGTGCGGTGATCGCCGCATGATCCATCGACGGCAGCCGGAACGCCTCTCGCCAGTACCGTGCGTAGGAACGCATACTCGCCTGGATCAGCTCGTCGGGCACCGCCATCGGCGAGACCCCCAGCACCCGGGAAAGGTTGCGGCGCAATTGATTCGGGGTGCCGTCGCGGTGCGCGGCCCGATTCGCCCGGCGGCCCGCCCAGTTGCCGCCCGCGTCGAACAGCCGGCGCGCGGTGCCCTCCGGCAGGCCCCGGATCAGCCGCCACCCGGCCGCGTACGCTCGATCCGTCAGCGCGGCTTTCATCTCCGTCATCGCCGCCGCCTAGTTCGTCGGCCCGGGCTCGACTTTGCCCACCGGGGCGATCACCTCGCGTGCGCCCGCCGAATTCCGCACCGCCAGTACCCGCTGGAACACCGTGACGATACTGAGCACGGCCAGGATGTACATCGCCACATAGACCGCGTAGGTCAGCCAGTCGATGCCGAAATAACCGCCGATACCGGTGAATCCGGCACCGACGAGCACGATCACCAGCCGGTCCGGGCGCTCGATCAGCCCACCGTCGGCGGACAGCCCGCTGGCCTCGGCGCGGGCCTTCGCGTACGAGATGACCTGCGAGGTCACCAGCACCACGAGGGTCGCCACGAACAGGTGCTTGCTGTGCTCGTGGTACACCGACCAGCAGGCCAGCGAGGCGAAGATCGCGCCGTCGGCCACCCGGTCACAGGTGGCGTCCAGAACGGCGCCGTAACGTGTGCCGCCGCCGCGCGCGCGGGCCATCGCCCCGTCGAGCATGTCGAACATGACGAACAACCAGATCACCATCGTTCCCCAGAACAGGTGATCGGTCGGGAACAGCGTCACCGCGGCGGCGATCGAGGCGGTGGTGCCGATCACCGTCATCGCGTCCGGCGTGAGCCCGGTGCCGACCAGCGCCCGGCCCAGCGGCGCGGTCGCCTTGGCGAAGGTCTCGCGACCGAAGAAGCTCAGCACCTACCTCTCCTCCCAGGCTTCCGCGAGCAGTGCCCGGGTCTCCCGCAGCAACTGCGGCATCACCTTCACCCCGCCGACGACGGTGATGAAATTCGCGTCGCCACCCCAGCGCGGCACGATGTGCTGATGCAGATGGTCGGCGAGCGAACCGCCGGCCACGCCGCCGAGGTTCAGGCCGACGTTGAATCCGGCCGGGCGCGACACCTTCTTCATCACCCGGATCGCCTGCTGGGTGAAGGCCATGAGCTCGGTGCTCTCGTCGAGGGTGAGATCCTCGAGGTCGGCGACGCGGCGGTACGGCACCACCATCATGTGGCCGGGGTTGTACGGGTACAGGTTCAGCACCGCGTACACCCACTGCCCGCGCGCGATCACCAGGCCGTCCTCGTCGGACATCTTCGGAATTTCGATGAACGGATGCCCGGACTTACCCGAATCGCCCGCCGGTTCCCGGTTTTCGCCCTCGCGCTCGGCGATCGCACCGGTGATGTACGACATCCGATAGGGAGTCCACAACCGCTGCAACCGATCCGGCTCGCCGACGCCCCGGTCGACGATGCTCCCGGCCGACTCCGCGGCCGAATCGGCCCGGGCGGCAGCCTGTTCCACAGTGCGCTCGCTCATACCCCATCCTGTGTCCGGCGGGCGGTCATTCAGGAACCCTTCCGGATCTCGAAACCCTCCGCGGTGGGCGAGGTATTCTCCCGCCGTTGGATCCAGTCCACCACAGTGGCCACCGCATCGGCGACCGGCACACCGTTGACCTGGGTGCCGTCGCGGAACCGGAAGCTCACCGCGCCGGCGGCGACATCGCGCTCGCCGGCCAGCAGCATGAACGGCACCTTCTGCGCGGTGTGGTTGAAGATCTTCTTCTGCATCCGGTCGTCGCTGCGGTCGACCTCGGCGCGCACGCCCGCGGCCTTCAACCGCGCCACGACCTGGTCCAGATGCGGTACGAAGGTGTCGGCCACCGGGATGGCGACCACCTGCGCCGGGGCCAGCCAGGCCGGGAAGGCGCCCGCGTAGTGCTCGGTGAGCACACCGAAGAACCGCTCGATCGACCCGAACAGCGCGCGGTGGATCATCACCGGGCGCTTCTTGGTGCCGTCGTTGGCGGTGTACTCCAGTTCGAACAGCTCCGGCTCGAAGAAGTCCAGCTGGATGGTCGACATCTGCCAGGTGCGGCCGAGGGCGTCCTTGGCCTGCACCGAGATCTTGGGACCGTAGAACGCGGCGCCGCCCGGATCCGGCACCAGTTGCAGACCCGACGCCTCGGCGACCTGACGCAGGGTCTCGGTCGCCTCCTCCCAGACATCGTCGGCGCCGACGTACTTCTTCGGATCCTTGGTCGACAGCTCCAGATAGAAGTCGTCGAGGCCGTAGTCCTTCAGCAGGTCGAGGACGAAGTTCAGGATGGTGGTCAGTTCCTCCTGCACCTGTTCCTGGGTGCAGTAGATGTGCGAATCGTCCTGGGTGAAGCCGCGGGCGCGGGTCAGGCCGTGCACCACGCCGGACTTCTCGTACCGGTACACCGAGCCGAATTCGAACAGCCGCAGCGGCAGCTCCCGGTACGACCGGCCGCGGGACCGGTAGATCAGGTTGTGCATCGGGCAGTTCATCGGCTTGACGTAGTAGTCCTGGCCGGGCTTGCGGACGGTGCCGTCCTCGTTGTACTCCGCGTCCAGATGCATGGGCGGGAACATGCCGTCGGCGTACCACTCGAGATGTTTGGAGGTCTCGAACAGATGCGCCTTGGTGAGGTGCGGGGTGTTGACGAACTCGTAGCCGCCCTCGACGTGGCGCTGCCGCGAGTAGTCCTCCATCTCCTTGCGGATGATGCCGCCCTTGGGGTGGAACACCGGCAGGCCCGAGCCCAGCTCGTCCGGGAAGGAGAACAGGTCCAGCTCCAGGCCCAGCTTGCGATGGTCGCGCTTCTCGGCCTCGGCCAGCATGGCCAGGTACTCGTCCTGGGCCTCCGGCGATTCCCAGGCGGTGCCGTAGACGCGCTGCAGACCCTCGCGGTCCTGGTCGCCGCGCCAGTAGGCGGCCGAGCTGCGGGTCAGCTTGAAGGCCGGGATGTACTTGGTGGTCGGGCAGTGCGGGCCGCGGCACAGGTCGGCCCAGATCCGCTCGCCGGTGCGCGGGTCGAGGTTGTCGTAGATGGTCAGCTCGTTGCCGCCGACCTCCATGACCTCCGGATCGTCGATACCGGACTTGTCGGAGATCAGTTCGAGCTTGAACGGCTCCTTCGCCAGCTCGACCCGGGCCTCCTCGACCTCGACCACGCGGCGCGAAAACCGTTGCGCGCCTTTGATGATCTTCTTCATCCGGGACTCGAGCTTGGCCAGATCCTCGGGGGTGAAGGGGCGGTCGACCTGGAAGTCGTAGTAGAAGCCGTCCTTGATGAACGGACCGATGCCCAGGCGGGCGCCGGGGAACTCCTGCTGGACGGCCTGGGCCAGCACATGTGCGGTGGAGTGCCGGATCACGTTGCGGCCGTCCGGGGAACCGGCCGCGATCGGCTCGACCTCGACATCGGTGTCGGGGGTCCAGGACAGATCCTTGAGATTGCCCTCCGGATCGCGGACGACGATCACCGCGTCGGGGCCCTTGTTCGGCAGTTCCGCCTCGCGCAGCGCGGCGCCCGCCGTCGTCCCGGCCGGCACCCGAACGAGGGCGGCTGGGTCGGTGCGGGCTGAGGTGGTCACGGCTGCGCTCTCCTTGGCAGTGTTGGGCGGGCGTGCTGCCCGCATGGTTCGGACGGGTGGTGACCCGCCCGGCGGACCCGGTACCGGGCCCGGCCGGTGGTGCATTCGGTCCGGCGCGACCATGCTATCCGGCGCCTACGACGGATGCGCCGATGGACCGCATCTCGCACCCGGTAGCCCGGCGAAACGTCGCAACCGGGCGGGGATCCGGCGGTCAGCCGCGCGTGGCCAGCGCCGTCAGCAGTTCCAGCCGCTGCGCGGCAGGCCGTTTCGGGCAGCTGGTGCACATCTGGCAGCCGGACACCTCGTACACGAGGCAGCACGAGATGCGCCGCACGAAGGTCCGGCCGCCGGCATCGGTGAAGCGCGGCACCGGCAGTTGCCCCGCGACCTCCGCGGCCAGCCGGGTTCCGGCCTCCGGCGCACCGGCGTCGAGGGCCCGGTTGCCGATGGCATCGGCGACGATCGCCCACAGCGACGGCACACCCGCGCCGGAGACCTCGGCGACCACCGGAATGATGCGGCCCAGCGTCTCCCGCAGCGTCGCACCGACCGTCGAGGTCTCCGGCGCGGGCGTCACAGTCTCCGGCGCCGGTGTCCCGGGCGTCGCACCGGTGCTGTCCGCGGCTGCGCACGATTGCTCGGCGGAGGCGAGTTCATCTGCCGTGCAACGACTTTCGACCGGCTGGGCCGTGCGTGCCGGCGCCGCCGGATCCGGGAACACCCGCTCGATGCCCCCGTCCGGGCGCACCTCGCAGACGAGGCGCTCCAACTGCGGATCCGGCGCGGGCCGGTTCTCCGCGTAGGCGGTGGCGATCGGATCGACCAGCGACGAGGCGGCCATGCACCACCACAGCGTGCCGGACACCCGCGAATTACCCGTCCCCCACGAGATGCCCATATCGGCGATCCGCTCTCCCAGCCACTCCGGCCGGGTGAGTGCCACGCCGGGCACCAGGGTCTCGGACACCGCCGCCATCTCCATCCGACTCCGATCCATCGAAGTTGCGCCTGACACCAGCCTGGCACGACCACGTCCGCCCGAGCCAGGAGTTTTCCGCCATTGCGGCGATACCACCCGCACCGGGAGGCCGCCGACCAGCGTAGGTCGTCCCCGACCCCGACACCCGGTCGCCACGCCAGCAAGCCTGTCCGATTACGCACGTTCGCCGCCTTGTCCGGCACCGCACACCGGTACGCACCGCAGCACCGCGGTGGGTCTACACCCCGGTGACGGCGCGAGTCCGCCCGACCCCTCGGCGGGCGGACTCGCGGCGACCGAATTACAGCGTGGCGAATTCCGGTGCGGGATCGGGGATTTCGGCGATGCCGGTGGGAGTGATGTGCAATACCCGCGCGGTGCCGATGTCGAAGAACAATCCGGATACCTCCAGCTCCCGGGTCATCGCCGCCCGGCGCACCGTCGGATGCCGGTACAGCGCCTCGACCTGCATCGCCACGTTCACCATGCTCAACTGGTCGGCTTCCCGGAAACCGGCGGCGGCTGCGGCGGCGGCCACCGGATGTCCGGCCAGGAAGCGGGCCAGCACGGGTTCGGCGTGTGCGAGCCAGTCGCCCAGCCCGCCCGGCGGCCGCGTACCGGTCAGCAGCGCCTGCATCGCACCGCATCCGGAGTGCCCGCACACCACGACGTTGCGCACCGACAGCCGTTCCACGGCGAAGCTCAGCGCGGCTTCCACCGAGGAGTCCCGGCCGTCGGCGGGCACCAGATTGCCCACGTTGCGGACGGTGAACAGATCACCCGGCCCGCTGGAGGTGATGACGTTCGGCACGATCCGGGAGTCCGCACAGGTCAGGAAGAACGAGTCCGGATCCTGTCCGTGACGCAGATCGTCCAGATGCGGCCGTACGAGGTGCGCGTGACCCCGGTGGTACTCCGCGACACCCGCGGTGATCGTCTCGGCATCGCGGTCGCGCGGTACTCGCGTCCGCGCGCCGCGCGGGGCCAGCAACCCGTCGAGCAACCCGCGGGCCCGGTCGCGGCGCGGCGGAGCGGCCAGCGCGCTGCTCATCCGGGCGGTGCCGAGTTCCACGAATTCCACTGTGCCGCCGGTACTCTCGTGTTGCCGGGCCCAGTCGTGCAGCGCCTCGGTCGCGGCATGGTCGAGGAAGTCGACGGTCAGCTGCACCTGGACATCGGTGCCGGCGGGTACCGAGGCCAGCCGTGAGGTGAGTCGCGGCAGCGCCAGGAAGGTGCAGGTGCCGTCGACGGTGACCAGCCAGCGCCCGGTCGCCTCGACCGGTACGGCGTGCACCTGGACCCGGACCACCCGCCACAGCAGCAGCGCGAACGCCAGTACCAGTCCGATCAGCACGCCCTCGAGCAGGTTGAGGAACACCACCCCGGCGATCGTCACCGCGTAGACCGCGAGATCGCCGGTGCGGCGGGCGGTCCGGATGTGCGCGAGCTTCACCAGCTGGACGCCGATCACGATGAGCAGCCCGGCCAGCGCGGCCTTCGGAATCTGTTCGACCACACCGACCAGCGCCACCGAGAACACGAGGATCCAGATGCCGTGCAGGACCGCCGAGGCTCGGGTGCGCGCACCGGCCTGCACATTGGTCGCGCTGCGCACGATCACGCCGGTGACCGGCAGGCCGCCGAGCAGGCCGGAGGCCGTATTCGCCACGCCCTGGCCGATCAGCTCACGGTCGAAGTCGGCGCGCGCCCGGGTGTGCATCTTGTCCACGGCCACCGCCGACAGCAGGCTCTCCACGCTGGCGATCAGCGCGACGGTCAGCACCGCCATGAGCACGCCGTCCCAGTCGCCGCTGGGCAGGCTCGGCAATCCGATCGCGTCGAACAGCGAGCCGTCGATGACGATCCGCGCCGGATTCCCCGGCACGATCACGGCGAGCACGGTGGCGACGAGCACCGCCACCAGCGGCCCCGGCACCGCCCGGACCGGTCCGCGCACATACCGCCAGCCGAGCATGATGCCGATGACCACGAGGCCGATGGCGACGTCACCGCCGCGCAGGTCGAGCAACTGACCCGGCAGTTCGGCGAGGTTCTCCCAGGCCGTGCTGTGCGAGGCGCCGCCGAGCAGGACGTGCACCTGCTGCAGTGCGATGGTGACGCCGATACCGGCGAGCATGGCGTGCACCACGACCGGCGCGATGGCCAGCGCCGCGCGGGCGATCCGGCTGAGCCCGAACAGGATCTGCAGCACACCGGCCGCGACGGTGATGAAACAGGCTGTCTGCCAGCCGAATTCGTGGATCACCTCGGCGACCACCACGGTCAGGCCCGCGGCCGGTCCGGTGACCTGTAGCGGGGCGCCACCGAGCAGGCCCGCCAGAATGCCACCGACCGCGGCGGCGATCAGCCCAGCGGTGATCGGGGCGTCGGAGGCGACCGCGATGCCGAGCGAAAGCGGCAGCGCGACAAGGAAAACCACAATGGAAGCCGGCAGATCGTATCGGATCAGCTCGGCGAGCCGGTCGGTCCGCACCGGTGGGCCCGCGGACGCGGGCGGAACGGTCGAGTCGGTGTCGGCGGACATATTTCTCCTTCACCGCGCCGGTCGACTCCGGCCGCGGTCGGTCGAACATGTTCTCCAGGCAGCGAGAGGCCGGCGGACTCCGGTGTCCGCTGGATCACCCGGACGTGCCCCGCAAGGCTAAACGTAAAGGCTTAGCAAAGTCTGAGAAAAAGAATGTTCATTTCGGTCCGTATCGGCCGAGGTCGGAGCGCCGATCCGGACGCGGCGGCGCCCCGGGTGCGCGGACCCGGGGCGCCGCCGAACTCCGGCCGAGCGGGCCTACTGCACCGGCAGCACCGTGACGGGTCCGCTCGCGTCGTCGATGTGGCCGATACCCGACGGCGTGATCTCCATGACCCGAGCGCTGGAGATGTCGAAGAACAAGCCCGACAACACAACTCCGCGATCGAGCATCGCGCGGCGAACCACCGGATGCGCGGCCAGCGTCTCCAGTTGCACCGCGACGTTCACCATGCCCAGCTGGTCGACCGGCCCGAATCCGGCCACCGCCGCGGCGGCCGCCACCGGATGCCCGTGCCGGTACTGCTGCAGGGTGGGCCGGCCGTGCGCGAGCCAGTCGTCGAGGCCCGGCCCGGTGACCCGCTCGTGGTAGAGCGCGTCCATCGCACCGCATTTCGAATGCCCGCACACCACCACCGAGCGCACCGCGAGCTTCTCCAGCGCGTAGACGATCGCCGCCTCCACCGAGGTGTCACGACCGTCGGCGGGCACCAGATTGCCGATGTTGCGGACGGTGAACAGGTCGCCCGGACCGCTGTTGGTGATCACGTTCGGCACGATCCGGGAATCCGCGCAGGTGAGGAACAACGCGTCCGGATTCTGTCCCTCGAGCAGTTCACCCAGATGCGGCCGCACCACGTGCGCGTGGCTGCGGTGGTAGGCCGCGATACCGGCCACCACCGGATCCACCCGCGGGGTCCGCCGCCACGGCCCGAGTACGTCGTCGAGCATGCGCCGGGCGTGGCCACGGGCGGGTGGGCCACCGTCCAGATCCGCCAGCCGCGCCGCACCCATCTCCACCAATTCGACTGTGCCGCCCAGGTTTCGGTGCTGCTGCACCCAGTCGTACAGGGCATCGGAGGCGGCGTGGTCGATGAAATCGACGGTCATCTCGATGGTGACGACGGCATCCCGGGGCACCCGGGCCAGCTCCGCCGTCATCCGCGGCAGGGCCAGGAAGGTGCAGGTGCCGTCGACGGCGACCAGCCAGCGATTCTCGGTGCCGGGGACCGGCGTCGCGACGACGACCACCCGCACCACCCGCCACAGCAGCAGTGCGAAGGCCAGCGCCAGCCCGACCAGCATGCCGAGCAGCAGATTGGCGAACACCACCACCAGAACCGTTGCCGCGTAGACGAACAGGTCGCCGGCGCGCCGGGCCAGCCGGATGTGCGCGAGCTTGATCAGGCTCATCCCGATGACGATGAGCAGACCGGCCAGCGCGGCCTGCGGAATCTGCTTCACCACGTCGACGAGAGCGACCGCGAACACCAGCACCCACACACCGGCGAGCATGGTGGACGCCTTGGACCGGGCGCCGGCCTTCACGTTGGTGATGCTGCGGACGATGACCGCGGCCACCGGCAACGCGCCGACCGCACCGGCGACGACGTTGGCGATACCGTGCCCGATCAGCTCGCGGTCCATATCGGAGCGGCGGCCCGGCTGCATCCGGTCGACCGCGACCGCCGACAGCAGCGTCTCGACGCTGGCGATCAGCGCGACGGTCACCATGACCAGCGCGATACCGCCCCAGCCGCCGCGCGGCAGCGCCGGGAGGCTGATGTCGCGAAAGAGCGTGCCCGCCACGTAGATTCGCTCGACGCTGGTGGGTACCACCATCGCCAGCCCGGTCGCGGTGACCACCGCGACCAGCGGCGCCGGCACCATGCGCAGGATCGGCGGCAGGTACCGCCAGCCGAGCAGGATCGCGATGACGATGGCGCCGACGAGCGCGTCGCCGCTGTGCACGGACATCAGCTGACGCGGCAGGTCGACGATGCTCGCCCACGACGAACTGTGCGACTCCCCGCCGAGCAGGACGTGCATCTGCTGCAGCGCGATGGTGACGCCGATACCGGCGAGCATGCCGTGCACCACGACCGGCGCGATGGCCAGCGCCCCGCGCGCCAGCCGGCTCAGCCCGAACAGGACCTGCAGTACCCCGGCCCCGATGGTGATGAAACACGTTGCCGCCCAGCCGTATTGGCCGATACTCTGCGCGACGACGACGGTGAGACTCGCGGTGGGCCCGCTGACCTGTAGCGACGAGCCGCCGAGTACCCCGGCCACCAGGCCGCCGACGACGGCCGCCAGCAGTCCGGCCGCCACCGGGGCGCCGGTGGCCACGGCCACGCCGATGGACAGGGGTAGCGCGACCAGGAAGACCACGACGGAGGCGGGTAGATCGTGCCGGAGCACGGACGAGAGGCCCGGAAAGAGCATCCGGCGGGCCGGATCGGTGTCGGTCGACATATTTCTCCTTCGCCGGACCTCCCGGTCCGGTTCATCGGTGGAACATGTACACGCATCGAAGGCTTGTGGCCGACACGAGTGTAAAGAAGCCGCAAAGAATTTGGAAAGTCTTTTCCAAGAGATCCCGCATACTGGCACTAATTTGTGACGCACATCACATCGGTGATGATACACGGAGGCCGCCGTGGCGGACAGGGACCCTGTCCGGCACGGCGGCCCGAGGCGACCACCCGCGTGTAGATCCGGCGCTACGCCGCGTTCCGGCTACACGGAATCGTCTGCGACACAGGTGAACTGCATGACATCGATACTGCCCTGACGGAAGTAGCCGGCACATCCGGTCAGGTACTTCATGTAGGTGTCGAAGGTCGCCTGCCCGCACAGCTCCACCGCCTCCGCCCGCTTCTCGGCCAGGGCGGCCGACCAGCAGTCCAGCGTCCGCGCGTAGTGCTGCTGCAGCGCGTGCATCCGCTCCACACGGAACCCGGCGCCCTCGGCGAAATCCTTCACGCCGGGGAAGCCCGCCTTCTCCGGGAACGGCAACTGCCCGCCCGGGAAGATGACGTCACGGATGAATCGGAAGAACTGAATATCCTCCTTGGTGCACGGAATTCCCATGTCGCGGACGTACCCGAACGGATACAACACGATGGTGTGCAACAGCATTCGGCCGCCCTTGGCCGGCAGCGCCGCCTTCGCGAATTTGAAGAAGTCGGCGTGCCGCTCGTGCCGGAAATGCTCGAAGGCGCCGATGGATACGATCCGGTCGACGTTGCCGTCGAACTCCTCCCAGCCCTGCAGCCGCACCTCGGCCCGATCCGTGTAGCCGCGGCTCACCAGCAACTGGCTGACGTATTCGTACTGGTTACGGCTCAGGGTCAGGCCGGTGACCGTCAGATCCGGATGGGTGTCCAGTGCGCGCACCATCGTCGAACCCCAGCCGCAGCCCACGTCCAGCAGGGTCGAGGCGGACTGCAGATTCAATTTGCCGAGCGCCAGATCGATCTTCGCGATCTGCGCCTGCTCCAAGGTGTAGTCGTCCCGCTCGAAATAGGCGCAACTGTAGGTCCGGGTCGGATCCAGGAACAGCGCGAAGAAATCGTCGGACAGGTCGTAATGCGATTGGACATCGGCGTAGAAGGGCGTTTGGGTCATGCAGGCTCCCGTCGGATACATGGACATTTGATCGACATTGAACTGCCACACCGCGACCGCGGACCAGGTCCGCACCGAGCGACGAGCATTCAATCAGTCCACCGCTGCCCACAACCCCCGACACGCCGCCGTGCTCAGCCCCACCACAGAGCGCCGAGCACTCCGAGATGCGCTGTCGACGCCGCCTCGTGCAACCACTGCATCCATTCGTCGATCGCGACCAGCACCTCCGGCTCCACCTCGCCCCGCTGTTCCGGTGTCGCCGCGCGCCACTGCCACCACGCCTGCCGGCAGTCCTCGTTGGCCCACGGTGTCCCGCACGTCAGATCATTCGCGTAGATCGCGTCCACCCCGAGGCTCGCGAACCCCTCGCCGATCTGTTCCAGCCGGCCGTGCTCGACATCGGCGAGCCACCGCCCGTCGAACATCCCCATGATCGTCTCGAACGCACTGTTGTGCGCGTCCGACCACGGATAGCTGCCCGGATCCTCGCGGATCAACATTCGCACCGCGTCGAACTCGCCGACCTCCCCGGCCGTGCGCTCCGCCGCGTCCGCCACGAAGTCGTCCTCGTGCCGTCGGATGATTCGCTCGAGCAGTTCCTCGTCGTGGGATCCGATCGACCCGATCACCCGATCGATATCGGTGAGGCACACGCGAACGAAACCATTCATGCGCCGCATCGTAGACAGCCCCACCGTCATCGCGCCCGGAACAGCCCCGCCCCGGAACGGCCGGAACGCCGACGGCCGCCGAGTGTGCGGCATTGCCACGGCCGGGGCGTGACGTCACCTGCCGGCTCCGCGGGAGCCGGGCCAGGAACCGGTGGCCGGTGGCACGAGTGCGACGGGCGCCCGGCCGGTCGGCATCGGTTCCGGGGGCAGGCTGGGAAACCGCCGCCGCAGTGTGCTCAAATGGCGATGGATCTCGCGCATCTCCTCGTACAGCGCATTCAGTTCCTCTTGCAGGAGTTCGGCTTCGGCGAGCAGCGCGATCTGGAACACCCGCGCCTGTCCGAGTTGGGCCCGCTCGACGGCCGAGTCGTCACCGAATTCGTCCATGACAGCACCGATCCTTCGTCGTGGTGCGCTGACCTGCCGAATCACTGTGGGCCCCTTCACGATACGACCGGATCGAGGACCTGCACGGCACTCGCCGCCGGCGGCAGTCCGGCCAATCGCCGCGGCGCGAGCAGTTCCGCGACCCGGTCCCGGTCGAGCAGGCCCTCGTCCACCACGATCTCCGCGACGGAACGCCCGCTGCGCAGGGCCTGTTTCGCCACCCGCGCGCAGGCCGCGTAGCCGAGATAGGGTGCGAGCGCGGTGACCAGCCCGGCCGATCGGTGCACTTCCTCGGCGAGATGGTCACGGTTGGCGGTGATTCCGTCGACGCAGCCGGCGGCCAGGGTGTCCGCCGCCGCGGTGAGATGACCCACGGTGCGCAGCAGGCTGTACGCGATGATCGGCTCGAAGGCGTTGAGCTGCAATTGGCCTCCCTCGGCGGCCAGGGTCACCGTCAGGTCGTTGCCGATCGCCTCGAACGCGACCTGGTTGACCAGTTCCGGCACCACCGGATTCACCTTGCCCGGCATGATCGACGAGCCGGCCTGTGCGGCAGGCAGATTGATCGCGCCCAGACCGGCCGCCGGCCCGGACGCCAGCAGCCGCAGATCGTTGCAGATCTTCGACAACTCGACCGCGACCCGTTTGACCGTGCCCGAGATCTGCACGAAGTCACCGCAATTCGAAGTGGCCGCGATCCGATCGGCAGCCGGCACCACCGGCTCGCCGGTGATCTCCCGCAGGAAGCGGCATGCCAGCGCCGGGTAGTCGGGATGACCGTTGATTCCGGTGCCGATCGCGGTGCCGCCCAGATTGCATTCCAGCAGCGACAGCGCACCCTCGGCCAGCCGGTCCCGGTTCTCGCGCACGGTGGTCGCGTACGCCGCGAACTCCTGGCCGAGTGTCATCGGCACGGCATCCTGGAGTTGGGTGCGGCCCATCTTGATCACGTCCGCGAATGCGTCGGCCCTACCGGCGAAGGATCGCGTCAGGCCGTCGAGGCTCGCGGTCAGTTCCCGGATGTGGGTCACCACGGCGAGCCTGACGGCGGTGGGGTAGACGTCGTTGGTCGACTGACCGAGGTTGACGTGCATGATCGGATCGATCTCGGTGTACGTACCGCGCGGGTGGCCGAGGATCTCCAGGGCCCGATTGGCGATCACCTCGTTGACGTTCATGTTCGACGAGGTGCCGGCCCCGCCCTGGACCGGATCGATCGGGAACTGGTCGAGGAACCGGCCCACGCGCAACTCGGCGCAGGCTGTGGCGATGGCGTCGGCCCGCCGTTCGTCCAACCGGCCCAGTACCCGATTCGCTTCGCACGCGGCCATTTTCACGGATGACAGGGCCGAGATGAGAGCAGGATACTGTCCGATGGTGGTGCCGGTGATCCGGAAGTTCGCCACCGCCCGGGCGGTGTGCACACCGTAGTAGGCGTCCGCCGGCAC
Organism: Nocardia sp. BMG111209; assembly: GCF_000381925.1. Lineage (NCBI taxonomy): Bacteria > Bacillati > Actinomycetota > Actinomycetes > Mycobacteriales > Nocardiaceae > Nocardia > Nocardia sp. BMG111209. Next base: position 2,405,367 of record NZ_KB907307.1, read on the forward strand.
GGGTAGCTCGCCGAGCGAATCACGTTCGATTCGATGGTCGTCGGTCATGTGAAGACTCCAGTTCGTCTGTATGGGATGCGAGGGGCGTGGTCAGTACCACGAGCGCGGGCGGACCGTATTGGCGCGGTCCACCAGCGCGAACCGGGCCAGCGTGTCGGGCGTCGCCCGCGCCACCGCGCGCAGCGCCGACTCCAGTCCGCGGCGCAGATCCGGCTCCGCGTAGGCGCAACCGAGGATGGTGTCCGTCGGCCGCTGCGGGCGGCCACCGGCCAGAAACCAGTGCAGCGCACTGTCCAGGACCACCGAGCACAGTTCCAGGACCCGTGCTTCCCGGGCCAGATCGGCCAGGCGTGCCGCTGCCTCGTCCAGCCGGTCCTGGGTCAGATCCGCCGGTGGCCGCGCGGCCAGCAGCAGACTGATCGTCATCCGCGCCCGGTCGTACGCGCTCGACCGGACCGGCACCTGCCGCAGGGTGGCGATCGCCGCCTCCCGGTCGCCCGCGGCGAGCAGTCGCCGGGCCAGCCCGAACCCGGCGCTCACGATGGTGCGATCGGATTGCCAGACGGTCCGGTAGTGCTCGGTGGCGATGCCGAACCAGCGGTCGCGATCGCCGGGATCGGCGGCGTCGCCGAGCAGTTCCGCGGTGGCCGCGAGCGCCAGCAGCGGAGCGGTCTCTCCCGGCAGCATGGCGTTCACCGCCTCGAACCGGCGATGGGCCGCGTCGAGCGCCTCCGCGGTCAGTTCGGTCAGACCGGCGAACCATTCGAACCGCCAGTCGCCACCCCGGTGATCGCGCGAATCGTCCAGCGCCGAGGTGGCCGCCGCCGGGACGGGCAGCGCGGCCGCGACCGCCGCTGCGGTCAACTGTGGCCGGCCGCCATCGGCCGCCGAGCGCAGGGTGCGCAGCATCAGATCGACGCCGAAATCGGACTGCCGTGGCTCGGCGAACACCGCCGAGACCCGCGGCTGATCGCTTTCGGTCAACTGCACCACCATCATTCGCAACACCCCGGTCAGTTGCCCGATGAGGGCTCGGACGGAAGGGAAGCGCGCCGCCGGATCGGGATGTGTCGCGCGGCGCAGCAACTTCGAGAACGCCGGATACTCCGGATCGGCGAGCCGATCGCGGGGCGCACCCGGCGGCCGGGTCAGGGCCGCGAGCGTCCGGCCGATGGTGTAGATGTCGGTGGCCACCGTCGGGCCGGTCCGCGTGATCTCCGGCGCCTGGAATCCCGGTGTCCCGTAGAGGAATCCGCCGGAATTCACAGCGGCGACCGCGCCGAGGTCGATGAGTTTGACCTCGTCCGGGCTCACCATGATGTTGTCCGGCTTCAGATCGTTGTAGGCCAGCCCCAGCGAATGTAGATAGTCCAGTGCGGGAAGGACTTTCAGCAGAAAGCTGATCGCCTCGGCCGGGGTCAGCGGCGCACCCCGCTGATCGAGCACCCCGGCCAGCGACCGTCCGGCCACGTACTCCATGACGATGTAGCCGCAGCCGACACCCGCCGCGTCGTGGTGGGTGACGAAGTTGAAGATCTTGACAATGGCCGGATGCACCACCTCGGACAGGAACTGCCGCTCCGCCAGCGCCGCGATGTGCGCCTCGAGATCACCCGGATTCCGCAACCCCTTCAGCACCACCCACCGCCCGCCCACCCGGCGGTCCCGGGCGAGGTAGATCCAGCCGACCCCGCCGTAGGCCAGGCAGCCCCGGACCTCGTACTGGCCCGCGACCAGATCACCGGAGAACAGGTCGGGTCCGAAACTGTATCGGGTACCGCACTGTTCGCAGGCGCCCCGCAGCGCGGCGGCCGATCCGCCACCGCGTCCGACCGGTTGCCCGCAGCTCCAGCAGAATCGCTTGTGTTCGGGCACTTCACATTTCGCCAGCAGCATGGCTTCCGGGTCCTCATCCCGCTCGATCGCCTCGCGCGCAGTGAATTCGTTCATGCTCGACACACCGTTCCGACTCGACGGCGGGGGCGCCGCGCGACCACACCGGGCGGTACGGTCGCGCGGCATTGGCCGATCCTGGATCGAAACTCGCCGTCGTGCAACAGGAGTCGGCCGGCCCCTCATCGCACCGGGTGCTCTCGGCCCGCCGCGAGCGCCGCGACCCGGCGGCGGGCCAGGAACCAGCCCCCCACCATCATCGGCAGCACCACCACGACCATGGAGATCAGCGCACCCCGCTGCGTGCCGTCCTTGCCGAAGGCCATGATGCCGAGCACCACCACCAGGAACAGCAGCGCCGCGATACTGGTGTACGGCGCGCCCATCAGGCGGAACGACGGCCGCTCGACCTTGCCCTGCTTCGCCAGGTACCACAACTTCAACTGGCACAGCAGGATCGCGCCCCACGCGGCGATGGTGCCCAGCGCCGACATGTTCAGCACGATCTCGAACGCCTTGGCCGGTACCACCGCGTTGAGCCCGACCCCGGCCAGCGCGACCGTGGCGGTGGCGAGGATGCCGATGTAGGGCACACCACCCTTCGACATCCGCGAAGCCAGCGCCGGCGCACTGCCGTTCACCGACATCGAGCGCAGGATCCGCCCGGTCGAGTAGAGCCCCGCGTTCAGGCTGGAGAACGCCGCGGTGAGCACGATCAGGTTCATCACCGAACCGGCGCCGTGCACGCCGAGCCGCGAGAAGAACGTGACGAACGGGCTGGTGCCGGACTTGAACGCGGTGTAGGGCAACAACATCGACAGCAGAACCAGCGAACCGACGTAGAACAGCGCGATCCGCGCGATCACGGAGTTGATCGCCCGCGGCATGATCTTCTCCGGATTCTCCGCCTCACCGGCGGCGGTGCCGACCAGTTCGACTGCGGCATAGGCGAAGACGACACCCGTCGTGGTCAGCACCAGGGGCAGTACCCCACGCGGGAACAGCCCGCCGTGCGTGGAGATCACGCTCGGCCCGGTGACCTCGCCCGCAATCTTGAAGCGCCCCACCAGGAAAACGATGCCGATGACCAGGAACGCGACCAGCGCGACCACCTTGATCAGCGCGGCCCAGAACTCCATCTCGCCGAACCACTTGACCGACACCATGTTGACGGCGACCACGATCACCAGCGCGATCAGCGCGATCGTCCACTGCGGGATGACCTTGGTCGCCCCCCAGTAGTGCACGTAGGTCGCGATCGCGGTGATGTCGACGATCCCGGTCATGCACCAGTGGAAGAAGTACATCCAGCCCACGCCGAAAGCCATCTTCTCCCCGTAGAATTCACGGGAATAGGACACGAACGAGCCGGAGGACGGACGGTGCAGCACCAGTTCTCCCAGTGCGCGCAATATGAAGAACACGAAGATCCCGCAGACCGCGTAGGTCAGGAACAGTCCCGCGCCCGCATCCTTCAACCGGGCGCCCGCGCCGAGGAACAGGCCGGTGCCGATGGCGCCGCCGACGGCGATCATCTGCAACTGCCGGGGCCGCAACGCCTTGTGATACCCGGCGTCCTCGTCGTACGTCACCGCGGGAGCGTCCTGGCTCCGCGGCGGTTTCACAGTGGTCATGAGGTGGTCTTCCTTCGGTGAACGGTGGATCGTGCCATTGATTGATGTTATTTACCGTCATTTGACGGCAGATAGCAAGAGTTCGGCGAAGCCGTAACGTCGCCGAAACCTGGCCGCGGTCTGCGCGGTTCGCCTGTGCCGCTGTGGTTTGCTGGGGGACATGAGTGTGGACGACGAACTGACGATCGCCGAGCTGGCCGAACAGGCCGGAATGACGGTTCGCACGCTGCGCGACTACCACGAGCGCGGCCTCCTCCCGCCCGCGAAGATGAAGGGCCGCACCGGTTTCTACAGTGCCGAGCACCTGGACCGGGTCCGCATCGTGACCCGGCTGCTCGACCGTGGCATCACCCTGACCGGGGTGCGGAGCCTCCTGGAAGCGTGGGACCGGGGCGAGGACCTCGCCGACATCCTCGGCGTATCCGCGGGCGCCACATCACCACCGCCACCGGTGGTCTCGGCCACCGCCACGATCTCCGCCGCCGAACTGGCCGAGCGGTTCCGAACCGTCCCGGACGGCTTGGCCGCCGCCGTCGCCGCCGGACTGTACGAGCCGATCGACGAGATCAGTTACCGGCCGGGCGATCCCGCGCTCATCGAACTGTTCGACCAACTGGTGGCGGACGGTTTGCCGATCGATCGCGCGCTCGACGAGATCGACATGCTGCGCACCGATTGCGACCACATTGCCCGGCAGTTCACCGACCTGTTCGCCCGCACGGCAATTCGGTCGTACCGGCGATCCGCGCGATCGGAGCGCGACATCGACAAGCTGGCCGAGGAACTGGCCGTCGCACGCACCCGCCCGAGTGCGGTGGCAACGGGTTTGATCGACCGCATGGTGGACCGCTATCTCCGGTCGGCGGTGAGCCGGGACCTACCCGGAGTACTGACCGATTAGCCGATCCGGCAGTCAGGCGCCGGTGTTCCGGGTGCCCAGGAGGGCGGCGAGTTGGGCGCGGGTGCTGACGTCGAGTTTGGGGTAGATGCGGTACAGGTGGGAGCCGACCGTGCGATGCGACAGGTAGAGGCGGACGCCGATCTCCTTGTTCGACAGACCTTCTGCCGCGAGGCGGGCGATCTGTAGTTCCTGGGCCGTCAGCGAGGCGAGCCCGGCGGCCTGGCCGGCGGCGGACTGGGTACGGACGCCGGCGGCGCGCAGTTCCATCCTGGTCGTCTCGGCCCAGCTGCGGGCACCGATCAGGTCGAAGGTGAGTTGCGCCGAGTGCAGTGGCCGGCGGGCCTCGGCGACCCGGCGCTGGCGGCGCAGCCACTGACCGAAGGCCAGTTCCAGCCGGGCCCGCAGCCACGGCCAGCGGGTCAGGTCCGCGCTGAGCGCGCCGAGGAAGGCCTCCTCCGCCTCGTCCTCGGGGGCCAGTACCGCACGGGCGTAACCGAGTTGGCGGACCAGGATGGGTGAGCGGACCGTGCGGGCCTCCACCTCCAGGTCGGCGATCACCACGCGGGCCTCGTCGGCCAGGCCCGCGTGCACGGCGGCCTCGGCGAGGAAGCTGACGGCGTGGAATCGTTCGTGCACGTGGAAGGCCGCGTCGTCGGGGTCGAACAGTCGCCGCAGCGCGTGGTAGGCGGGCTCGGGGCGGCCGGCGCTCATGTGTGCGAAGCCGCGGGCGAGTTGGGCGAGGGCCAGCAGGTTGCTGAGTCGCCGGCCCGCCGCCGAGCGCTCCGCGTCGGCCGCGATCGCCTCTGCCTGCTCGTGGTCGCCGCGCAACGCCAGCAACATGGCGTACAGCGCCTGCGAGCTGGCGTCCCAGATCGCCTGCCCGGTGTCCACCGCCAGCCGGCGGCCCTCCTCGCCGGCCGCCCAGGCGTGCTCCCAGTCGCCGATCTCCATGCTGTCGATCACGCTCATGGTCAGCACCTGGGACAGCAGGCCCAGCCGGCCCTGCTGCCGCAGCACGGTCTCGGCGCGGCCGAGGAAGTCGACCGAGAGCACCGGGTCGGCGATCGCGGCGGCCGCCATACCGTAGAGCCACAGCGCCGCGGGGTCGGTGATGCTCTCCAGCCGCACCCGCGCCAGGCGGTCGGCCACCGTCTGGTACTCGGTCAGCGGGTCGGCGATGCTGAAGATCGCGGTGAGCTGGGCGTCGTCGGGCGGGCAGTCGATCCGGCGGGCCACCTCGCAGACCCGGACCCGGGCCTCCGGACCGGTGTCGGACCACCAGCAGCGCAGCCCGGCCGCCTGCAACAGGTTCAGCGCGAGCGCCGAATCCTCCGCATCGATCGCCTCCTGCGCGGCCGCGCACAGCCGGAAGACGTGTTCGGCGTCGCCGGGCACGCCGTCGTGGAAGATCTCCCGCAGCCACTGCATCCGCACCTGGTCGAGCCGGGACAGCGTGGTCCGGCCGGCCCGTTCCAGCAGCTGGTCGACCAGGTCGGCGCGGCCGAGGCCGAAGGCGTGCTCGGCGGCGAGCATCAGCCGCCGCCCGCGGATGGCCGAATCGGTGCTGAGTTCGGCGGACCGCTCCAGGGCCCAGATGACCTCGGCCGCCGAGCCGCGGCGCAGCGGGATGGTGTGCGCGCGTTCCATCTCGTCGGCGACCTCGTCGTCCTGCCCGCTGATGGACTGCGCCCGGTGCCAGGTCCGGCGGTACGGCTCGCCGGTGAGCACCTCGGCCAGCGCCGCGTGGGCCGCGCGCTTGCGGGTGACCGACTCCTTGTCGGCGATGGCCGCGCGGACCAGTGGGTGCCGGAAGTGCACCCGGAAGTCGTCGAACCGGATCAGCCCGGCCGTCACGGCCGGTTCCAGCTCCGCGATCTGCACGTCCCGTCCGGCGAGAATCGTTGCGCCCGCGATGATCTCGCGGAGGTCTTCGGCCTCGTCGACCGCCGCGACCAGCAGGGCGTCGCGGCAGCGCGGCGGCAGGTCGCCCAGCCGCGCGGCGAAGGCCCGCTCCAGCCGCGCCGTCAGCGGCAGCGAATGCGGCGGCTGCTCACCGTGTTCGGCCGCCAGCCGGCTCGCCGAGCGCAGCGCCAGCGGCAGTTCGGTGAGGGCCAGCGGATTACCGGCCGCCTCCAGCAGGATGCGCTGCCGGTCGGCGTATCCGAGATCGGTCGCGTGCCGGTCCAGCAGTTCGAGGGCGTCCGGTTCGGCGAGCCGGCCGAGGTTCAGCTGCGGCAGATCGGTGGCGGCGAAGGCGATGTCGTACCCGGCCCGGACCACGCCGATCAGGACGCAGGGATCGTTGCCGAGCCGGCGCGCGACGAAGCCGAGCACGTCCTGGGTGGGCCGGTCGAGCCATTGCACGTCGTCGACGACGATGAGCAGCGGCTGCCGGGCCGACACGTCCGTCAGGACGTTCAGGGTCGCCAGCGCGATCATGAACAGCTCCGGCGGACCGCCGGACGCCACGACCGGGCGCATGCCGAACGCCGAGTGCAGGGCGTCCCGCTGCGGCGCCGGCAGCGCGGCGGTCTCCGCCAGAATCGGGCGCAGGAGCTGGTGCAGGCCCGCGAACGGGAGATGGGCCTCCGCCTCGATACCGGCCACCGACAGGACGGTGGCCGCGGCGGCCTTCCCGTGGGCGGCGGCGGCGCGCAGCAGCGAGGTCTTCCCGATGCCGGGGTCGCCGACGACGACGATCGCGCCGCCCTCCTCCTCGACCCGGTCGATGAGGTCGGTGAGCACCCGTAGTTCGCTGTCCCGGCCTACCAGATCAGATTCCTCCGACATGCTAGGAACCGCTCACAGCCGCCTCGAGCTCGGCCCGGGCGCGATCGGACCACGGTCCGGCGCCGATGCGATCGAGCTCGGTGACGGCCTGCCGCAATGCCGTCACCGCTTCCGTATGTCGGCCGAGTCGCCGCAGCCGGCCGCCGAGCGCCAGGTCCGCACAGGCCGCGGGCCACGGCCAACCGGTGAAATCCTGGTCGGTCAGGTCCGCGTAGAGCGGATCGGCGGAGACGTCAGCTGCGAGCACAGCGCGAGCATAACGGAGATGGACCAGCAGCAGCGGCGACGGTGCCAGGGCGGCGACCTGCGACAACTCTGCTATCAAGGCGGTCGCGTCGGCTTTCCGGCCCGCCCGGACCGCCGCCTCGGCGAGGAACATCACACCGCCGAACCGCTCCCGCTGATGGAAACTCGGTTCGCCGGTGCGGAACATCCGGGCCAGTTCCCGATACGCCTCCTCGTACCGTCCGGCGGCCCACAGCGCGGCCCCCTTCGCGAGTTGCGAAATCGACAGCAACTGGTTCAACCGCTGCCGGCTCGCGGTCGCCTCCACCTCGGCCACATGGCTGAGCGCCTGATCGGTGTCGCCCCGGAACGCGCTGCTCAACGCGTCGCAGGCGAGCGCGCCGGTGCGCCAGATCGGCTGGCCGGTCTCCTTCGCCAGCCGCTCCCCCTCGCCCGCGGCGGCCTGCGCGCCCTCCCAGTCGCCGGTGTGCAGCCGGTTGACCACGCACAGCGACAGCACCTGGGACAGCAGCGCCAGCCGGCCCTGGCTGCGCAGCACCGTCTCCGCCCGGCCGAGGAAGGCCAGGCTGCGGACGGGGTCGCCGATCGCGGTGGCGGCGATGCCGAAGACCCGCAGCGCGTCGCCGTCGGCGATCTCGACCGGATCGATGCCGGACAGCAGATCCACGACGGTCCCGCACTCGACCACCGGCCCGGCGAGCGCGAGCGTGGCCACATACCGGTGGTGCCGGGCCAGATCCACCCCGCCGTCCAGGGATCTCACGGTGGCGAGCACATCGGCGCGCGCCTGCGGCCCGGTATCGGCCCACCAGCACCGCAGCGACGCCCCGAACAGCAGATTCAACGCCAGGTCGTGATCGCCCGCGGCGCCGGCCTGCCGCGCCACCTCGCAGAGCTGGTGGACCCGGTCGGCGTCACCGGGTACGCCGTCGTGGAAGATCTCGCGCAACCACTGCGCCCGCGCCCAGTCGAGTTCGGACAGGTCGCAGCGTTCGGCGGCCGTCACCAGCAGACCCACCTGGTCCTGGCGGCCGACGCTGAACGCGTGCTCCGCGGCCACCAGCAGCCGATGCCCGCGATGGGCCGAGTCGGTGGTGAGCTGCGCGGACCGCTGGAGCAGGCCGATCGCGGACATCGCCGCGCCCCGGCCGAGGGCCAGCGCGGCAGTCGCTTCCAGTTCGTCGGCGATCTCGTCGTCGGGTCCGACGATCGACTGTCCGCGATGCCAGGCCCGCCGGTACGGATCGGCGTCCAGTACCGCCGCGACGGCGGCGTTGGCGGCATGCCGGCGCTCCCGCGTCTCGGCCTGGAGCACGCCGGAGCGGACCAGCGGATGGCGCAGCACCAGCCGGCCGTGCTCGACCCGGACCAGTCCGACCGCCACGGCCGGATCCAGGATGTCGGCCGGGACCGGCGCTCCTCGCAGCACGGCCATGGCGGACAGGATCTCGGTCAGATCGTCGACCGGGTCGACGGCCGCGATCAGCAGCGCGTCCCGGGCCGCCGGGTCCAGTTCGGCCACCCGGCTCCCGAATGCCCGCTCCAGCCGGGCGGTGAGCGGCTGCCATTCCTGCGTCTCCGGATAGGCCACCCCGGCGAACGTCTCCGGCAGTTCGAGCAGGGCCAGCGGATTGCCCTGCGCCTGATCCTTGACGCGACGCCGGTCCGACACCCCGGACAGACCGGCCACGCTGCGCAGGATCTCGTCGGCGGCGTCCTCGTCGACGCTGGCGACCGCCAGTTCGGGGAGCCCGGCCGCGACGAACGGCCCCGGATACCCGTTCCGGACGGCCCCGACGACGGCGATCCGGAACGACGCGCTGCGATGAGCGAGGAACGTGAGCACTTCCTGGCTCTGCGCGTCCAGCCACTGCACATCGTCGACGAGGATGGCCACCGGCCGCTCGGTGGCGGCCGCCGCGAGCAGGTCCACCGCCGCCAGGGCGACGCCGTAGATGTCGGGCCGCTCCCCCTCGGCCAGACCGAACGCGGTCAGCAGCGACAGCCTGCGCTGATCCGGCACACCGGTCGCCGACCGCAGCAGTGGCCGCAGGATCTGGTGCAACCCCGCGTACGGCAGCTGCGCCTCGGACTGCACGCCGCCGGCCGCCAGCACCCGGAACCCCTGGCCGCGGGCGAGCTCCCGAGTGGCCTGGAGCAGCGCCGTCTTACCGATACCGGGGTCCCCGAGCAGCACGCGGCACTGACCCGTGCCTCCGTCGGACACCTGGCGCAGCGCCTCGGTCAGGACCCGAACTTCCCGGTCCCGGCCGAACAATTGGCTGGTCATCCCGACAACGTAGCGGTCGGCGCCCGCTGGGCCAATGCGTCGAACGACTGTGGTTCCGGCGGGCGGGCCTGCGCCTCGCATTCCCGGAGCTCGGGCTCGGTGCGCGCGGTGATCGCGCGGCGCTGCTGCTCGCTCGGAAGCACACCGCTCCCCGACCGGCCCGCCACGCACCGACACGCGTTACGTCATTCGACGCTCGCCGACACCCGCCTGCGCTCATAGCGTCGGGGCATGGACATCAGCAGACGATTCTTCGGCGGCGCCGTCGCCACCGGCGCCGCAGCCCTCACCGCGACCGCACTGTCGGCATGCGCGTCGGATACCGGCACCACGCCCGCACCGGCCACCACCACCGCCGGTGCCGCGCTGCGCACCGGATCCGGCGCCAACACCACCCTCGGGCCGGTCAAGCAGATCGACGCCGGGGTCCTCAACATCGGCTACGCCGAATACGGGCCTGCCACCGGGCAACCGGTCGTCCTGCTCCACGGCTGGCCCTACGACCCCTACAGCTACGCCGACGTCGGGCCGATCCTGGCCGGCGCCGGCTACCGGGTCCTGGTCCCCTACCTGCGCGGCTACGGCACGACCACCTTCCGCGACCCGCAGACCGTCCGCAACGGGCAGCAATCCGCGATCGCCCGCGACATCGTCGACTTCATGGACGCCCTGCACCTCGACCACGCCGTCCTCGGCGGATACGACTGGGGCGCCCGCACCGTCGACATCATCGCCGCTCTGTGGCCGCAACGAGTGAAGGCTCTGGTGGCCGTCAGCGGCTACCTCATCACCCAGCAGGCCGCGCAACAGCAGCCGTTACCACCGGAAGCCGAGCTCGGCTGGTGGTACCAGTACTACTTCGCCACCGAACGCGGCCGCCTCGGCTACACCCGCAACCGCCACGACTTCAACAAACTCATCTGGCGCAACGCCTCCCCCGCCTGGAAATTCGACGACGCCACCTACGACCGCAGCGCCACCGCGTTCGACAATCCGGACCATGTCGACATCGTCATCTCCAACTACCGATGGCGACTGAGCCTCGCCCCGGGTGAACCGCAATACGACTCGTACGAACAACAACTCGCCACCGGGCCCGCCATCACCGTCCCCACCATCACACTCAGCAGCGACTTCGACGGCGCGGCCAGAGACGGTGCGGCCTACCGCGCCAAATTCACCGGGAAGTACGAACACCGGGTCCTCGACGGCATCGGCCACAACGTCCCACAAGAAGCACCGAAACCATTCGCGCAAGCCATCATCGACGCCGACCACCTCTGAAATCTCAGCCACACAACCGATCCCGCCGCTCCGATGGCCCCGAGCCACCGCCGAGCGCGGTCGATCGGTGCTGTGCGGCTCGCAGGACGGCGCCTCGATCACCGGGCCACGCAGACATTTCAAGGAAGGAACTCGACGATGCCGGAGACCGAACCCGAGAACACACCGCGCGGGGCACCCGTGGGCCGCCGGACGCTGTTGGGCATGCTCGGCGCCGGCGCGGCGGGACTGGCCGCGGCGCCGTATCTGCAGGCAGGCTGGGAAGGCTTGCTGGGCAAGGCATCTCAGCTGGATCCGACCGGTCTCACCGGTCTGCTCCCGAACCCGGGCGGGTTCCGCTACTACAGTGTCGTCGGCTCGGTCCCGCGCAAGGGCGAGACCGACTACGCGCTGACCATCGACGGCCTGGTGCACCGGCCGCGGACGTACACGCTCGCGGACCTGCGCGCCTTTCCGCAGACCCGGGTCGTCCACGACGTGCGGTGCACCGACGGCTGGCGCGTGGCGAAGGTGCCGTTCGACGGGGTGAAGCTGTCCGATCTGCTGGACGACGCCGGGGTCGGACCGGGCGGAGAAGCCTTGAGCTTCGGCTGTTTCGACGGTGCGTACACCGAAAGTCTCACGCTGGAGCAGGCCCGGCGCGACGATGTGCTGGTGGCCCTGCGGATGCAGGACGCACCGATCACGCACGAGCACGGCGGCCCGGTCCGGCTCTATGTGGCGCCGATGTACTTCTACAAGTCCGCCAAATGGCTCTCCGGTGTCTCGGTCACCGGCCGGGTCGTCCCCGGCTACTGGGAACAGCGCGGATACGACGTCGACGGCTGGCTCGATGACGCCCACTGAACCGCGGGAACAGCACCGCGTGCGCCGGTTCACCACGGCCGAGCGAATGGTCCACCGCGCCACCGGAACACTGATGCTGCTGTGCGCCACCACCGCCGCCTTCCTGTACATCGGACCGCTGGCGCAAGTGGTGGGCCGGCGTGGCCTCATGGTCACCGTCCACGAATGGTCCGGCATACTCCTGCCGATACCGGTCCTGCTGGGCCTGTTCGCGCCCGCCTTCCGCGCCGACCTGCGCAGGCTGAACCGCTTCGCGCCCTACGACCGGCGCTGGCTGCGCGCGGTCCGCCGCGGCCGGACCGGTCCGGCGGACCGCCCCGCCGGCAAATTCAATGCGGGACAGAAGATCTACGCGGGCTGGATCGCGGGCGCCGTGCTGGTGATGCTGGGCACCGGCCTGCTGATGTGGTTCGTGCACCTGCTACCGGCCATCTCCCGGACCAGCGCGATCTTCGTGCACGACGTCCTCGCCTGGGCGATCGTGGTCGTGCTGGCCGGTCACATCCGGCTGGCGCTGCGGGATCCGCAGGCGCGGCGCGGCATGCGCACCGGATACGTCGACCGGCGCTGGGCGGCCCGGGAGCACCCCCGATGGCTGACCGAGGATCGGCCACCGGCCCGGCGCGCACCGCTCACCCCGGCCGTCCCTACCCCGGCCGAGCGGGCGCGCGGTATCGGCGGAACGGCTCGCCCAGCCAGGTCTCGCCGTATTCGTCCTCGGGATCGGTCATGATCTCCGCCCGCAGTTCCGATTCAGGCCACCCGTCGGGAGCGACGAGCCAGATCCGCGCGGTCGGCGCGTAGACATCGGCGGTCACCCCGGCCTCCCCATGCAGATACCCGGCCACCGACCGCGCCGCCTCGCCCTCCTCGTAGGCCGCACTGCCGGACAGCAAGACGATCGAATCACGGTCGGTGGCCGCCAGGGCATGCCCGAACCGCTTGTCCTGCACCAGAATCCGACCGAGCGTCGCCCCGTCGACCCGCAGGGCCGTGGACCTGCGCCACGGCCCGACCCCCTTGCCGAGGGTGATGTGGAAGTCCCGGGAGTCGCTCGCGACGTGCACGTAGAGCGGAGGCTTCGCTCCCGGCTTGCGCCACAACGTATCCCAGGTGTCCGCGTGGAGCCAGTGACGACCGCCCCGCTCCCGATATCGCAGATCCACCAGCCGATCCCCGCGCCGATATCCCCGGCTCGCCCACCGGCGCGCGAGTTCGGCGTCGTCACCGGACGCGTACGTCACCCCGATGACGTTGCCCTTCGCATCCTTCAACTCCTGGCCGGCAACATGTTCCGGCTCGAACCGGACGACATTTCCACCCTCGTCGATCCCCGAGAAGCCGCCGTCCGGTTCCGGCCGGGCCACCGGCATCTTCACCTGCGTACGCAGATCGGCGACCGGAACCGGATTGTCCGGCACCGGAATTCCCTCGGCGACCCGGAGGTCCTCCCGCGGAATGCCACCGACGGCCCGAATGCCCGCGACATCACCACCGTCCGCGGATACCGCGGTATGGGCCAGATCCCCACCGGCCCGGCCGTACCGATCCGCGATGGCCCGCACGGCTTTCCGAGATCGCCCGGCCACGGCGTCCCCCACCGCGGACATGAGCTTCTTGGACTCGGCGAACTCCCCCTCCACGTGCCCTCGCCCCCATCGACCCCGGCAACAGTTGCGAGTCCGGATGCTACCCGCCGGCATCCGGCCCGCACAGGTGCTGTCCCCAGTGGAGACAACGGGTTACCAGGTGGGGATGTAGCCGCCGTCGATACGGAAGTCGGCACCGGTGATGTTCGCGGCGCGATCGCCGGCGAGCACGACGACCAGGGCGGCGACCTCGTCCGGATTGGAGAATCGCCCGGTCACGGTGGCGGCCGCGGCACCGGCGGCGACATCACCGGGATCGGTGCCGGAGGCCTTGCCGACGGTGGCGGCGACGCCGTCCGCCGCCAGCCACAGATCGGTGGCGACCGGTCCCGGACTGATGGTGTTGACCCGGATCCCGCGCGGCCCGAACTCTTTCGACAATCCCTTCGAGAAGGCGATCAGCGCGGCCTTGGCGGCGCTGTAGTCGATCACGAGCGGTTCCGGCAGCGTGGCGTTGACCGAGCCGATGGACACGATGTTGCCGCTACCGGCGGCGACCATCACCGGCAGTGCCGCGCGGACGGCACGCACCGCGGTGAGCAGATTCAGCTCCAGCGTGTGCTGCCATTCGGCGTCGGTGACGCTGAGGAACCCGTCGGTGCGCGGGGGTGCGCCGCCGACGTTGTTGACGAGGATGTCGATGCGATCCCCCGCCGCGGCGATCAGCCGCGCCGGGCCGTCGGCGGTACCGAGGTCGACCGTGATCCGTTGTACCGCACCGGTTTCGGTGAGGTCGTCCAGTTCGTCGCCGAAGCGGCGCGCGCCCGCTACCACGCGCGCGCCGGCCGCCGCCAGCGCGCGCACGGTCGCGAGCCCGATGCCGCGGCTGGCGCCGGTGACCACCGCCACGCGGCCATCGAGTTCGAGTTCCATATGGATCAGAAGCCCCTTTCGGCCAACCAGGTCAGGCAGGCGTCGGCAACTTCGGCCCAGCCGTGGTCGATGGTCAGCGAATGCCCGCGGTCGGGGAATTCGATGAGGTCGGTGGGGGCGTCGGTGTGCCGGTACTGCTTCAGCGTCGCTTTGGTGATCACCTCGGGCACAGTGTGGTCCTGTCCCCCGGCGATCAGCAGCAACGGCGCGCCGGTGTCGCGGTCGGTCTGCACCTTCGCGGGCGAGTGCAGGGAGAAATTCGCCACGGCGGCCTCGAACAACGGCCGTCCGGGTGCCGGGATCGTGTAGCGGGCGAACAGCTCCTTGGATTCCAATTCGGGCACGGCGTTGCCGAAGGCGTACCGGAACTGGTCCTCGGTCAGTTCGACCGCGCGGTGGATGTTGGCCGGGTTGCGGAACACCGGCAGCGTCGCGTGCAGCGACGACAACGGCAGCGGCAGAACACCTTTGATCTGCGCGGCGTCGATACCGATCGCGGCGGCGGCGGTACCCTCGCCGAGCAGCTTCTGGGCGATCATGCCGCCGAACGAGTGACCGATGACGATCGGCGCGGCCGGCAGCCCGCTGATGATGTCGGTGTAGTGCGCGTCCACGGCATCGATGCCTCGATCGGCGATGGCGTCGGGATTCTCGCGGCTGTCGGCGACGGTCGCGGCGACCCCGGGCCAGCCGGGGGCGATCGCGGTGTAGCCGGCGGCGGCGAACCGCTCGATCCACGGCTGCCAGGAGTCGGGATGCAGCCACAGTCCGTGGATGAATACCACCGGGGGCTTCGTCGTGCTCATGATGTGTTCCTGTTCTGTCGGTGCGGAGTGGTTGTCCGGAGACGGTTCAGTCGGTGCGGGACGGTTATCCGGTGACGGTCGCCGCGGCGTCGAGGACGATCGCGGTGACGGCCTCGGGATGGGCGACCATCACCGCATGCGAGGAATGCACCCGTTCGACACGAGCGTGCGCGCGCTCTGCCATGTATTCCTGCCCGGCCGGCGGAATCGCGTTGTCGTCGAGGGTGATCAGGTCCCAGGACGGGACCGTCCGCCATGCCGGCGGTCCGGAGGGATCCAGTTGCGCGGTCAGCGCCAGCGGATGCTGGGTCGCGGCCATCCGCTGCTGCTGGGCCGGGGCCACGTCGGCGGCGAACACCTGCGCGAAGTCCTCGGTCTTGATGTACACATCGGGGTCGACGGTGCCGGCGCGGGGCCGGATGTCGATGGTCGCCGGGCCCAGTAGCCCGCCGGGGAAACGGACGGGATCGACGGCGGTGGTGATACTTTCACCCTGGTCGGGCAGGAACGCCCCGACATACACCAAGGCTTGCACATTCGGTACGCCACGAGCGGCGTTGGTGATCACCGCACCCCCGTAGGAGTGCCCGACCAGCACGATCGGCCCCGGAATCGCCTCCAGCGCCGCGCGCACGGCATCCGCGTCGGAGGCGACCCCGCGCAGCGGATTGTCCACCGCGACAGCCCGGTAGCCGTGATCACGCAGCTCGGCGATCGTGGTGTCCCAGCCGCTGGAGTCGGCGAACGCGCCGTGCACGAACACGATCGTGGGCAATCCTGCGGCCTGCGCGGGCACCACCACCGACACCGTCGCGGCCACCGGGGTCAGCGCGATCACCGCCGCGAAAACAATTCGGCTCCAAGTGAATCTGGTCTTCATGATGGTCTCTCCCTCTGCGCCACCGCTGTCGCGGTATGCGGATCGACAATACGGACCACCACGGCGTCCACGCTTCGGTCAATCGACCGAAGTCGATACCTGTGCCGACCTCCCGGCACAGGTCCGCTTCCTGCTCACACCGTGCCGGATCGACCGCAGTCACCACCGATGCGCCGCGCAGTCGGACGACCGAAGACGCCCGGACCGAACCCCGCCAACATGATTCGTCCGGTGCAACCCGACACCATTCCGCGCGTACCGAAACACGATGCGCCACTTACCCCGAAGGTGACAGCATGCACAGACCGATCGACATCGTCCGCAGGGCCTACACCGCCATCGCCCTCGGCGACACGGCCACTCTGACCGCATTGACCCACCCGGACATCCGAATTCATCAGAGTGCGGAACTGCCCTACGGCGGCGACTACGCCGGCATCACCGGCCTGCACGAGTACCTGACCAACTCGCACGCCATCCTGGACAGTACCATCGACCCCGGCGAACTGTTCACCACCGGAGACCTCGTCCTCCAGGCCGGCTACCACCTCGGCACCACCCGCTCGACCGGAACACCCTTCGACGTCCCCGAAATCCACATCTGGCGAATCCGCCACGGCAGAATCGTCGAACTGTCCGTCTATCTGGACGACACGGCCCTGCTCGCCGCACTCACCACGTAGACCCGGCGGCTAGCCCCGCCGATGCCCGAGCCGGCACGAAGCAGGTCATGGCCGGCGGATCCGGGCGGCCCGGGCGTCGAAGGCGCGCAGCGCCGCCGGCACCGAGCGCGCGGACGTCACCGGGCGCGAGCCCGGTGCGGTGATTCGACCCGCCGGGTCGTCATCGGGACCGTTCCATCGAGTCGTCGGGATACGGATTGCCGAGCCGGGGCCGGATGGCGTTCCAGGGGTCGGCGAACGGCTGCCGGTTGCCGCGGTACGGCGACAGTCGCTGCAACCACAGCCGTACCAGGGGCGCCGCGGGCCGGGCCAGGTATCGCAACAGGCCCGCTTTGGCCCGGATCTCGTCGAGCATGACGGGCCAGGAGTGCTGCTGGAACCCGAGGACCTGCTGGGAACGTTCGGTGTCGACCCAGTCGGTGGCGAACCAGTCGTCGTCCTTGTCCGGATTACCGGGCTTGGCCCCGGGGAAGGCGTTCTTCAGCCCGATCGCGTCGGCCATCGCGACGGTGACGTCCTGGTGGCGCTGCCGGTGGGTGGCATCGCCGCCGATGAGGAAGGCTTCGCCGGTGGCCGATGTGGTGAGCGCGGCGTCGATGGCGACGGCGATATCGCGGACGTCGACGGTCTGGATCCGGCCGTCGCCGGGAAGCGCGGCTTGGAAGTGCAGCATATCGGCGTTGATGGCGATATCGAGGTCCACGCTCAGCACCGCCGCGAGGCGCAGGATCACCCAGTCCAGCGGCGACGATCGGATCAGCCGCTCGGCCTCGGCCTTGTGAGCGCCGTAGACATCCACCGGCCGGATCGGGCTGTCGGGCCGCAACGGCCCGTCGACGCGGTGCGGATTACGGGTGCCGTGGACCGCGATACTCGAGGCCTGCACGAATCGGGGTGGGGTGGGCAGCGCGGCGGCCGCGCGCAGGATCGACGCGGTCGCATCGACGTTGACCGCTCGCGCCAGGCGCGGATTGCGGTAGCACTGGGGCGGAATGATCGCGGCCAGATGCACGATATGGGTCGGAGCGACGGTACCGATCACGGTGTCCACCTGCCCCGGATCGGTCAGATCCGCCCACCGGACCCGGAGGTCCGGGCCGGAGAACCGTTGGGCGGCACGGCGGTTGGCGGGCAGATCCAGGTCGGTGGCGACGACCGCGTATCCCCGGTCGAGGAGCCGGCGCAGGGTCGCCGTGCCCACCAGGCCGAATGCGCCGGTCACCAGGATCGGGCCGAGGCGCGCGGCGCGCGGGTCTGTGGAATCCGGAGTGGGCATGGGCTTTTCGGCTCCTGTTCGGTCACGTCCCGGCACACCGTGGGCATCGGGATGGATGTGGTTGTGCGGCAACGGATCTGCCGCGTCCCGGTATCAGGCCCGCCGCTGTACCGGTGCGGCCAGTTGCCGCAGCGCGGACAGGAACAGCTCGTCCATCCGCGGACTCAGCTCGGCCAGCACCGGAGCGGCGGCGTGACCGGTCGAGCCGAAGACCCGTTCGAGGCTGTCGGCGGTGGTGGTGGCGCCGATCGACAGGCACAGGCAGGCGATCCCGTCGATCCGCAGTTCCTCGAGGGCCTTCGCGGCATCGGCCTCGGCGTAGCGGCCCTCGTAGCCGTCGTCGTAGGGCAGGCCGTCGGACAGCACGACCAGCAGCCGGCTCGGGGTACCCGCCTCGGTGGCGAGCAGGTCACCCGCACCGCGGATGGCGGCCCCGAGCCGGGTGTACCCGGAGGGCTGCAACCGGTCGAGCCGGGCTCGGGCCGCCGCGTCGAACCGCTGACCGAAGGTCTTGATCGCGGGCAGGTGCACGGCATGCCGGCCCTGGGATCGGAAGGCGTACAGGGCAACTCGATCGCCGAGCTCCGCCAGCGTCGCGGTCAGTACCGCGGCGGCCCGGCGCTGGTGGTCGTGCACGGATCGGCCGGCGAGATCGGCGTCGGTGGCCGATCCCGAGGCGTCGAGGAGGACGAGCACGCCGAGATCGCGGGCGAGTTTGCGACGTTCGAGGTGGACATGTTCCGGTGGCGAGTAGCCGCTGCGCACGTCGACGAACAGATCGACGAGCGCTTCCAGGTCGAGATCGTCACCGTCGGGACGGCCGCGCAGCACCTTCGGCCCGAGACCGACCCGGGCCAGACGTGCGCGCAGCACCTCGTCACGCGGCACACCGACGCCGGTGCTGTCGGTGGCCGCGGCCAGCGGGAAGTCGACGACCCGGCACCACTCGGGCCGATACCGGTGGCGATGGACGTCCCACTCCGGATGCAGCGCACCGCCGACACCGATCGCGGCAGCGGGTTTTCCGTTGTCGGTGAACCGGATTCGCGTGGGCAGCGGCCGGCCGTGCGCACCGACGGCGGCCCGCCGCAGCGCACGGACCGGTGTCTCCGCACCGGCCGCGCCGTCACCGGCCGAGCGGGTACTGCCGAGCAGTCTGCGGATGTAGTCCGCCAGAGTCCGTGAGCCGAGCGGATTGTCGAACAGTTTCAGGATCCTGCTCGGCTCGGACTGCTCGTCGTCGCCGTCCTCGTCGGCGTCGGGAGTGTCGGTGGGACGGAAGTCCAGGCGCAGTTCGGCGTCGGTGGCCCGGGTGCCGGGGCCACCGGCGGCCGGCCGCCGGGACGGCTTGATCACACCGAACCACGGCGGCGGATCCGCCACCGCCGCACGGCTTCCGGCCAGCGCGAGCGATTCGTCCGCGGTCGCCGTGCGCGGCGCCTCGTGGCCGGCGAGGTCCGCGGCGAGTGGCAGCCGCCCGGCCAGATCGGCGAGCACCCGCCGGCCCTCCAGCGCCAGATAGCGGCGGGCCACCCCGGGACGTCCCCACAGCGCCTTGACCATTCGCGGCTCCAGGCTCCCGGCCCCCAGCAGGGCGCTCTGCACGAGCATCTCGCGCCGCTGTTCGGCCGGCGGCCGACCGGCCGAGACGAATACGACCCGGCCGTCGGTGTGCGCCGCCACACCCGCCGCCGCCTCGGCGACCTGCACGGCCCGACCGGCGAGGAATCCGGCCAGCAACCGGAACCGTTCGGGCCCGATGGGTTCGGAGCCGGTCACGGCCGCGGCAGGACGGCGTCGACGAGTTCGCCGAGCGCGCGCACGATCTCCGCGTCGTCGGAGAGGGTCTGCACGACGGCGGCCTGCGCGGCGCTGCGCAGGCTCAGTCCCTCCGCGACGAGTCCGCCGGCGAGGATCAGCATCCGGGTCGAGGACACCTCACGCAGTGGGGAACCGTCCAGCGTCCGGATGGCCTGCGCGAGAGTGACCAGGGATTGCGCTGTGCCGGTGTCGATTCCGGCCTCGCGCGCGACGATCTCCGTCTCGATCTCCGGCGGCGGGAAGTCGAGGGCGATGGCGACGAAACGCTGGCGGGTCGATTCCTTGAGGTTCTTCAGCACACTCTGATAGCCGGGGTTGTAGGAGATCACCAGCTGGAAACCCGGCGCCGCGGGCACGATGACGCCGAGCCGATCGACCGGCAACTCCCGGCGGTGATCGGCCAGCGGGTGGATGACCACGGTCGTGTCCTGGCGGGCCTCCACCACCTCGTCCAGATAGAAGATCGCCCCCGCCCGCACCGCGCGCGTCAAAGGCCCGTCCACCCAGACCGTTTCGCCACCCTTGAGCAGGAACCGGCCCACCAGGTCCGCCGAGGTCATGTCCTCGTGCCCGGCGACGGTGATCAGCTCACGGCCGAGCTCGTGGGCCATCGCCTGCACGAAACGGGTCTTCCCGCATCCGGTGGGTCCTTTCAGCAGCACCGGCAGACCCCGGCCGGCCGCGGCGCGGAAGACCTCCGCCTCGTCACCCACCGACCGGTAGAACGGCGCCCTCGGCTCGGACAGCACGGCAGTAGCCATATCCACACTCCTCACGTCGAAATTCTCAGTGCCCGTGCTCGAAGGGAACGATGGTCGGCAAGGTGACACCGGGCGGAAGCACGACCTTGCCGTCGGGCCCGATGGTGGCGGAATTCCGCGCCGGGATCGGCAATGCGGGATCGGGGCACAACCGGCCGGTCCCGTCACCGCAGATGCCCATCATGAAATACGAGCGCTTCTGGATATCGGCGGGCCACGATTCGGCGTGCATCCCGAACCACTGTGCGGGCAGGTTGTAGAAGACGAAGAAGAAGGTCGAGCAGGCGGCGAAGATCGCCAGGAATCGGGTGAACTGCCTGGTCACCGACCGGCCCTCGACCCGTTCGAGACCACGTTCGACGAAGGTCCGCCCCCGGTCGTCGGTGAAATACCGCAGCGCGCACAGCCCCGCCTGCACGGCCCCCCACATCAGCCCCTCGTACACCGGCCACTGGTAGTAATGACCGGCATTGATTGACAACGACTTGATCGCACCGGGATAGGTGAACAGTCCCATCGGCATCAGGAACAAACCCTCGATCACCAGATCGAAGAAGATCGACCACACGATCAATACGCCGATCAGCCCGGCGTTACCGATATTCGGCCACTGCTTCTTGGTGCGGCGCATGATCCAGCAACCGAGGATCGTGCACAGCAGCACCCCGTAGGAATAACCCGGCGCATTCATCAGCAACGGCTCGGCCATCATATGGCCGGGTGCGCCGAACGACCGCCAGCCCGGGATGTCGAGAACCCAGGAACCCCGGTTCCACATCCAGGTGTTGTAGGTGCTCCAGGTATTGACGTAGTTCAGCAGCGGATCCTGGAAGAACAGCAGGCCACAGGCCACCAGCAGCATGCCGTCGGTGGTGATGCGCCGCTCCCGCCGCCACGGCCGGACGATGAACCAGTAGATGCCGACCGGCAGGCCGACCAGGATCACGATCGTCCAGGTCAGCAGGATCGCCTTCATCAGCGTCGGCGGATCACTCGGCCCCTTGGGCACGCGAACGAAATTGGGCCCGGTGAGCCACCGGATCCATACGTAGAGCTGGAAAGCCAGGATCAGACCGCCGAGGGCGGCCCAGAGCCGGACCGGTGTGACTCCGGGCCGCGCCGGGGCGCCCAGAGAGGTTGCGGCACTGAGTGATTCGGTGAGGGCGGGTGCTTCGATCTTCTCCGACAGGTCGGTCACGACACTGCCTCCTTCCGGACTGCGATATCCGACGTTTCACCAAGATACTCAGTAGTATCTAAGGGGGCAATAGGTCTCGGAGATTCTGCTGGCATAATGGCGATCATGATCGAACGCTGGACCCGGGAGCGACGTGTGGAGCACACCCGCGCGCTGCTGCTGGACGCCGCGGAGCAGGTCTTCGCCGAAAAGGGCTTCATGTCGGCGACTCTCGACGACATCGCCTACACGGCCGGCTACACGAAGGGCGCGATCTACAAGCACTTCGGCGCGAAGGAAGTTCTCTTCCTCGAGGTCAGTGATCGGTACTGGCGGCGCTACTTCGACACGTTCACCGAGGTGCTGTCCGCGGCCACCGAGGTCGGGGCATACGAACTCGACGAGGTGGCCCGGCTGTGGCGCCGGCTCAGCGAGGAGCGCGGCGGTGGCGAACACGCCGCGCTGGGACACGAATTCACGCTGTACCTACTGCGCAATCCCGAGGCCCGCGACCGCGTGGCGGACAAGCGGACGGAGGTCGTCCAGGCGCTGGCACAGTACATCGTCGAAGGCACCGACCGGATCGGCGCCACCCTGCTCATTCCCGCGCTGACCTTCGCACACGTGCTCATCGCCACCACCGACTCCGTCGAACTGGGCAGCCGGCTCGACGACATCGACCTCTACCGGCCCGTCCTCGAGATGTACATGTCGGCCATCAAACTGCCACGGCCACAATGACTCCGGATCAGGCGGTAACCCGACCGGCGCCCGCCGGGAGCGCACCGAGCCGGTAACTGGCCGAGGTCACCTGGTCCATGAAATTCTCGTGATAGATGCGAGCGGCCGTGTCCTGCTCGGCAGCCCCGACCGCCACCATGAGCGGGATCAGATGGTCCTCGGCCGGGTGACTCTCCCGCGCACTCGGCGCCTGTGCCCAGTCCAGCAGCCGCTGCGTGCGCTGCCCGGGTGCGGAATGCACGACGGATTCGGTCAGCCAGTGCTCGAACTCGCCGGAGGCCACGGCCGCCTCGGGCCCGAATTTGCGGAGATTGTGATAGCTGAACCCACTGCCGACGATCAATACCCCCTCACCACGCAGCGGCGCGAGCGCCCTGCCGGCGGCCAGATGCGCGGCCGGATCGTAGCCGGATCGCAGCGACAGCTGCAGGATCGGGACATCGGCCTCCGGATACATCACGAACAGCGGCGCGAACGTCCCGTGATCGAAGCCCCGGTCCGCATCGAAGCGAACCTCGATGTCGGCCTCGCGCAACAGTTCCCCGACCCGCGCGGCGACATCGGGTGCACCCGGCGCGGGATACCGCAGGTGATAGGTGAATTCGGGGAACCCGCCGTAGTCGTAGTACATCGGCGGATTCGGGTGGGTCTGCACGGTGAACGCGGACTCCTCCCAGTGCGCGGAAACCACCAGTACCGCACGGGGTTTCAGGCCGAGCTCGGCGGGGATCGCGCGCAGCGATTCCCGCAGATTGCTCCAGTCACCCGGCAGCTGATCCTCGAGCCACGGCCAGGGGCCGCCGCCGTGGGAGACGAAATAGGTGGGCAACACGATGCCGGGCGAACTCATGATCCGATTATCACCCCGCCGCGAATCGGTCTCCCCACCAGGTACTTTCGGATGCCGCAGCATGGCGGCGTCTCCGGTCTCAGCCCGGCAGACCGAGTGCGGGTACCGGCCGTGCGGTCGCCACGACGGGTTGCCGCAGAATGGTCCGCAATGCGCCGGGCTCGGTCCTGCGCAGGTCACTGAGATAGATCTCGTGGTGTTTCCCCACCATCCGGAGGCCCGCTCCCGGGATGAACTCGTCGTGCATCCGGCGCAGCGTTTCGGCCTCGTCGTCGAACGACCCGATGTGCAGGGTCTGCACACAGTGCGACTCCGCGAGCGTCTCCAGCCGCACCCGATCGAGTCCGCTCGGCGGATTCTTCGCGGCGACCTTCGCAACAGCCGCCCGGAACATCTCGCGAGTGATCCACTCGGGCACCATCGACATCATCGTCCAGTCCCAGTGCGACTTGTCCCTGGCGGTGGTGAACGTCGCCATATCCGCCGACCACCACAACCCCTCCAGCGGCATGACGACATAGTCCCGGTCGAGGTCCTGTTTACTGGCGAACTTCAGTTTGTACGCCACCGGATACAGCGCCTCGACCGCGGCGGTGAACTCCGGAGCGGAGTTCGGATCGCCGTGCCCGTCGATCATGAGGTACCGCATCGGCGGCACCTCGAGAATGCGGAACTCGCCGCCCTTCGCCCGGTAGGAGTCGAGGGTCTTCTTGAAATCCGTCTTCGTCATCGCCATCCTCCCGCAGCCACCTTATCGAATACGCTCCTCGCCGACGGTGCGGCCGGCCCGCTCCCGAAGCGTCCGGCGGCGGTACCGAGAAGCGTTGGGGCCGAAAGGGATCCAGCTGGCCACGGCGGACGCCACGACGCAGATCGCGCCCCACAACGTGGCGCGCGCGAAGCCGTGCGCGTGAGATGATGCGCTTCGAGGATCTGCGGGGTCGCCGGCGAGCAGACCGGTCACCTTTCGGGCATGTCACGACGAATCTGGTGTTCAGCAGCCCGGTGCACCGACGCGCCTTGCCGGCCGCGCAGAGTGCGGTCGAACAGGGCGAATAGTTCGCGGTAGTGCCGTTCGGCGGCTCCGGGGTCGTAGGCGGCGGTGTCGGACTGGGTGTAGCCGTGCTGGACTCCCTCGTACACCTCGGTGCGGTGCCGGACGCCGGCCGCGGCGAGCGCCTCGTCGAATCGGGAGATGTGTTCCACAGTCATGTGGTGGTCCTCGCCGGCGTGGGCGAAATACAGCTCCGCGGTGATATTTCCGACGATCAGGTGCGGACTGTCCGGAGCGTCGGTGACGAGCGGGCCGCCGTGGAATCCGGCCACCGCCGCGACCCGATCGGGGAACATGGCGGCGGCCCACACCACCAGCCGCGCACCCATGCAATAGCCGGTCAGGCCGACCTTCCCCGCGGCGACCCGCGGCGACGCCGCGAGCCACTCGAGGTAGGCGCCGACATCGGAACGCAGGAGCTCCGGGGTCAGCTCGCGGATCATCGGGAAGACCTGCCGGAGGATCTCCGGCCGCTGTGCGGGGTCGATGAAGTCCGGCAGCTCGATCACCGGCGCCTGCCCGTGCCGGTAGTAGGCGTTCGGAAGCAGGACCGTATAGCCGTGTGCGGCAATACGATCGGCCAGCGACCGCAGACTCGGCCGCAGTCCGAAGCCGTCCTGGATCACCAGCACCCCCGGATGGACGGCGCCGTCGTCGGGGTAGGCGAGATACGCGTCGGCGGCACCGTCGGGTGTCCGCACGTCGACCGATATACCGTGCACTGTTGTCATTGTCGAATCCTCCTGTCGTGGTTGATGTCCGGTGATCAACACGACGAAGGCGGAGCTCGCGCACCACCGCAGGATTTTCGATCGAGAAGCGGGCCGGCAGCTGCCCGCGCGGCGCTCAGAACAGCACCGGGTAACCAATCCGTGTGTGGCGCAACGCCGTCCCGGTAGTCATCGCCTCACACCGTAGCCCACCGGGCGGGACAGATGCCACCTCGCCGGAAACCTCCCGAGGGCCGGCCGCGACGAACTTCTACATTCGTTGTAGAAATTATTTCCGGATTGGGGAAAAATCGGAGTCGCGGTGGCCGGTGCGATGATGGCCGGGACTCGGCCGTTGCGCTCACAGCACGCGCCGGCCACCGCGCCATCACCGCGGTCCGTCGATCCTCAACCGAGAGCGGTGAGCAGCGCGGTCAACGCCTGGGTCTCGGCGGCCGGGTCCGGTGTGTGGGCCCGGACGGCCTTCAAGGCGTCGTCGATGCGACCGTCGAGCACCTTCCACGCGGCCTTGTCCATCGGTTGCAGGGTGTCCTGGTCCTGGTCCCACGCCGTCTCGAGATCCTTGATGCGGCTCTTGGCGGCGCTCTGCTGACCGGCGCGGACATCGGCGAGCGTATCCGCGGTGACGGTACGGAAACGGGCCGTCTCAGCGGCCGGGAAATGGCCGGTCACCGCTCCGGCCGAGGCCACGGTGGGACCGGACTCCTCGTCGCTTCCGCCGGCGGAGTGCGGCTGCCCGGAGGCCCAGATCAGCAGCGCCCCGGCCGCAATCGCGACCACCGCGTAGTAGGCGAGTCCGGCCCGTTCCCGCGCGGGCACGGATTCCCGTGCGGCCGGCGCCTGTTCCCCGTCGCCGATCACATCCCGGCGAGTGCGAGTGAGATAGACGACGACAGCCAGGATCGCCGCGAGGAACACCACACTGGTCACCGCGGTCCCGAATCCGAGGCCGTGGGCACTGCGGGGCGAGGCCAGCCAGTCGCCGAGGTTCGCGCCGAGCGGGCGAGTCAGCACGTACGCCAGCCAGAACGACAGCACGGCATTCGCGCCGAAGCGCCGGCCGAGCACGATCGCGGCGATCAGACCGGCCGGCAGCAGCACCGACACTCCCGGGCCCCACCCGGTCAGGTCCAGGGTCCAGTCACCGGCGGCGGTGCCGAGCGCGAAGGTCACCAGGACCGCCAGCCAGTAGAACAACTCGCGCGGCGTGGTCACGATGCTGTGGATCGACAATGTCCGTTCCCGGACGTACCAGACCCCGAAGACCACCGCGAGCACGGCGGCGAAGACACCGGTGCTCAGGGCCAGCGACACCGAGAGGTTGTCGGTGAGGATATCGGTGTACAGCGTGCCGGTCACGCTCACCACCACGACGGTCAGCCAATATGCCAGCGGCACATAGCGATCCAGCCACAGCTGCCAGCCCAGCACCACGGCGAGCACGACCGTGAACAACACCGCGGTCAGGGACAGCCCGACCCCGAGGGAGGTGTTGATCCAATCGGCGAAACTCTCCCCCACCGTGGTGCACAGGATCTTGATGACCCAGAACCACAGCGTGACCTCGGGCACCTTGCTCAACATGCGGCGTGTCCCGCCGCCTCCGGAATTCGTCTCGTCCATCACAGCCCGGACGGTAGCGACCGGCCGCTGTGACGACGCTGAGGACGATCCCGGCCACCCCGGGCTCGACGGCACACACCGGGCGCCGGGAATGTGCCGACCCGCTCACGGCCGTGAGCGCAACCGATAGCCGACGCCACGAACCGTTTCGATGGTCCGCCGATGGAACGGGACATCGATCTTGCGCCGCAGGTAACTGATATAGACCTCGACCACATTCTCGTTGGTGGACAGTGCGTTCCAGACCGCGACCCGGATCTGATCCTTGGTGACGATCTCGTCGACATGACGCATCAGCAATTCCAGCAGACCGGACTCGCGTCGCGTCAGCGCGATCGCGGTCCGGCCCCGGAACACCTGGCGCTGAGGCACATTCAACGTCAACCCCGCCGCCACCACGATGTCCGGCATCGGATTCACCTGATGACGACGCGCCAGGGCACGCAACCGGGCCACCAGCACGAGGAACGAGAACGGTTTCGTCAGATAATCATCGGCGCCGAGATCGAGAGCCTCGGCCTGCACCCGCTCGTCGCCGACGCCGGACACGATCATCACCGGGGTGTGAATTCCGTGCCGCCGCAGATCATTCGCCAATTCGTGCTCCCGCGTGCCCGGCAGCACGACATCGATGATCAGCACGTCGTATCGCCCGGCGGCGGCCAGCCGGAACCCTTCGACCGCATCGTGTACGACATCCACGACCACCTGCTCGGCCGCGAGACGGTTGCGCAGCACCTCCGTGCACCGCCCGTCGTCGTCGACGATCAGCACCCGCACGGTCCGACTCCTGTTACGCACAGCGGCATGACGATTCAGCCGTGCCAGCCGAAGTGATACGTGAGAGCCATGACGTCCTGTCCGGAGAGATCGTGTCGCGGTCGCGGCCAGCCTGACAAGACGCGGCTGAGAGCACGCTGAGAACCGGACGTGGTCACCGGTTCGGCACCGCCGGTCAACGGCCGCGCTCAGGGTCCTCACAGTGCGCGACGACGACACTGCCGGCATGTCCGCAACCATCGATCTGCTCCACGACCTGATCACCGAGGTCCGAACAGAGTCGTTCACTGCCGAGATCGCGATCGGGTCGGCCGCGATCTGCGGATCGGTGATCGCGGGATCGGTTGTCGCGCAACGATGGCGGCCGCACGCCGGGACATCGGAGCAGTTCGGGTGGCGGCTGGCACGAATGGTCGCGGCGGCGATGGCATTCGCCGTACTGAGTGTGCAGGTGTCCCTGTCGGGATGGTTGACCGCGGCGGACGCACCGATGCTGCACTGGCCGGCCGACCACCGGTCCTCGGGCTGGACGCGGACCGCACGGATCGTCACCGAGGTGAGCGGCCTGCCGGTGACCGCGTTGCTCGGGCTGTCGGCAGGGCTGATCCTGTGGCGCCGCCACTCGCCGGGTGCGGCGGCGATGCTGCTCGGATGTGTGGCCGCCGCAGCGGTCGCCGGTCCGCTCGGCGCACTCGTCGTGGGCCGGGCCGCGCCGCCCGTGATTCCCGAATCGAGCTACTCCTTCCCCTCCGAGCACGTCACCACCACCACAGCTCTGGTCGGAGCGGTACTGGTCGCCTTCGGCGCAGGCGGGTCACGAGGCCGGTTGCGCACGGCGATCACCGCCGTCGGCGCGTCGGCCGTCGGCCTGGTCGGAGCGGCCCAGCTGTACCTCGGCGAGCACTGGCTGACCGACGTGGTCGGCGGCGTCCTGCTGGGATCGCTGATCGTGCTGACCGGATCGACGATCCGGCAACGATCGATACAGCCGGCCCTCCCCGGTGACAGCCCGATCACCGTGCTGCCGGTCGCCTCGCCACCGTCGGCATGAACCGTGTGCGGTGTACTGCCAGGTCCTCCCTTCCGGCCGGACCGCGTCCTAGGGTGGTGATCATGGACAGCCGGAGCGAGGTGGGACAGTTCCTGCGGACCCGCCGGGCGCGAGTCACCCCCCGCGCCGCGGGTCTGGAGACCGGCGCCGGGCACCGGCGCGTACCCGGCCTGCGTCGCGAAGAGGTCGCGCTGCTGGCCGGAATCAGCGTGGACTATTACGCCCGTATGGAACGCGGCAACCTGACCGGAGTCTCCGACGACGTCCTCGACGCCGTGTCCCGGGCACTACAGCTCGACGTCGCCGAAACCCGGCACCTGCACGATCTCACCCGCGCCGGCCGCCTGCGGCCGCAGCCCACCCGCCGCAGCGGTCCCGGCTCCACCGACAAGGTGCCCCCGGCGCTGCAACGCTTCCTCGACGCGATCACCGGCACTCCCGTCTGGGTCCGCAATCAGCGCATGGACTTCATCGCCGCCAACCCGCTGGGCCGCGCGCTGCTCTCGCCACTGCTCGAGGATCCGTCCAACCGAAACAACAACGCGCGCTTCATGTTCCTCAATCCCGCCGCGCGCACCTACTACCCCGAGTGGGCTCGCGGCGCCGACGACATCGTCGCCACCCTGCGTGCCACCGCCGGCCGCAACCCACTCGACAAGGCACTCACCGACCTGATCGGCGAACTCGTCACTCGCAGTGACGATTTCCGCTACCGCTGGTCCGCGCACAACGTCCGCTTCCATCGCACCGGGATCAAACGCATCCACCACCCCGACGTCGGTGACCTCGAATTCGCCTACCAGGCAATGGAACTGGCCGACACCCCCGGCTGGACCCTGTTCGCCGCCACCACCGAACCCGGATCCCCCACCGAGGAACGCATCCACCTGCTCGGCAGCCTCGCCGCCACCCGCCACAGCGAGAACGCCGCCCCCGACTGACCGGTCCGGGCAACACCTCGCACCTCGACCGGGTCCGGAATCACCCGCGGCGAACCATCAGACCGGCACACCCCACGAAGAAGGAGAATCCGTCATGCCCGAGCCCACCCCCGGCCGCGTAGCGGTCATCACCGGCGCATCCTGCGGAATCGGCGCCGCGACCGCCCGAGCCCTCCACGCCGACGGATACCGGGTCGCACTGCTGGCCCGCCGACTCGACCGCATCGACGCTCTCGCCGCCGAACTCGGCGACGGCGCACTCGCGATCGGAGCCGACGTCACCGACCGCGGCGAACTGGTCACCGCGGCAGGCCGAGTACAGGACGAGTTCGGCGGCGCCGACGTACTGGTGAACAACGCCGGCACCATGCTGCTCGGCCCCTTCTCCTCCGAACAGCGCGACGACTACCACCGCATGATCGAGGTCAACCTGCTCGGCGCCATCACCGCCACCGAGGTATTCCTGAGCCAGCTCGAGTCCGGCGGCGGCGACCTCGTCAACATCTCGTCCGTCGCCGGCCGCACCGCGCGGGCCGGCAACGGCGTCTACGCCGCCACCAAATGGGGCCTCAACGGCTGGTCCGAATCGCTGCGCCAGGAACTGCTGCCCGACATCCGCGTCACCCTGATCGAACCGGGCATCGTCGACACCGAACTGCCCACCCACATCACCCACGAAGCCACCCGCCAGGCCGTACAACAGGGCTACGACGCCGCCACCGTCAAACCCGAAGAAATCGCCGAAGTCATCGCCTTCGCGCTCTCCCGCCCCCGGCACCTGGTGATCAACGAGATCCTCCTCCGCCCCGCCACCCAACTCGGCTGACCCCGCGGGAGCATCCACCGTCCGGCACAGGAGTCCGTACCGACCGCCGCCTCGGCGACATCGACGCACGACACGACCGATGGACCCGGACGCCGCCGACCTCGCCGCACGACTGGAACGCGCCGCACACCGACATACCTGACGGTCGGTGTCATATGGCGAAACATGTGTTCCGGCAACATTTTCGGCCGTGGCGGGTGTTGTGTAGCGTGGCGGTTCGGAGCGTCGATGGGTGCGGTATGGATATCGAGTTGGGGGACGCGGTCGCCGCGATCCGGGACGAACTGCTGGCGGCGGTTGCACGCGGCGCGGACGAGAACCTGCGGTTCGTGGTGGGCCCGGTCGAGTTGTCGTTCGAGGTCGAGCTGCGTGCGGATGCGAAGGCGAAGGCGGGGTTCAAGGCGTGGGTGGTCACCGGCGACGTCGAAGCCGGCGGCTCGCGGGCCCGGAAGCAGAAGGTCACGATCACGCTGACCCCGAAGAACCGTGGCGGCGGTGACGTGCTCGTCGGCAGCGACGACCACGACCGCGGACCCGGCGACGTGTTCGGGCACACCGGCCGCTGACCACCACCCTCAGGGGAGGACAGGGTTTATGCGGTGGGATCGGGTGGTCGCGGTATCCGGTGCGGCAGCGGGGTCGGGGTATCTGATCGCGCCGCGGCTGGTGCTGACCTCCGCTCACGTCACCGGTCCCGGCACGGACCAGGTGACGGTGTTCCGGCCCGGCCGGGCCGGACGATTCACCGCGACTGTGGCGTGGTGCGGTACCGCCGGTGCCCGGACCGACGCGGCCCTGGTGGTGGTGACCGCCCCGGACTGGCCTGACTCGCAACCCGGACCGGTCGTGTGGGGTCGTACCGTCACGCATGAGCCCGGGATCCGTTGTGTGACATGGGGTTTGCCGGAGTTCGTGCAGCGGGCCGGGGCGGCGGCGGAGGTGGAGCAGCCCACCGGCACGATCAACCCCGGCGACGGCTACATCGGTGACCGGTACATCGTGAAACTCGACGGTCACCCCCCGGACGACGGGACCGGGTCGCCGTGGCGGGGGATCTCCGGGGCGGCGGTGTTCTGCGGGGACCTGCTGACCGCCGTAGTCGCCACCGGCCCGGCCCATCGCGGGCACGCCGCGCTTGCCGCGGTACCGGTGTCCCTGCTGCTGCGCGAGCCGGGATTCCTGGACATCGCCGCCGGGCACGGGGTCGGGGTGCGGTGGGAGCCGGTGGAGTTGCAGGAGTTGATGGACCTGCAGTCCCCGCTGCGCGCCACCCCCGCACGGACTCCGGCGGGTCTGCTCACCGCGCGCCGCGCGGTGGTCCCCTTCCACGGCCGCGAACAACTACTCGCCGAGTTGCGTTCATGGGCGGCCGAACCCGGGCCGAGGGTCTGGCTGTTGCACGGGCCCGGCGGGCAGGGCAAGACCCGGCTGGCCCACTACTTCGGTGAGGAACTCGCCGAACAAGGGTGGGCGGTGCTGTGGCTGGACCCCCGCGCCGGCCATGACCGGCTGCGCCCGCTCGCCCGAGTCGCCGAAGCACCGCTGCTGGTGGTCGTCGACTACGCCGAAACCCGCACCGACCAACTGGCCGACCTGCTCGACACCCTCGCCGGCACCACGAGCGGGGTGCCGGTGAAGGTGGTGCTGCTGGCGCGGGTCACCGGGGAATGGCAGGAACAAGCCGCCGGTAGCGACCCCGCCGCCGAACTCCTCCACCAGGCACACACCACCGCCCTGGAACCACTGGACACCACCGCCACAGCCCAGCAGGACACCTACCGGGCCGCAGTCCGCGCCTTCGCCGCCGCACTGCCTCGTCTGGACACCACCGGCCCAGGTCACGATGGCTGGACAGTCGCCGCCGAGACGGTCACCGCGGGCCCGATACCGGAGTTCGGGCCGGCGGCGACTGTACTGGGTGTGCAGATGGCCGCGCTGGTCACACTCCTCGACGCGACCACCGCAGGGCAGCCCGCCCAGGCGGCGCGGCGCGGGGAGTTGGAGGACCAGCTCCTCGCGCACGAGCGCCGCTACTGGGATACGACCGCCATCTTCCACGGTGTGGCCGTCCTCGGCCCGGCCGTGGTGAAAGATCTGATCGCCGCCACCGCCGTCCTCAACCCCCAGACCTACCAGGACCTGGATACTGTGCTGGCCCGGATCCCCGACCTTGCCGACCAATCCACCGTGCTGCGCGGGCGAGTCCGGGGCTGGTTGATGAGCCTGTATCCCGGGCAGGCGCCGGGAGTGTTCGCGGGGCTGGCGCCGGACCGGGTGGCCGAGCGGCTGGTCGGACGACTCGTCCTCGACCCGGCCCGCCCCTGCCTCATCGAAATCCTCGCCACCGGCGGCACTCTCACCGAGACCGAGACCGACCACCTGCTCACCGTCTGCGTCCGCGCCGCCACGCACCCTGCCCTCACACCCGGTGTGAGCGAACGGATCACCGCCTGGTGCACCCGCCACCCCGACACCCTCATGCCCGCCGCGATCCGCATCGCCACCCGCGTCGAGGCCCCCGACCCGCTCCTGGCCGCCGTCGACCAGCTCACCACCGACCCGCACCTCGGCATCGACACCCTCAACCGGATCCACAACAGCCTCCCCCGCAAAACTCGGATACTGCTTCCCGCCGCAGTGTCGGTGACCCGTGCGCTGACAGCGCACCATCGCCGCATCAGCAACCCCACCCCCGAGGACCAGAGCCGCCTCGCCACCGGAATGAACAACCTCGCGGTCCGGTTGGGTGACCTGGGTCGGCGGGAGGACGCCTTGGCCGCTGCCGTCGAAGCCGTCGAAATCCGACGCCGGTTGGCGGCCACCGACCCCGACACCTACCTCCCCGACCTCGCGATGAGCGTCCACAACCTCGCGGTCCGGCTCAATTACCTGGGTCGCCGGGAAGAGGCCCTGATCGCCGTCGAAGCCGTCGAAATCTGGCGCCGACTCGCCGCGGCCGACCCCGACGCCTACCTGCCCGACCTCGCGGCCGGCGTGAACAACCTCGCGGTCTATCTGGGTGGCCTGGGCCGGCGCGAAGAGGCCCTGGCCACCGCCGCCGAAGCCGTCGAAATCCGGCGCCGGTTGGCGGCCACCGACCCCGACACCTACCTCCCGGACCTCGCGATGAGCGTGCACAACCTCGCGAACCGGCTCAGTTACCTGGGTCGCCGGGAAGAGGCCCTGACCGCCGCCACCGAAGCCGTCGACATTCGGCGCAGACTGGCCGCCGCCGACCCCGACGCGTACCTCCCCGACCTCACGACCAGCGTGAACAACCTCGCGGTCCGGCTCGGCGATATGGGCCGCCGAGAAGAAGGCCTGACCGCCGCCACCGAAGCCGTCGACATCTATCGCCGGTTGGCCGCGGCCAACCCCGCCGCCTACCTCCCCGACCTCGCGATGAGCGTGCACAACCTCGCGAACCGGCTCGGTGACCTGGGTGACCGGGAAGGTGCCCTGGCAGCCGCCGTCGAAGCCGGCGAAACCTACCGCCGGTTGGCCACCGCCAACCCCGACGCCTACCTCCCCGACCTCGCGACCAGCGTGCACAACCTCGCGATCCGGCTCGGTGATATGGGCCGCCGAGAAGAAGGGCTGACCGCCGCCACCGAAGCGGTCGAAATCCGGCGCCGGTTGGCCGCGGTCAACCCGGACGCCTACCTCCTCGACCTCGCGGCCGGCGTGCACAACCTCGCGATCCGGCTCGGTGATGTGGGGCGGCGGGACGAGGGTTTGGCCGCCGCTACCGAAGCCGTCGACATCTATCGCCGGTTGGCCGCAATCAACCCCGACGCCTACCTGCCCAACCTCGCGGCCGGCGTGAACGACCTCGCGATCCGGCTCGGCGATGTGGGCCGACCAGAAGAAGGCCTGACCGCCGCCACCGAAGCCGTCGACATCTATCGCCGGTTGACCGCAGCCAACCCCGACGCCTACTCCCCCAACCTGGCGGCCGGCGTGCACAACCTCGGAAACCGGCTCGGCGATGTGGGCCGACGAGAAGAAGGCCTGACCGCCGCCACCGAAGCCGTCGACATCTATCGCCGGTTGGCCGCAGCCAACCCCGACGCCTACTCCCCCAACCTGGCGGCCGGCGTGCACAACCTCGGAAACCGGCTCGGCGATGTGGGCCGACCGGAAGAAGGCCTGACCGCCGCCACCGAAGCCGTCGACATCTATCGCCGGTTGGCCGCAGCCAACGCCGCCGCCCACCTGCCCAACCTCGCGGCCAGCGTGAACAACCTTGCGATCCGGCTCGGTGATGTGGGCCGACGGCAAGAGGGCTCGGCCGCCGCCGCCGAAGCCGTCGAAACCTACCGGCAACTGGCGGCACGGTATCCGCTGGCGTACAGCGCTGATCTGGCGCGCGCGGAACGAGTGCTGGCGATTCTGCAGGAATAGAAAAAGCGCCGGGAACGAACGGCGGACCGGAAAGGTCTTCATCTGCGAATCGACGTCGGTCACCAGCGACACAGTCGCGAACCCGACGGGGTGCCCAACCCCGACGCGGTCATCGATCGTGTTCGGCCCGGAAGATGGGCCAGCCGATCTCGGTGGTCCATCGGGTGGTGTCGCGGGTGTGGCGGGCATCGAGCAGGTAGTACTCGCGTAGTGGGCCGGCGACGCTGATCTCGTGGCGGGTGGTGTACGCGCCGAGTTCGCCGTAGGTGAGGTCGACGTCGGCCAGTGGACCGTGGTGGGTGATGACCGCGAGTTCGGCGGCCGGGACGAGGAAGGATTCGACGCGGCCCACGGCACGTACAAGTCCCTGGACCGGCACGAAGACGGTGGCTTCGCCGTGGTCGTCCTGGAAGATCTCGCTCGCGTACAGGCCGCCGGTGGGACCGGTCGGGTCGAGGTTCTGGGCCTGGACGGTGGCGTGGAGTTCGCCGAGCGCGCCGTGCCACCAGGCCAGCAGATCGGCGCGGTCCACCGCGGCGGTGATCGCGGCGGCCGCCGCGGGTGGCACCGTGCGGTGTTCGATGGCCGCGGCCGCGGCCGGTCGCCGCAGCAGGTTGCGCAGGGACTCGACCGCGGAACGGGTCCGGTCCAGTTCGGTTTCCAGCCGGTCCAGGTGGCCGGCGATCACCTCGCCGCGCGCGGTCGCGTCCGTGGTGGCCAGGACGGCTTTGACGTCGGGGATGGGCATGTCCAGGTCCCGTAGCCGGCGGATGACCTGCGCGGTGGGGATCTGCTCGGGGGTGTAGAGGCGGTAGCCGGTGACGGGATCGACCCGGTCCGGGTCCAGCAGGCCGACCTGGTGGTAGTGCCGCAGCGTCTTGACGCTCAGATGGGTCACGCGGGAGAAGTCCCCGACCGTCAATGCCTGCTTCACAGCGCCAGTATCGACCCTCCCGCTACCGGAGGGTCAACCCGCGGATCCGGTGTTGACCCTCCGGTTACCGCAGCGGCCACCGTGGTGACCGGGCCGCCGCACGGCGACCCGCCACCCCGCATCAAGGAGGCCGACCTCATGTCCGAGACCGCACTGCTGCCGATCCTGGCCGAGCACATCCGCGCCGTGAACACCTTCGACGAGGACGCCATCGCGGCCACCTTCGCCGAGGACGCGTTCGTCAACGATGTGCGCCGCGAATTCCGCGGCCGTGCGGCCATCCGCCGCTGGCTGGCCAAGGAGATCGTCGGCGACAAGGTCACCCTGGAGGTGCTCGAGGTCGTGGACCACTACGGCGACCAGATCGTGCGCGCCCGCTACGACGGCGAATACGACAAGACCACCCTGCCCGGCGACCTGATCATGACCAGCTACTTCACCGTCTGCGACGACACGATCACCTCGCTGATCATCGTCCGCAACGAACCCGCCTACTGAGCAGTCACCGGATCATCGATCCGATATTCCCGTCGCCGGCGTCGGATCGAGCGTCCTCGGTCCGGGCTGCGCGCGCGTTGTCGATGGCTGTGCCGGGCCACCAGTTGCGTTTGCCGAAGAGTTTCATCATGGCGGGCACGAGCATCATCCGGACCACGACCGCGTCGAAGAGGACGGCCACGGCCAGGGCGAAGCCGAATTGCTCGAGTTCGAGGACATCGGCGGTGAGGAAACTGGCGAATACGGCGACCATGATCGATGCGGCGGCGGTGATGGGACGGGCGGTATGTTCGATTCCCTCGACGATCGCGGCGTCGTTGTCGCGGGTGCGGTGGAATTCTTCACGCATTCTGCCGATGAGGAACACTTCGTAGTCCATCGACAGCCCGAAGACGACCGCGAAGACCGTGACCGGCAGATAGACCTGAATGAAGCCGACGCTGTGGAAACCCAGTAGGTCCGAGGCCCATCCCCATTGGAACACCGCGACCGTCAGCCCCACCGCCGCACCTGTGACCAGCAGATTCATCAGCACGGCTTTGGCGGGAATGATGACGCTACGCAGGACGAGCGCGAGATAGACGAAGGAGAAGGCGAGAATCGACACGATGACCCAGGGCATTTTCGCCGAGATCTCCGCAGTTGCGTCGACGACCAATGCCGTGGTCCCACCCACCGCGATATCGGGTCCGCCGTTCGCGGTCAGCTGCGCCGCGTCCTGCCGGAGCGAGACGATCAGTTCGGTGGCCGCGTTCGAATCGATGGGAACCGAGGCGATGACGACAACCAGGATGCGGCCGTCGTTCTGCTCGATCTGGAGGTAGGCGACACGAGGATCGCGCCGCACCTGATTCTCGAAGGTCAGGGCCTGTTGTAGTTGCGCTCGGGTCAGGGGCGAGTCGTGGTGGCCGCTCAGCACGACGGTGATCGGCGAGACGGTGCCCGGCGCGAACTTCTCGGTCAGGATCGTGTCGGCTCGTCCGCTGGACTGCTCGGCGAGCGCATCCGCTCCGATATCGACGCCGTAGCGAATCCATCCGAGGGGAATCATGCACACGATGAGCGCCAACGCCGCCAGCGCCGTGTATCGCCACGCTCGCCCGATCACGTGCTCGGCCCATCGAGACCACCAGAGCCGGCCCGGCTCCGGACCGGCGCCGGAATCCGAGGGCCGCGACCGTCCGGGCAGGCCGAGCGCGTTCACGCGGGCGCCGAGGATCGCCAGCACCGCGGGTAACAGCGTCCAGGCGACCAGCAACACGCACACCACGGTTACGGCCACGACCAGGGAGATGCTGCGGACCGCGGTGACATCGACGATGGTCAGGGCGCCGAGCGCGATCATGACCACGAGACCGGATATCGCGACCGTATGACCGGCTGTCGCGGTGGCCGTCGCGACCGCGTGGTCGATCCGCTCACGTTCCCGCGGCGGTGCCGCACCGCCGGTGCCCAATTCCTCGCGGAATCGACTGACCACGAACAGGGAATAGTCGATGCCCAGCCCCAGCCCGATCATGGACGAGACCGTGGTGACCAAGGTGTCGAAGCTCAGGAAATTCGACATCGCGGCGAACGACCCGAATGCCGCGAGCAGACCCAGGCCGGTCACCGCCAAGGGCACGACGCCGGCGACCAGTCCGCGGAGGGCAAGGATGAGCACGGCGAGCGCGATGGTAATGCCGATGCTCTCGGCCAGCGTCGCGTCCGCGGATTCCACTGTGGTCAGGTCCACCGTCATCGGTGAATAGCCGGTCAGCGCCACCGACACGTCACCCTGGGTGTGTTC
The DNA here is from genome assembly GCF_000381925.1 of Nocardia sp. BMG111209. NCBI lineage: Bacteria > Bacillati > Actinomycetota > Actinomycetes > Mycobacteriales > Nocardiaceae > Nocardia > Nocardia sp. BMG111209. Next base: position 2,443,399 of record NZ_KB907307.1, read on the forward strand.
GTCGAGCAGTCCGTGCAGCCGATGCGAAATGTCGATGCGCTCGCGGGGGCCGCCGCCGATACCCACCAATGCCACTGCGGAACTCCGGTCGGCAGATATCAGCGGCGAATTCGACGATTGATACGGATCGATCACCCCCACCACGCCGGTGGTGGCCCGCACTGCCGCGACCACCGCGTCGACCGTGGCGCGATAGGACGCGTGGTCGACGGTGTCGGTCGTGGAGGTGAACGTCAGAGCCAGTTGCTCGGAACCGAACGAGCGAAAATGCTCGCCGACCAGCCGATCGGCCCGACTCGATTCCGCGGCGGGGACCGAGAAGTCGACTCCCACCAGGCTGTTCTCCAACGCCGGGTACGCCAGCGCGGACCCGATCGCGATCATCGCCCACGCGGCGACAACGAGCCATCGATAGCGAGCGACCAGCCGCCCCCAGCGATAACCGAAGCGCCGGGAATCGTGTGCGCGACCCGGTGCCGGCGGCGTAGCGCTCATCAGCGGGCACGCTGCGGGTCGGTATCACACCCGTATATCCTGTACACCCGGTGCGGCGAATTCTGGATGCGGGTCAGGACCGAGCCTTTCATCCACGTGCTGTCGTCGAGGACCGGCGCCGCCTCGACATTCTCGTACAACTTGTCCTTGATTCGCCGGCTCAATTCCATGATCAGCAGTGGCGCCACCGCCCGATCCGGGCATTCGGGATCGACGAACAGCATGTCGACCCGGACCGTATCGACGACCTTGTGCCGACCGGGCCGCTTCAGCTGCCACAGGGTGCCGAGGTCGCGCAGCCATCGCGACGAGAACCGCGCCGAACGCGCCGCGGCCTGATTGACGTCGGGAATACCCATCAGGAATCCGACGGGCCTGCCCTCCAACTCCGCGAGGAGAACGAGTTTGCGATCCAGAACCGGGAGCATGAGTTTCAGCAGGTCGAACAACTCGGCCGCGGACAACGGCGAGTAACCCCAGAAGTCGACGAATGTCTTGTTGTACAGGTCGGCGACGATCCTCGTATCACGCCGCAGCGTCCGGTACTTCATCGATCGAAACGTCACACCGGAGCGGGCGCGGACCTTCTCGTGCAGCTGCCGGTGGCGTGCGAACGCCGGATGGGTGAACAGGAGAGAGGGGTCGAACCGATAGCTGTAGAAGTCCTTGACCCCGACCAATCCCCATTTCTCGAATTGGCTGCCGTAGTACAGCGGGTTGTGGGGCATGCCCACCAGAGGCGGTTTCGGCTCGTCGTCGACAACGATACCGGCGCTGTAGAACATCGACGGGCTCAGCGGCCCGTAGACCGCCGCCAGACCCCGCTCGGCCAGCCAGGACCTCGCCGCATTCAGCAATGCATCGGCAACCTCCTGCTGGTCGACCGCCTCGTAGAATCCGAAGAAACCGATACTTTCCCCGGTGTACTCGGTGAAGCTCAGATCGTGAATCGCGGCGATACGACCGACGGCGATATTCCCGTCCCTGGCGATGAATGCCCGGACGCACCGGCCGGCCGCCATCGCGGCCGGCGGATCGATCAATACATGATCGATATCGATCGTCTCGTCCGGGGTCGGAAACGGATCGCCCTGATAGATCCGCTCGCCGACGCCGCGGAATTCGGCCCAGTCCCGTGCCGAATCGACACTGTGTACGGTGATCACGACGCTTCATCTTCCGATCTGTCCCCGGCGACCGACACCGTGGAGGTGGCCAGCGCGGTTTTGCCCGCGAAGACATATTGACCCGGGTGGACGGCGATCTCGGTGACCAGTTCATCCGGCAGGAAGGCATCGCATTGGGAACCGAAACGGATCATGCCGTATTGCTGTGCACGAGTGACGTCGTCCCCCTCGCGCACCCGGGCGACGATCCGGTTGACCCACAGGTCCGCGATCTGGGTCACCAGCACGACCGCACCGCTGGTGTGCCGGATACCGATGGTCAGACGTTCGTTGGTCAGCAGATAATCGCACCCCTCGTCGTAAGGGGTACGGCCGGCGATCACATTCGCACCGATCCGCGCCATCGACCGATTGAACGGTGCGGCGGCGCGGTGCCGACGCAAACAGATGGTGCCGGCGATCGGCGCGCGATTACGATGCACCGAGTATTCGGTCATGTAGATACCGATGAGGTAGCCGTCCGATACGGTCCCGACACCGGTGAATTCCGTCAGTGGGATGGTCCGTCCGTTCTTCACCGCCTCGGGTATCTCACCGCCGTCGATCCGCTTGACATAGGTGACCACTCCGTCGGCCGGCGCGACGATCGCCGTGGGATCGGCCGGCGGCCGTCGCGGTGGATCCCGGAAAAAGAACCGGGTTCGCCAGAACACGTAGAGCGATCCCGATCCGAATACCGAAGCGGCGACGGCCCACGCGATCACGCGGCGTTGTTGTGCGATCATCGGTATCGGCTCTCGTCCACTCGCTCCGACCAGCCGACGAACGATTCCAGCGGCCGGGCCCGCATGCTCCTCGGCAACAGCGCTATCGCACCGCATACCACGTAGAAGCCCAGCGACAGAACAAAATTGAGCAGTTCACCGGCGCGCAGCGCATCGCGCGACGGAACCGACGACGGCTCGTTCTCGTACTCGGTCATCTCGCCGGAACAGGGATCGAGGTGCGCAGCTCGGCCTTCCGGAAATAGAGCTCGAAGAGCCGGCGGTTGTCGCACCACGACGTGTCGTAGCCGGGCGGAAAAATCGCTTCGGGCTTGTGCACCAGCCGCATCAATTTGTCGATGTTGTCCGACAGCATCGTCCTGGCGAATTTCGGCGAGATACGCAAGGTCACCCGCTCGACGAATTCGTCCCAGCTGACCAGTTCCAGGCCGAGGAGTTCGGCATAGAGGTCGTGGCCGTAGCTCTCGGGATTGCTGGGCACCAGACGGGCCTGTGGACGAGCCGCGGAGGCGTTCGCGGCCATCACTTCACACAGCACATCGACGGGAACGTAATTCATACCCGGCCCGTCCCAGATCGCACCGACCGCGATGGCCAACTCGACGATCCGCCAGAAGGTGTACACCCGCCCGGGGTCGAGGCCATAATCCGTACCACCGAGCACATAGGGTGCCTCGCACAAGGTGACCGAATACGTTTCCGAGTTCGCCAGCCACCCGAGCAGCGTGGCATTCACCCATTTCATCTGGGCATACCCGGAGTACCACCACGAATCAGGACGGCGGAAATCGTCGGGCTTCTGGTACAGATGGGCACCGATACTTCCGAGATAGGTGACATGTTTACGCGACGAGGTAACCGAGAATTCCAGCATCCGCAGCAGACTGATGACCCAGTCGTTGCGAAGGTCCAGATAGCTCTCGGTGTAGTCGGTCGAGCTGGCGCAGTTGAACACCGAGCCGACCTTGTGCGCCAGGTCGATATAATCCGAATCGCTCAACCCGAATCGGCGCCGAGTCGGGGTGCCCTCGACGATCCGCACCTTGGTCATATCGACGTCGATCGCGTAGCGGTCCAGCGTGGTCCGCAACCGCTGACCCGCGGTCTGCTCGGCGTTCGACCGTACGACGGCCTGCACCTCCTCGATCGACGCGTCACGACTCAAACGGCCGATCAGATGGGCGCCCACGAACCCGTTCGCACCGAACACCAGCGCGTTCCCGTGTCGCGCTGCCGGCATCGCCGCCACGCGACGACGAGTTTCCTCGTCGATATGTGGACGAAGTATGGTGGGGTCGCCTGCACTCAGGGCCGCGACGTCGGCGTACTTGCCGCCGAACCGCAAACCCCGACTCTCCGGTGTGATCACCGTATCCGAGTACGGCCACCTTGGACGTGACAATTCTTCGCTGAATGTCGATACGTCGTTCATTCGCCTTGTCCGATAATCTGAATTCGGTTGGAAATCTTTCTTCGCCGCGCATGCCTGGCCGCGAAACCGTTGACCGAAACTCGCGCCTGCTGCGGTTCCGAACTGGTGTAACCTGGTTACTGATTACTGAGAAAGATTTTTACAAAGACTCGGTTGGATGTCAATCGTTCACAGATGGGCGGCGGTACCACCTGTATATCTCACAGCGAGGCGGGCATCTCGACCAATCGCCGTCACAAGAACCCGATACCGATCCGCCCCGGGACAATATTTCCAGCTTTGCGATCACGGTATTTCATGATCATCTCTTGTGAAATGCGGGGTCCGGCGAGCAACCGAACTCGCCCGGCGATACGCGCCCGGACCGCGGGGCTCCGTCTCGGGAGCCGGACAACGAGGCATTTCGCGGAGCGCCCCGCTGACCGATTCGCCGTGGAAACCGGTCGCGGGGCGCTGACCACGGTCCGGGTCACATCGTCGGTGCGGTGCTGGATTGTGCTGCCGCGATGAGCTTTTCGAGATCGGCGACGGTGACCAGATCCACCGGCGCCACGTCGCCGTCGACCGGCTGCAGGTCGAATTCGGATTCCAGCGCGACCGACAGTTCCACCAGCGCCATGGAACTCAGTCCGAGATCCTCGATGAGACGATCGTCGCTGCCGATCTCCCGGTCGACCTTGGCCAGTCGGCCGACGATGGCGCGCACCCGCGTCGAGATGCTGTCGTTCATGGTGTCCTCCTGATGTCGTGACTTCGGATTCTCAGACGTCGGTCAGCCGGACCAGATGCGGTCGGCCCCACGTCTCGGCATAGGTGTCGAGTCCCGACTCGACGCCGGCGTCGAAGGCGGCCGCGGCGTCGGGCCCGTGCTGTTCCAGGCCGATGCTGCTCAATTGCCGCACGGCCCGATCCCGTGCCGTCGACCACGCGTCGCGCAACTGCATCGCGCGAAAGTTCGACGCCGCCCGGATCATCGGGACGTGCAGCCTGGTGTGCGGCGCGACCAGCACGATCGCGGCGAGCCGGACCGCGTCCAGATACGCCGCGACGAGCGGTTCGGCCAGCCCGGCCGCGACGGCCCGCCGCGCCGCCATGACGCCGAACGAGATGTGCCGCGACTCGTCGCGGGTGACATTGGTCAGGCCCTCGTCGAGGGTGTGCAGTTCGAGCGCTTTCGCTCGCCGGCGGTTGGTGCGCAGGCCGGTCACGGCCAGCACGCCTTCGGTGACGAGGTGGTAGTAGACCGAGGCCGTGCACCAGCTGATCGGGTCGCCACCGCTGGTGTGCACCGCACGAGTGACGCGGCGCAACTCGGGGTCGAAGTAGTGGCCGTAGTCCGTCCGGGTTCGCATGGCGGCGAGTTCGGACGCGGAATTCACCCCGGTGACGCGGTCGAGGTAGGTCTGGAAGAACAGGACATGCCGGGCCTCGTCGGCCAGCTGGGTGGCGAGATACAGCTGATCGGCTTCGGCGCCCGCATGCTCCACCAGGGAACTCAGCGTGGCGGTGACCGATATCTCGCCGACCTCTATTTCGGCCAGGGCACCCAGCAATTCCGCGCGATGATGCGGGCCGAGTTGCTCCCACACCGCCCGGTCGCGGTCGAAATCCAGCGCGGCCACGGCCCAGTGCTGATTCTCCCAGCGGTCGTAGAGCGCACGCGCGCCGGAGGTATCGCCGGTGCGGCCGGGGGCCGACTCGACGGTGAGAGCGTTGTCCAGGTCGTCGATGAGATCGGTTGCGCTCATGCGGCGTCTCCGTCCGAGTGGGTCGTGGTGTCGGTTTCCCAGGGTGGCGCGGTGTGCGCGACATCCCGCCAGCTGGTATGGACGAGCGTGCCGGGCAGCCGGCCGTCGGCGACCACCTGCCACATGACCCGGCGGCGCGGCTTGCCGCTCGACGTGCGCTGGATCGCCCCGGAGGTCGCCCGCACGATCACCAGGGCCACGGCGTCCGAGGTGCGGGCCGACATCAGCGTGGTGATGCGGGACACGAGTTCGTCGTCCAGGTCCGCCTGCACGACGATCACGGCGGTGTCGACCAGGTCCAGGGTGCCGAGCAGGACAGCGACCTGGCTCGTGACGAGGCCGAGTTCGCGGGCGATCTCCAATTCCACGTCCTCGGCGTGCACCGCCGCGCCCCGGACCTTGAGGCTGTCGCCGATGCGGCCGATCACGAAGAGGCTGCCCTCGACCAGAACACCCGAATCGCCGGTGCGGAAAGCGCCGTCCGCGAAGCGGTCGTCCGGGCCGCCGGGCTCGGCGTCGATGTGGTGGTAGCCGGCGGTCACCGACGTCCCGTGCACCCGGATCTCGCCGAGATATCCCTCGGGCAGCGGGTTTCCGGTCTCGTCGATGATCTCCACCCGCATACCGGCTGCGGGAGTGCCGCATTCGGTCAACCAGGTTCCGGTGCCCGGTGCGTCCGCACCGAGGATTCCGGTAGCCCCGAATTTCACCGGTTCGCCGATCCGGACCGTGGGTGTGGCGAGTTCGCGGATGAGGGATTCGGCGCCGACGGTGACGCCGGTGGCGATCAGCGTGGTTTCGGCCATGCCGTACGCGGGCATCAGAGCGGCGGTGCGGAATCCGAACGGCTCGACCGCGCGGGCGAACTCGGCGATCGCGGCGGGGTCGATCCGCTCGGCTCCGAGCACGGCCACCCGGCACGGTGAGAAGTCCATTCCGGCAAGCTGTTCCGGTTGCACGCGGCGGGCCGCGTAGAGGTAGCCGAACGGCGGGCCGCCGGTCAGCGTCGCGCCGGACTCCCCGAGGCACCGCAACCACCGCAACGGGTCGCGGATGAACTGCTGTGGTGTCATGAGCCACAGGGTGATCTGCGACGTCACCCCGAGCAGCAGGCTCATCAGACCCATGTCGTGGTAGTGCGGCAGCCACAGCGCCGAGCTGTCGCCGTCGGACATCCGCATCCACCGGTGCAGGGCGGATATGTTGGCGCACAGGTTGTCCCGCGTGACCCGTACCCCTTTCGGGGTACCGCTCGAGCCCGAAGTGAACTGCAGCAGCGCCACATCCGGGATCGGGTGGCCGACCGGTTCCATCCGCGCGCCGGCCGGATCGGCGCCGACCTGGATCACCGTGGGAGCGGGCACACAGGTCGCGGCGGTCGTGGTGGCGACGGCGGCGGTGCTGTCGTCCACCAGCACCGCCGAACATCCGGACCGATGCATGAGGGTGCTCAGATGCGCGGTGTATCGCGCACCGTTTCCGAAGGCGGCGGGCGGGGCCACCGGAACCGGCGTGCAGCCCGCGCTGAGCGTACCGAAGAACGCGGCGACGAAATCGGCTTGGCGGGCGAACAACAGCATCACGTTCGCGTTCGGCGGGATCCGAGCGTCCCGCAGCTGCGCGGCCGTCGCGGTCGCGGCGGCGGCGAGTTCGGTGTACGGCCGATAGGTCCAGCCGCCCGAGCCGTCGGCGATGTGGACACCGCGGTCGGCGCTGGGGCACGACAGCCAGTCGTTGAGCAGCATGGTGCGAATCCTTCTAGGAGAGAACCGAATTCGGCGAACCTGAGGCAGCGGCCGGACGTGCCCGGCGCCACGGGACGCTGATCACGGCGGCCGCGGCAGCCAGTACCGCGATGACCGCGAAGGCAGGCCGGAACCCGGCCACCAGTGCATCGTCGACCGTTGCCCCGGACAGCAGCCGGTGTGTGGTGATCGTCGATGCGATCGACGTCGCCGCGGCGATCCCGAGCGCGCCGCCGATCTGGCCGGACGTGGTGAACAGGCCGGCCCCCGCACCCGCCTCGGCCGGCGCCAGACCGTCCATGGCCAGCACGGTGTTCGACACCGCCGACCACCCGAAGCCCGCACCCAGCGCGATCAGCGGCACGAGCAGGTTCACCAGGTAGGACGAGTCCCGGCCGGCCTCGATCAACCACAGTCCGCTCACGACACTCACGGCCGCGCCCGCGAAGGCGACGGCGGACGCACCGACTCGCGGAAGTACCCGCCTGGCAACGAGAGTGGCGAGCACGATGGCAGCGCCGGCCGGCAGGAACAGCAGTCCGGTGCGTAATGCGCTGTAGCCGAGCACGTCCTGGCACAGCCGGGTCAGCAGGAATTTGGCGGGGTAGCCGAAGGCGAACACCAGCAGGTACGTCAGGCACGCACGCAGGGTGTTGCCGTTGGCGAGCAGGTGCACGGGCACGATCGGTTGTTGCGACATCCGCTCGGCGACAACGAATCCGGCGGCCAGCACGACGGTCGCGGCCAGGGCCGTGAGGGTTCCGTGGTCGGTCCAGCCCGTGTCGCCCGCTCGAATCAGCGCATACACGAACGTGATCAGCGTGGCGGTGCCGAGCAGCGCGCCGAGCACATTGAGCCGGCGCGGGATCGTCGGCGGCGTGGTGAGCACCAGCGGAGCGGCGATCAGCAACACCAGCCCCACCGGGACGTTGACGCCGAACACCCAGCGCCACGACGCTTCCGCGGTGAGTACGCCGCCCAGCAGTTCGCCCATCATGGCGCCGAGCCCGCCCATGGCGCCGTACAGGGCCAGCGCCGCGGTGCGTGGCCGGCCCGCCGGAACCATCGTGGCGATCAGGGAAATCGCGGCCGGGCTGATCATCGCGCCGCCGACGCCCTGGAACAGCCGGGCCGCGACGAGCACCGCGGCGCTCCCGGCCAGCCCGCAGGCGAGCGACGCGGCGGTGAATACGACGATGCCCGAAAGGAATACCCGCCGCTTACCCAGCACATCCCCGAGACCGCCACCCAGCAGCAGCAATCCGCCGAAGGTCAGCACGTAGCCGTCCGCGATCCAGGCCAGACCGGATCCGCCGACGTGCAGCGCGCGGCCGATCGAGGGCAGCGCCACGTTCACGATGGTGGCGTCGAGCACGACGATGAACTGGGCCAGGCAGATCAACGGCACCGCGTACCGCGAATACCTCTTGCCTTGTCCCGCAGCCGGATCCGTCGAAACGGCGGTATCACTCATCGCGCCACCGCCGTCGTCCGGTCGGACAGGTGGCGCTCCCGGCACGCGCCGCGCCGGACCTTCCCGCTCGTCGTCACCGGGACGGTGCCCAGCGCCGCGAAGGTCACGTCACGAACAGGGACGCCGTGCCCGGCCGTCACCGCCGCGGCGACGGCCGCCGCCGTCACCACCGGCTGCGGCACCTGCGCGCTGTCGACCTCGAGGACGAGCGTCACCGCGTCGGCGGCACCGAACCCCACCGCGCCGGAGACGCCGGACTCCACTGCGTCACCCACACCGAACGCGACCGCTCGCCGGACCGGCACACCCGCCGCTGCGACGGCCGTGCGTTCCAGATCGAAGGGATAGTGCTCGCGGCCATCGATCGTGATCAGGTCCGCCAGCCGGTCCAGCACGAACAACTCGCCCGCGATCATCGCGCCGAGGTCACCGGTGGGCAGATAGCGCACGTCGTCGAGCACCACCGCCGGGTCCGGCCGTCCCCAGTAACCGGCGGTGATGTTGTCGCCCGCCAGGAGGATTTCACCGGTGTGGCCTTCCGGCCGGTCGGCGCGGGTGACCGGGTCGACGATCCGGACCCGGATGCCCGGCGCCGGTACGCCGCTGCCGATCAGTGCGAGATCACCGGAGCCGGGCACGAGTAGGCCGGTCGACAGGATGTCCCGGCTCACCCGGATCGTGGTCCACGGGGTGCCCGGCGGACAGGAGGCCACCAGCGCGACCGCCTCGGCCATGCCGTAACAAGGCAGCAGCGCAGTCGGATTCAGGCCCGCGCCGGCCAGTCCGTCGGCGAACGCCCGCAGATCGTCCGGGGACACGGTGTCGGCGCCGACACCGACCGCCCGCAGACTCGACAGATCGAAATCCGCGCGCTGTGCCACCGGAACGCGCTGCAACAGCATCCGGCAGGCGAAGGCGGGCAGCGGCGCGAATTGTGCTCGGTGCTCGGTGATCCGATGCAGCCATTGCTTCGGGAAGCGGACGAAATCCAGCGGGTCGACGACGACATTGCGACGGCCGTCGAAGATCGGCGCCAACAGCTGGACGACCAGGCCGAAGTCGTGGAAGTGCGGCATCCAGCCGACCGTGGTCTCGTCCGGCTCCGGTGCGAACATCGACGCGAGCATGGCACAGTTGGCCAGCGCATTGGCGTGGGTCACCAGCACGCCGCGCGGCGAACCCGTTGTGCCCGAAGAATATTGAAGGTAGGCGAGATCGTCCGGCCGCGCCGGCGGCCGGGCCGGGCCCGCCGGGTCACCGGTGGCCTCGATATCCGAGGCGACCCAGGGGGTCGTGCCCGAGTCGAACAGCGCGCTCCACCCGCCGACCGTCAGAATCAACGCCGGGGCGCAGTCCGCCACGATGTGGCCGAACCGGTCGTTCATCGGCCCGGGTAACGGTGGCGGCACCGGAACCGCGACGACCCCGGCGGCCAGGCAGCCGAAGAAGGCCGCGACGAACTCGGGTCCGGTCGGATATGCCAGCAGCACCCGCTCGCCCCGGTTCACGCGCCGTAACAGCAGCGCCGCAATGGATTCCACCCGCCGGTACAGCTCGGCATAACTCGGTGCGGCGACGGCGCCGCTCGCTTTCGGGAATACCAGCGGCACCTCGTCCGCCGCCGCGGCGACCCGCACCCGCAGCAATTCTTCCAACGTTCGCATGAGCTCTTCCGTGACAACAGCGATTCGGCATACGTCCACGCGGAAACCACGTGGTCACTTGGGATTTCGCCCCGGCTGCGACAACCCTCCTGCCGCAGAAACTATCCGGGTTCCGGCATCGAATGCCGTCGTGGAGATGAACAGACAACCAATGGTTGCCGGGCTTTTCGTGATTCGCGTGCCGCACCGAATGTGTCATCGAATGGACATATTCGGTTTCCCGATCGGGTACCGACCGGTCTTGCGCGACCGAGAACATCCGTGCCGCACCCGTTCGACAGAGAGCCTCCGATGACGTCGATGCTGCAGAGCTCGTTCATGCAGGAGTCCACCCGCATGGCGCGAGAACACGGACCGGTATTCACGCGCCGGTTGTTCAACCTGGAATTCACCTTCGTCACCGGCGCCGAACTCGTCGCCGAACTCGCCGACGACAACCGATTCGAGAAGCACGTGGTACCGGCCCTACAGGTCGTGCGACCCCTGATCGGCGACGGGCTCCTCTCCGCGCACAATCACGAGCCCAACTGGCGCACCGCGCACGAACTGCTGATACCGGCCTTCTCACAGGCGGCGATGCGCCACTATCACACGCTGATGGTCGAGGTCTGCGGCCGGTTGACCGAGTCCTGGGACCGGTCCGCCCGGGACCTCGGCAGGGTGGATGTGACGGCGTCGATGGCGAAGGTCACACTCGAGGTCATCGGCCGCGCCGGCTTCGGCTACTCGTTCGGATCGTTCGAACGCGACACCCCGCATCCCTTCGTCGTCGCGCTCGACGAGGTGCTCAACCACGGCCAGCGATCGGTCACCATACCCGCGATCGCCGGCCGCTTCCTGGGCAAGCACATGGCCGAGCGCAACGACGAGAACGTCGCCTACCTGCGGGATGTCGTGGACGAGGTGATCGCGCGCCGAACCCGCGGGGATCACGGCGCCGATCTGCTGGGGCTCATGCTCGACTCCGATGTGCTGGACCCGGTCAACATCCGCTACCAGGTGCTGACCTTTCTCGCAGCCGGGCACGAGACAACTTCCGCGGCAATGTCTTTCACCCTGTACTACCTCGCGGCCCATCCGGAGATCGCCGAACGGGTTCGCGCGGAGGCCGATTCGGTCCTGGCAGTCGGCGAGCTGGAGTTCGCCGACATCGCCAAGCTCCGGTATCTGCGCCGGGTCATCGACGAGTCACTGCGGCTCTGGCCGACGGCGCCCGGCTACTCCAGAAAAGCCAAGCAGGACACGGTTCTCGGCGGACGCTACCCGATGAAGGCCGGCGAGCCGGTATTCGTACTGCTGCCCGCACTGCACCGGGAACCGGTGTGGGGCGAGGACACCGACGCCTTCGACCCGGATCGCTTTCTGCCCGAACGTGTCCGGGCTCGGCCGCCACACTCGTTCAAGCCGTTCGGGACCGGGCTGCGGGCCTGCATCGGACGCCAATTCGCCCTGCATCAAACGGCTCTGGTCATCGCGAGCGTGCTCCGGCGCTACGACCTCGCGCTGCCCGCCGACTACCGTCTCGAGGTGGCCGAGGGAATCACCTTCGGTCCCGTCGATCTCACCCTGGACCTTTCCGCCCGCCGCGGATAGGGCCGGCGAGCGGGCTGCCGGACGACGAACTACGACGCCGGGGTGGGCACCGCGTCCGATTGCCGAGGTCGCGCGATCACGGACGTGTTGCGCCGGAGCAGTGTCAGCGATACGAGCAGCCCCAGCGCCATCCCGGCGGCGGTCAGGAGCACGGCGACCCGGCTGCCGTCCGCGAGCCCGGCCCGCAACGGTTCGCCGCTGCTCCCGGCCAGCCCCGAGTCGGCGATGGCGATGAGCACCGCCAGCCCGATCGCATTGCCGAGATTGAGTGCGGTGGAGGCCATCCCGTTGGCGACACCCTGCTCGGCGGGCGAAACACCCACTGCCACAGCGATCCACATCGCCGTCCAGGTGATGCCCTGCCCCACCCCGGACACGATCAGGCCCGGCACCGTGGCCGCCACCGTGGCGCCGGTCGAGAAGCCCACCGCCAGAACGGCCGTACCGACCACACCGATCGCGAAGCCCGCGAACAGGGTGGTGCTCGTGCCCAGGCGCGTGGTCAGCCGCTCCCCCAGCTGGGTACCGGTGGCGATGGCGACCGACGGAATCAGGAACACCAGCCCGGTCTGCAACGCCGAGAACCCATGCACGCTCTGCAACAGCACGGTCAGGAAGTACGGCAGCGCACCGAAGGTCGCCATGTAGATCGCCGTGGTGAGCACGCCGGCGACGAGACTGCGATTGCGGAACAACCGCAACGGCAACAGCGGATCGGCGGCGCGGGTCTCCAGCACCACGAACGACACCACCAGTACCGCCGCGAGCACGAACGCCCCGACGATCACCGGTGCCGACCAGCCGACCTCCGGCCCCTGCACCAGCGCGAACACCAGCAGCGTGGCGCCACCGGTCGCGGTCATCGCACCCGGGACGTCGAACCGCCGGGCCTCGTGGCCGCGCGGATCGCGCGGGATGACCACCAGCGCCGCGAGGGCCACCAGCCCCGCCAGCGGAACGTTGACGAAGAACACCGCCGACCACCCGAACGCCTGCGTGAGCACACCGCCGAGCAACGCGCCCACGGTCAGCCCGCTGGCACCCGCGCCGCCCCAGGCCGCCAGCGCCCGGTTGCGAGCGGGCCCCTCCTCGAACAGCGTATTGATCAGCGACAGCGTCGACGGCAACAGCAGCGCGCCACCGAGTCCCTGCACCGCACGGGCGACGATGATGACCGCCGGCGCGCCGGCCAGCCCACCGGCCAGCGACGACACCGCGTACAACGCCAGCGCGAGCACGAACATCCGGCGCCGGCCCAGCAGGTCGGCGGCCCGCCCGCCCAGCAGCAGGAACCCCCCGGCGAACACCACGTAGGCGCTCACCACCCACTGCTGGGTCTGCTGCGAAAAGCCAAGGGCGCGACCGATATCCGGTAGCGCAACGTACACGATATTGATGTCGAGGGAGAAGATCAGCTGCGCCAGCGCCAGCAGCGTCAGTGACAGGCCCAGCCGCGGTACGCGGGTGGAGGCCGTCCGGGCGTGGGGAACACGTGCAGTGGACATACGATCTCGCGAACCTTCCGATCCGGGCAGGCATCGTCGACTGCTCAACTGTTTGATAGTTCGTATGTTTCCGTACAATAGCCCGAAAGGCAAGCTCCCGAAGCCGGGGAGTTCCCTGAGATGTCAACTGGTGCCGGGAAAGTGAGCGGAGGCGATCGGACATGGCCGGTAGGAAACGGCATTCACCCGAAGAGATCGTGAGCAAGCTGCGGCGCGCGGAGGAGTTGGCGGCGGCAGGCGCCACTCGCGACCGGATCGCGGCGGAACTGGAGGTATCGGTGGCCACGCTGTCCAACTGGCGACGTCAGTACGCCGGCGCCGAGCGCGAAGCGAATCGCGAACTCGAACGACTGCGCGAGCAGAACGCCCGGCTCAAACGCCTGCTGATCGAGGCCGTGCTGGAGAAGGATGCGCTGCGCTGCGCGGTCAAGGCCAGACGGTGACGCCGCATCGGAAGTTCGACAGTACGTATATACACCGATGATCGGCATATAGTGGTGGACAACCTACCCGGCCGGGTCGCCTCACCCGGCTCGTACAGACCGGAAGGAGAGGGCGGCAGCACGCGCAAGCGCTGTGGGCCCGCGCCGTCGGATGATCGCTCAGCACCCGGAACGCGACCAGATCCTGCTCGAGAACGTGCTGTCCGCCCTGGGAAATCCCTTGCGACTGCAGATAGTCCGAGTACTCGCCGAGTCGGGTGAACGCTCGTGCGGCAGCATCCTCGACGGATTGTCGAAATCCACCCTGACCCACCACTGGCGGGTGCTGCGCGACAGCGGCGTCATCTGGCAGCGCCCGGCCGGGCGGGAAAATCTGCTGTCCTTGCGCCGCGAGGATCTGGACGCCAGATTTCCCGGAATGCTGGACATACTTCTCGCTGCCGCCGCGCGAAACGAGCCGGGCGACAGTCACATCGCCGCACGCTGAGCGGCGGCCGATATCCGGTCCAGCACTGCCGCACAGGTGAGCACGTCCGCGGCGGTGGGTGCCTGCCAGGTGGTTCGACCGCGCAGGCCGGCCAGGAACGCCAGCGTCACGGCGCCCGCCGACTGCGGGTCGTGCCGTTCGACGGCACCGCCGACGGTCAACCGGCCGTCGTGCACCGCGAGGGTGTCCAGGGTGCCGTCGATGCGCAGCCGCAGCCCACCGGGACGCGATGTCCAGGAGCCCTCGATCGTGACCGACGCCGCACCCCAGCCGCACAGCGCCGCACCGCCCACCTCGACCGCGACACCGGGATGCCGGCGCAGGTGGGCCCCGTGCACGGAGATCGGCTCGGCGGGCCGCAACCACAGCAACAGATCGATCAGGTGGATGCCCAGATCGCCGAGCGCGCCGGTGGCCCCCTGGACCGGGTCGAGCATCCAGGAGGCCGGTCCCTCGAACATCCGCTCCGGTAGCCCGGGATGCCCGAATCGCAGTTCCGCGCTGACGATCTCGCCCAGCACGCCTTCGGCCAGCAACGACCTGACCCGCTGTAGTGCCGGTGCGCAGCGCAGGAACATCGCCGTCACGGCCGCCCCGGAGCGGACCGACGCGGCCAGCAGCGCGGTTTCCGCCACAGTGGCCGCCAGCGGTTTCTCCACGAGAACGGGCAGGCACGACGCCGCGGCGATCCGCAGCCATTCGCGGTGGCGGCCGGTCGGCGAGCAGATCACCGCCGCGTCCGCCTCGTCGATCGCGTGACAGAGTTCGGCGTCCGCACAGGCGGCGATGGCCGCGAGGTGATCGGCGGTGTGCACGTGCTCGTCGCCCAGCACCGCGACGCGCAAGGGCCTCATCTGCCGGGCAGGACGAAGCCCCGGTCGACGTACACCAGCGGCGACCGATCCGCGACATGTGTCGCCTCGGCCCGGCCGATCAGAATGCTGTGATCACCGGCGTCGACGATCCGATACATCGAGCAGGCCACTCGGACAACGGCTTCGGGGATTCCCGGCAGACCGAATTCGGCTGCTTCGGTATCGCCCGCGCCGAACCGGTCGATCCCGGAGGTCGCGAACCGACGGGCGATCTCCGACTGCCCGTCGGCGAGCACGTTCACGAGGAAATGCCCGGTAGTCGTGAACGCGCGGTGCGTGCTCGCACCGTGGTCCAGGCAGACGAGCACCAGCGGCGGGCTCAACGACAGCGATCCGAACGAACTCGACGTGAACCCCCACGGCCGACCGTCGCGATCGACCGTGGTGGCGACGGTGACCGGTGCCGGCACCCGGGACATGGCCCGGCGGAAATCGGCTGCTGCGACCGTCATGGCTGCTCCTTTCGTGCGTACGATCCGGACGGGCTACCCACGGAAGTCGACGACCGTTTTCAGATCGGTGGTGTGCCGGTAGGTCTCGAAGATATTCGTCAGGCGGTCGTAGTCGTCGAAGTGGCAGACCGTCGACAGCAGGCGCTCACCGTCGACCACCTTGCTGAGCAGCATCTGCATCGCCGACTGGATGACGTTGGCGGTCTTGTGCATCGGGAAGGCATTGACGTCGAAGGAGGCCGAGGTGACCGTGATCCCCTTGGCCAGCATCAGCCAGGTATCGAATTTCTGCATCTCCTGGGACGCCCCGTACAACACGTACTTTCCGCCCGCGCGCAGTTTGCGCATCGCCACCCGGCGCGGATCCTTCTGCTCGTCTTCGACCCGCACCGTCGGCAGCGCGTCGAAGACGTAGTCGAAGGTGCTGTCCGGGACCTCGTCGATCAATTCGTCGGGCAGGAATGCGCGCTGCGAGAAATGCTCCTCGGCATGGCTGTTGCGCTGCGGGTTCACATCCACCGACACGACCGAGTTCGGCGCGAGCACCCGCCGGATCACACTGCCGGCGATGATTCCGATCGGGCCGGTGCCCAGGATGAGAACCCGATCACCGACCCGCGGCGGATTGTGCAGGATCGACCGCAGTGCTCCGGTCGTGGGCTCGATGAACGACGCCTGCAGATCACCGAGTTCGGCGGGCACCTTGACCGCCGCCGCCCGGCGGTCGTCGGAGAAGTCGCGATCGGCCCAGAAAGTGTCCTCCTTGACCTCGCCGGAGAAGATGGGCCGCAGCGTCCGGTACTCCGCGAACCCGCCGAAGTCGGTCTGCCCCCAATACACGATCCGATCTCCCAGCACGATATCGGGATTGTCGAATCGCGGGCCGATGTCGATGACCTCCCCCAGATATTCGTGCCCGAGGATGATCGGGTATTCCGACGGGAACAGATGTCCCTCGAAGAAAGAGATGTCGGTCGAGCAGATGGAGACGCACCGGGTCTTCATCAGCAGCCCGTCGACCGGCGTCTCGGGCAGGGGGACATCCACCAGCAGTGTCTTACGAGGTGCGACGAGCTGAACAGCCTTCATGGTTTCCACAGCATGAGCCTTCTGTGTTCGTGCGGGCCCGGCCGGCCGAACCCCTTTGGACAATCGGGACAATCGACTGATCGCACCACGCTGTGGATCGAGACTTTCGACGCTCAGCGGCGCATCTTCAATTCGCCGCCGAGCAGATAATGGCCCACCATCTCGATGTTGGTGTGCGACAGCGTGATGTGCTTGACCGCGGTATGGATGTCGCGGAAATAGCGCTCCAGCATGCTGTTCTCGTAGATCGAACCGGTACCCGCCAGATCGAACGCGATATCCACTGCGGCGACGGTGTTCTCGGCCACGGTCGCGGCCGCCAGGCGGACCAGCGCGCTGAGCGCGTCACCACCGTCGTCGCCGTGCCGCGCGGCGTGCCAGGCGGCGTCGGCCAGGATCAACCGCGCGCTGCGAACCAGCATTTCGGCGCGGCCCACTCGTTCCTGCACGACATGGCCCGCGGCCAGGGTGCGGGTCGCGGCCGTCGGTGTCTTCCGAATCGCCACGGTCTTGAACGCGTCCAGCGCACCGCGCGCGATACCCAGTGCGGTGGATGCCGACCCGAACAAGCCGAAGTCGTAGTAACTGATGGCGTATCCGCGCGACGGCCGGTCCGCCGGCGGCAGGAACATGTCGGCCTGATCGACCACGAAATCCTCGGCGACGAACGTCTCGGAGATCTCGTAGTGCTCGCTACCCGTACTGCGCAGGCCGAGCGTGTGCCAGGTATCGAGCATGCGGCATTCGTCCTTGGGCACGAACAACATCCGGATCTCGGGCCCGCCGGCGGCGGTCGTGCGCGGCGTGCCGTGCTCGGTGACGATCGCCGCGCACACCAGCCAGTCCGCGTGCGCCGAGCCACTCGCGAAGGCCCAGGTACCGCTCAGCCGATAGCCCCCGTCGACGGGCTCGGCACGACCGGTGGGATTGACGGAGCCGACCACCGTTCCGGAGTGGTCCCGGAACATCTTCCTGGCGGTCGGTTCCGGCAGGTAGTCCGACAGTCGGCCGATGGCCGCCTGCACCCCCATCTGCCAGCCCAGCGCCGGATCGTGCCGGGCCAGTTCCTGCACGACAGCCGAACCGGTGGCCAATTCGATCTGCGCACCACCGAATTCCCGGGAGACCAGCATGCGGTGCACTCCGGCGGCGCGCAGTGCCCGGAACACCTCCGGGCTCATGAACCGCTGACTCTCGTTCTGTTGCCGGTATTCCAGGATCAGCGGCAACATCCGCTCGATCTTGGCCAGCCAACTCCTGGTCTCGTCCGAGACTTCCATTCGATCCAACAGTGCGGGCGAATCATTGTTCATCGCCGACCTCCTCGACTCGCACCCGAGCCTAGAGATCAGTACTACTGTTCAACAGATTACGTACTATTAGACATTCGGACAGCGAGAAGTGGTCTTCGAACGATCCGAGACGCACAGCGCCGGCGGCGATCACGTTCCGGCACGGAGGCGGGTAGCGATGCCGGGCAGCCGGAAGCCGAGTCCGCACGGCGCGGATCACACGCCGAGCGACGACACTCGGTCAGGAGGCGCGGAGGGTACGACCGGCCGAGGCGTCCAATTCGCCGATGAACGCTTCCCACGTCTCGATACACTGCCGCACCGCGGCAGTCACCGCAGGAAGGGAATAAGCGGGCAATTGCGCGATGATCTGGTCCCGCTGCGCGGCCAGCATCATCCGATTGTCGAGCAATCGCAACAGCAGGCGCCCGGACTCGCTGTGCCGCAACGCCGGATCCTTGTACAGGGCGACCAGCGGATGCACCGAGCCGGGCGCGATCGGCTGCTCGGAGGGAAGCGGAATCGTCGCTCCTGTGACACCGGAACGATTTCGGACATCTCGCGCTGTCCCGATCGAAATTCCTGCCGCCGAGGCGATCTCACGAAGAGATGCCCGCGGATTCGACTCCAGATACACGGCCGCCCGCCGGCGACCGCCGGTGGAATCCACCGGACGCGTGCGGCCGTCGAGCCCGATCCTGCTGTTCGACTGTGGAATATCCGCGCTTGTACGCCTGATGTTCGCGACGGTCTTGGCGGACAGCGCGGTCACCAGTGCGACACTGCGATTCGACCACACCGGGAACGTTCTCATGATCCGTCGCGCGGCGGCTACCCGGTCCTGATGCGACAACTGCAGGCCGTGGCCGGTATTCGACCGCACGGCCAGCACGAACGCATCGGCCGCGGTGCCGTCGAAGAAGCGCACGTCGATGTGCGTCCGGCCGGACAAGACGGCCGCGCGCACGCGATGCACACCATCGATGACCCGCATCGTGTCGCGGCGCACGATGATCGGCGGCAGTTCCCCGGCGGCCATCAACTTGCGGACGTGGAGTTCGTCGACCTCGGTGGAACGCGGCGAGTCGGCCGGCAGCAGTGAACCTATCGATACCGACCTGATCGTCGCGGGCAATGCGGCAGCGTCGTGGTGGCCGGTCTCCGGATCGGCGAGGACACGGGATTCGGACTCGATGATCAAACACCCCCGTAGGTCACAACCGGGTCGTCAACCTCGGCCGCCTCGCCGCCCAGTACGCCTGACCGGCATACCGCCCCCGTGCGGTCTGGTGAACAACGTTACTGATTCGAGAGGACAACGGCAAAGCGTCGAGACTCGCGACTATTGCGCATGTGAGCATGATCACTCGCCGGTTACGGCACCCTGGTCGTGGGGTCGACTCGACGGTCGCCGCCAAATATCAACAACTCGTAAATCCTGAATCTGCCCGACTATTCGGGATCCGGTATCCGGTTTCTTCAGTCGCTCAACAGGATCGCCCTTCGGATTTCGGTAACGGCAACTCCACCAACTCCTACCGAGCATCCGTCGGCACCCGATACCGACGAATGCCACGAGCACGGCAAGCGGGACCGAGGGCGGAGACCGCCACGGAATGCGCCGGCCCCCGGGGCGATCCGGTGCTGCGTCCAGCCTCGATTGCCGTACTCGTCGACGGACAGGGTCCACACCTCGGGCCGCTCGAGCTCGCGCGCAGCATCTCCGAACAGGACGTGGGCCTGCTCGGAGCCCTGTTCGTCGGCATGCGCAACGACGCACAACTCGCCGAGGCGATGCGGCGGATCCTGCGGCGGGACGAGACCTCGATGACCGACGGACTCGTTCACCGAGCGGCCGAGCGACTGGCCCCCGGGGCGGCACCGCTGTTCGCCGAGGTCGCCGCCGCGGTGATCGTGCATCGCATCGTCGTCGTGGGCGAGCCGTGCGATGCCGCCTTCGTCGCGCATCTCGTCGACGACATCCTCCTGCCCCTGCTGCGCCGTAGCTGAGCGTCCTCGCACGCGATCCGACTGCCCCTGATCACTCACACAACTTGGAGACCTGATGAAAGCAGTACGCTACGAACGTTTTTCGGGCATCGACGGCATCTACCTCGCGGACGTCCCCGAGCCCGTGGCCGGCCGGGGCGAGGTGGTGGTCCGGGTCGAGGCCGGCGCGCTCAACCCGGGGTCGTTACCGGCGCTGCACGGCAGTTCGTACACACCGAATCGCGACCTCGCCGGCGAAGTCGTCGCGGTCGGCGCCGACGTGCCCGGCGTCACCGTCGGTGACGCGGTGCTGGGCTGGATCCAGAGCTGGGACGCCCATGCCCAGTTCGTCGCCATCCCCGCAGTCCAGCTGGTGAGCAAGCCTCCAGCCCTCTCGTGGGACGTGGCGGGCTCGCTCTACACCACCCCGATGGCAGGACTCGGTGCCATCCGGGCGGTGGAACCCCGGCCCGGCGAGACCATCGTGATCTCGGGCGCCTCGGGCGGCGTCGGGTTCACTGCCGCCCAGCTCGCACTCCGTGCCGGAGCGACGGTGATCGGCCTGACCAGCGACGCACATGTCGACCTGCTCCGGCAACACGGCATCCGGCCCGTCCGATACGGCGACGGCGAACAGGAACGGATCCTCGCCGCCACCGACCGAGCCGATGCCTTCATCGACACCGTCGGCGGCGGCTACATCGACCTCGCAATCGACCTCGGCATCCCGAGAGATCGCATCGACACCGTCGTCGACTACCGCGCAGCGAAAGAGAAGGGCGTCAAATCCCTCGGAACAATTGATGCCGGCGGCCCCCCGGCACTGACCGAACTGGCCACCCTCGCCGCAGCCGGTGACCTGCACATCCCCATCGCCGCAACCTACCCGCTCTCCGCCGTGCGCAACGCCTATCGGGCCCTGGCCGACCGCAGGACCCACGGCCGCATCGTGCTGCACCCCCGAGATCTCACCTGACCCCTCCCCCATCCACCCGTGCAAACTCGAGCGGCCAGTGCTGAATAATGTGGTGGCCGAGGGCTAGGAGGCGGTTCTCGGCCGGCCGAGTTGCTGCTGGATGTACTTCGTCATCCGGCGATGGAGAAAGCCCGGGGCGATGCGGCCGATCAGCCAGCCGATGTGTGTGCGCCTGGGCACCACTATCCAGGGAGCGTCGCGGGCAACCGCGGCCAGGATGTCCGTGGCCAAGCGGTCGGGTGAGTATGCGCGCCTTGTCTTTTCCGCGTCGAGATAGAACCGCCTACCGGGAAAGTCGCCTACTCCCTCGCTGTCCAAGATCGGGGTCTCCACAGCGGACGGGCACACCACGGTGACGCGCACTCCGTAGCGTGCCGCCTCCGCACGTAACGCGTTCGAGAGGCCGGCCACCGCGAACTTGGTTGTCGAGTAGCTGGTGAGCAACCCGGAAGCCATCAGCCCGGCCGCGGAGGCGGTGTTCACGATGTGACCACTACCGGCGGCGATCATGTGTGGATACGCCGCGTGCACTCCGTGAACGACGCCGCGAAGGTTGATGTCGATGATTCGGTTCCACTGTTGCAGGCTCAGCAGTTGCGTTTCGCCGCCGATCACTATGCCGGCATTGTTGAACATGAAGTCCAGGGTCCCGGCATCGGACACCACGTCCGTCACCAGTTGCTGTACGGCAGCGGAATCGGTGACGTCGAGCCGGGCGGCGATTCCCCTGCCGGGCCCCGGCAGGCCGGCGACGACACGCTTCGCGGCCTCGAGATCGATATCGGCGCACCACACATCGCAGCCGACCGCGGTGAGCGCGCTGGTGAGGGCTGCCCCGATCCCGGATCCGCCTCCGGTCACAATCGCGCTGCGGCCGCTGAACCGGTCACCGTGGGCGGTACTCACAGCAGTCCCGCGAGATGCTTGTGCAGTGCCGGGTAGCGCATCAGGTGTGCGCCACCGTTGATGTCGAGCACCTCACCGGTGATCCATGCGGCGTGGTCGCTGCACAGATACAGTGCGGCGCCGGCGATTTCGTCCGGAGTGCCGGCGCGGCCCAGCGGGGTGTTCTCCAGATAGTCCTCGGTGATGCCCGGGATCGTCTGGATGCCCTCGGTCAGGGGTGTGATCACCAGGCCGGGGGCGATGGCGTTCACCCGCACCCGGCGGGGTGCCAGTTCGAGGGCGGCGACCTGGGTCAGCATCGACAGGCCGGCCTTCGATGCGCAGTATGCCGACAGGCCCACTCCCGGCTGCCGTGCGTTCAGTGAGGTGAGCGAGATCAGCGCTCCGCCGTCTGCCACGACCCGGCCGGCGTGTTTCAGCACGATGAATGCCCCGACCAGGTTGACGTCGACGATCTGCCGCCACTGCGGTACGTCGTGGTCCACGACCGGTGACCAGCTGCTCTGCCCGGCCGTGTTGACCACGGCGTGCACCGCGCCCTCGCGGTCGCGTACCTCGGTGAACAGCGCCGCCACGGCGGCCTCGTCGGTGACGTCGACAGTCGTTGCGGCACCGCCGATGTCGGCTGCGACGGTCTTCGCGGCGGCTCCGTCCCGGTCCGCGACGGTCACTCGGTAGCCCTCCGTACGGAAGGCCTGTGCGATGGCCTTCCCCAGTCCGGATCCGCCGCCGACGACGACAGCTACACGTTCGTTCATCCAGGTCACCTCAATCGATTCACGCACGACAACTATTATTGACGTGTGTCAAATGTGGGATCTAGTATCGCACAAGGCAACACATGAACTGAAGGGCGAGAGTCATGAGCGTGCGGTCCGGGCTTCCGTCGACAGCGATCATCGGTGCTGGTATCGCGGGGCTGACGGCGGGGAAGATGCTCGCGGATTACGGGGTGCCGTACACGTGTTTCGAGGCGTCGGATCGGATCGGTGGCAACTGGGCTTTCGGGAATCCGAACGGGCATTCGAGTGCGTATCGTTCGCTGCACATCGATACGTCCAAGTACCAGTTGTCGTTCCGGGATTTCCCGATGCCGGTGGGCTATCCGGATTTTCCGCATCATTCCCAGATCAAGTCGTATCTCGACGAGTACGCGGACAGTTTCGGGTTGCTGGATGCGATCGAGTTCGGCAACCGCGTGGTCCGGGCCGAGCGTCACGAGGGCGGCGGCTGGACGTTGCACACGCAGGCCGGTGTGGCGCGCGAGTTCGACTTCCTGGTCGTCGCGAACGGTCATCACTGGGATCCCCGGTATCCCGAATTTCCAGGGGTGTTCACCGGGGATGTGCTCCACTCGCACCGGTACATCGATCCGGACGATCCGATTGTCATGCGGGGCAAGCGGATTCTGGTGGTCGGGATCGGGAACAGTGCCGCCGACATCACGGTGGAGGTGTCGTCGCGTGCGATGCGGAACACCGTCTACCTGTCCACGCGATCGGGTTCCTGGATCGTGCCGAAGTATCTGGCCGGTCGTCCGGTCGACAAGTACGGGGGAGCCCTGCCGTATGTGCCGCGCAGGGTGTTCCGGTGGCTGGTGAACACCGTCGCCGAGTTCGTCGCGGGCAATCCGGAGCAGTGGGGTCTGCCCAAGCCGGGGCATCGGTTCCTGGACGCGCACGGGACGCAGTCGGTCGAGCTTCCGTTGCGCCTGGGTTCCGGCGATGTGATCCCGAAACCCGATGTCGAGCGATTCGACGGCGGCACCGTGCATTTCGTCGACGGCAGTGCCGCCGAGATCGATGTGATCGTCTACGCCACGGGGTACAACATCAGTTTCCCGTTCTTCGCGCCGGAGTTCCTGTCCGCTCCGGGTAATCGGATCCGGTTGTACAAGCGGATCTTCCGGCCAGGTCTCGAGGATCTGGCGTTCGCGGGCCTGGCCCAGTCGGTGCCGACGCTGTTCCCGTTCGTGGAATGCCAGGCCCGCACGATCGCCGCCTATGCGGCGGGCGAGTACCGGCCGCCGCCGGTCGTCGAGATGGAGGCGACGATCACCGCCGACGAACAGATATACCTCGGGCATGTCCTGGACCGGCCCCGGCACACCCAGCAGGTCGACTACTACGCCTACGAATGGCAGATGCGCCGGGAAGAGCTGCCGCAGGGACGCCGCCGCGCGCGGACCCACGGCCCGGCACTACCGGCCCGAGAATCCGAAACGCGCTGACTTTTCACACCCGAAGCTCGCGGATTCTTCTCCGCCGGTGGGTAATTCGAGATACGGAGGTGGCACGTGCCACGCTCATTCACCTTCCCCTCGGACGGAATCGATTGCCATGCCTGGCATTTCCCGGCCGCCGATGATCGGTTCGCGACCGCGGCCGGGCGGCCGGCGGTCGTCATGGCGCACGGGTTCGCCGCCACCAAGGACTGCGGGCTCGAATCGTTCGCGCGACCGCTGGCCGACGGCGGGCTGGACGTAATCGCCTTCGACTACCGGGGATTCGGGAGCAGCGGTGGTGAACGCCAGATCGTCTCACCGGCCGGCCAGATCGACGACTACCGCGCCGCACTGCGGGCCGCCGCACAATTGCCCGGGATCGACCGGGAACGATTGGTGCTCTGGGGTGTTTCGATGGCCGGCGGTACGGTACTGGCCGTCGCGGCCGGCCGCACCGACCTCGTCGCGACCATCGCACTGACGCCACTGGTCACGAGCCTGTCCCGCGAACAGCAGCCGACTTTGCCCGCGGATCCGCGGACCTCCGATACCGCGGGCCGCCGAGGCAGCACGACCGCCCGGCTACTGATGCACGCCGCGCGCGACAAATACGCTGCGCGAGCACACAAACGGCGGGTGATGCTGCCCGCCGTCGGCCGCCCCGATGAAGTCGCCTTGCTGAATCTTCCCGGCGTCTACGACGATTACCTGTCCATCGTGGGCCCGACCTGGCGCAACGAGGTGAATGCCGCGAGCGCACTGGATATGTTGGGGCACCGCCCGATTCGATTCGCGCAACAGATACCCTGCCCGGCGCTGTTCCAGATCGCCGACCACGACCGCTGTGTCCCGGTGGACGCCGCGATGAAGGCCGGTGTCCGCGCGCGAGCGCAGATCAGGCACTACCGCTGCGATCACTTCAACGTCTATCCCGGAAAACCCTGGCACGACGCGGTCCGTGACCACCAGATGCGTTTCCTCACCAACGTGTTGTCGCGCGGCGACCGTGCCACGCGATGAATACCGGCGACCGGCCGGCAGGGCAGCAGAGCAGCGGGGGCGGCAGGGCGGCTGGGGTTGCCCTGGGGGAACAGGGCACACTCGGTACATGAGCCATGATCGTCGTGCTACCGGCCGCGGGCCTGCGGACTGACGTGTCCGGGGTCGAGCACAGTGAAGGGGTTCTGGATCGGCGCGCACCCAAGCGTGGTGATCAGCGCCGTCTGGCCTTGTTGCGGGCGTTGGACGAGCGGCTGAAGGTACAGTTGCTCGACGAGATCAACGTCGCGGACATCACCGCGGCCGCGGGTGTCAGCCGATCCGCGTTCTATTTCTATTTCGAGGACAAGGCCGCCTGCGTGGCCGCGCTCGGTACCCAGATGCATCAGGAAATCCTCACGGCCACACGGCTTCTCGTCGACGGTGACGGCTCCCCGCACGAACGGCTGACCGGCGCGATCCACGGGGTGTTCGCCGCGTGGCGCAGCCACCGGCACCTGTTCCAGGCCATGCTCACCGCACGGCAACGCAACCAGGCCGTCCGCGAACTGTGGGACCGGACCCGGAAATCGTTCGCCCCGCCACTGGCCGCGCTGATCGACGCCGAACGCGCCGCCGGCATCGCACCCCCGGGACCGGACAGTCACGCCCTGGCCACCGTCCTGCTCGAACTCAACGAACGCGCCCTCGAACAATTCGGCGCCACCGGCCCACCCGACGACCAGGAGCGCGTGGAAACACTGATCGTGATCTGGTGGCGCGCCATCTACGCCGTGGTACCGCCGGACCGGTGACGCAGGAACCGGAAGCGGAATCGAGAAACCACGCACGGATCGGCGACACGGCCCGCAGGTTCACACTTCGATCGGTGCCCCGACCGACACCGCTTCGCGTAGACGATCGCGCCTGCTTGGACGTGCTGTACACCGGATACGCCGGATCCTGCCCGGCTTGCCAATCCAGCACCGCCGCCCGGTCGGTCGCCTCCAGAAGCCCCGCCAGCTCACCCACACGTTGCTGCCACCCAGCACGCCGGCACCGACCTTACCGAAAGCTTGACAGTAAGGTCAACAATAAACCAATCTGGTGACGCAGGCAATGATGCGGGGCGTCGCGAGATCGGTGGCGGATCCGTGGGAAGTCGTGAAGGAATGGAAGGACCGCTGATGAGCATGCCGATCGTCGACGACGCTGCGAAGGTGCTGGCCGATCCCGCCGCCTACACCGACGAGACGCGACTGCACGCCGCACTCGCGCATCTGCGCGCCGAGGCCCCGGTGTCGCTGGTCGACGTACCGTCGTATCGGCCGTTCTGGGCGATCACCAAGCACGCGGACGTGATGGCCGTCGAGCGCGCGCATCGGCTGTACACGAACTGGCCCCGGCCCGTGCTGATGACCGAGGCTTCGGACGAGATGCAGGCCGCGATCGGCATCCGCACGCTCATCCACATGGATGAGCCACAACATCGCGTGGTGCGGGCGATCGCGTCGGATTGGTTCAGCCCGAAAGCCATGCGCGCCATGGAGATCCGCATCACGGACCTGGCCGTGCGGTATGTGGATCGAATGCGCGACCTCGGTGGCGAGTGCGATTTCGTGCAGGAGATCGCGGTGAACTACCCGCTGTACGTGATCATGTCGCTGCTCGGGGTCCCGGAGTCCGACTTTCCGTTGATGCTGAAACTCACCCAGGAACTCGTCGGCAGCGACGACGACGAGTTGAAGCGCAGCACTTCGTCCGACGACACGATGAACTCACTGCTCGAGATGTTCGAGTACTTCCGGGCACTGACCGCGTCGCGGCGCGAGCATCCGACCGACGATCTGGCCTCTGCCATCGCCAACGCCGTCGTCGACGGTGCCCCACTGTCGGATGTGGACACCATGTCCTACTACGCCATCATCGCCACTGCCGGCCACGACACGACCAGCAGCAGTGTCTCGGGGGGACTGCACGCGCTGATCGAACACCCGGACCAGCACGCGCTGCTGCGGAATGAGCCGGACACGCTGCCCCGGGCCACCGAGGAGATCATCCGCTGGGTCACGCCGGTCAAGGCGTTCATGCGCACGGCGGCCGAGGACACCGAGATTCGCGGTGTACCCGTCGCGGCCGGGGATTCTCTGCTGCTGTCGTACGTCTCCGCCAACCGGGACGAGGAGGTCTTCGCGGACCCGTTCCGATTCGATGTCGAGCGGGAGCCGAACAAGCAGATCGCCTTCGGATACGGCGTACATCGTTGCCTGGGTGCGGGTCTGGCCCGCATGGAGATCGGCAAATTCTTCGCCGAACTGGTGCCGAGGCTCGAGTGGATCGAGCCGGCCGGGGCGGCGCAATGGACCGCCACCACGTTCGTCGGCGGACTCAAACATCTGCCGATTCGATACTCGGTGCGCTGACCGCGCACGCGGCCCGGCCGGGTATGCGCTGTTCCCATGAGTTCAATTATCCGCCAACAGTTTTCGAAGATCGAGAGGACGACGATGGCCACACTCGACTACCGGGCGATCGACGCCGACAACCACTACTACGAGCCACTGGACGCGTTCACCCGACACCTGGACCGGAAGTTCCGACGGCGCGGGGTGCAGATCATCGGTGACGGCAAACATCACACCGCGGTCATCGGCAATCGCGTCAACCGTTTCATTCCCAATCCGACCTTCGATCCGATCATCGTGCCCGGCTGCCTGGATCTGATGTTCCGCGGGCAGGTGCCCGAGGGAGTCGACCCGGCGACCTTGATGAAAGTGGAGAAGCTGGAGCTACGGCCGGAATACCGTGACCGGGATGCCCGCGTGGCGGCGGTCGACCGCCAGGGCCTCGAATCGGTCGTGATGTTCCCGACGTTCGGCTGCGGCGTCGAAGAGGCGCTCAAAGACGACATCGAGGCTGCGGTGGCGTCGCTGCACGCATTCAATCTGTGGCTGGACGAGGACTGGGGTTTCGACCGTCCCGACCACAGGATCCTGACGGCTCCGATGATCTCACTGGCCGATCCGGCCGCCGCGGTCGCGGAGGTCGAATTCGTCCTGGCTCGTGGCGCGCGGGTGGTACACATCAGACCGGCACCGGTGCCGGGAATCGGGAAGCCCCGGTCGCTCGGCGACCGGGCGCACGACCCGGTGTGGGCGCGGCTCGCCGAGGCGAACGTGCCGGTCGCTTTCCACCTCGGCGACAGCGGGTATCTCCGACTGGCCGCGATGTGGGGCGGTAAGGACACCTTCGAACCGTTCACCGGCCCCGGCGACCCCCTGGACAAGATTCTGGTCGACGATCGGGCGATCCACGACACCGTGGCATCCCTGATCCTGCACGGGGTCTTCGACCGGCACCCGGCGCTGCGTGTCGCGAGCATCGAGAACGGCTCGGATTTCGTGCACCGGCTGGCAAAGCGAATGACCAAGCTGGCCAACCAGTCTCCGAAGTCCTTCGCCGACGCGCCGCTGGACACCCTGCGGGAACACGTATGGGTGGCGCCCTATTACGAGGACGACCTGTCTGCGCTGGCGGACAAGATCGGCGTCGAACGGATCCTGTTCGGCTCCGACTGGCCGCACGGCGAAGGCCTGGCGGAACCGTTGTCGTTCGCGGACGAGCTCGGCGCATTCGACGCGACCGACGTACGTAAGATCATGCGCGACAACGCCTCCGAGTTCCTCGGCGTGCCTGTCGGATCGGCTGTGTGAGGATCGCCGTGACCGAGTGGACCATCGGCGCCGTTCTCGACGCGATCGCCGAAGCGGTACCGGACCGGGTGATGACGGTCTGCGGTGATCGCCGCAGCACCTTCGCCGAGGTCGCATCGCGAACCCGTAGATTCGCGAACTTCTTGTCGGACAACGGTTTCGGTGAGCAAATCCCGCGTAGCCGGCTCGCGCGGTGGGAGTGCGGCCAGGATCGCATCGCACTGCTCATGCGAAACGATCTGTATCCGGACGCGATGCTGGGCTGTCTGAAGGCCCGGGTCGTCCCGGTCAATGTCAACAACCACTACACCGCCGGGGAGGTGCGGGATCTGCTGGAGTACGTCCGGCCGCGGGGCATCGTGTATCACCGGTCCTTCGGCGCGGTGGTCGCCTAGGCGGCGCCGGACGGGGTCGAACTGCTGATCTCCGTCGACGACGGCAGCGAGGCGACCGATCCGGCCGGGTCGCTGTCGTTCGAGGAGGCGGTGCGACTCGGTGATCCCGACTCGGTCGTCGAAACCTCACCCGACGATCTCGTGATGCTGTGCACCGGCGGGACGACCGGGCGGCCCAAGGGCGTGCTGTGGCGGCAGAGCGATATGTACGTCTCCTCCATGGGGGGTGCGGATCATTCGTCCTCGTCGGCTCTGCACGATCTGGCGCGGGCGACCGGGCAGGTGTGGTTCGCGGTGTCGCCGTTGTCCCATGCGGCGGGCATCTGGACCACGTTCGCCGGACTGCTGGCGGGGCAGACCGTCGTACTGTACGACGACCGGTACAAGTTCGACCCGCGCACCGCCCTCCGGACTGCGGAGCGCGAGAACGTCGCGTTGATGACCATCGTCGGTGACGCGTATGCCGGGCCACTGGTGCGCGAACTGCGCGCCGGCGACTACGACCTCTCCGCGCTCAGCGCGATCGGAACCGGTGGTGCGGCAACCAATCCCGTGCACCGGCATGCGCTGCTCGAACTACTTCCGCACGTGTCCGTCATCGAGGGTTACGGGTCCTCCGAGACCGGTGGTATGGGCTTCGGTCGCAGCCTCCGCGGCGCGGAGGTCAGCACCTTCGTCACGAGCGCGGGCGGAATCGCGGTATCGGCCGATCGCACTCGAATCCTGCAGCCCGGCGACGCGGAGGTCGGGTGGGCGGCGCGAACAGGTCGGGTTCCGCTCGGCTATTTCGATGATCCGGCAGCCACGGAACGGACTTTTCCCGAGATCGACGGTATGCGAATGGCGATACCCGGCGATCGCGCGGCGGTTGCCGACGACGGGACGCTCCGGCTGCTCGGGCGCGACTCCCTCGTCGTGAACACCGGCGGCGAGAAGGTTTTCGTCGAAGAGGTCGAGGAGGTGTTGCGGACCCACCCGGGTATCACCGACGCACTGGTGGTGGGTCGGCCGAGCTCTCGATGGGGGCAGGAGGTTGTCGCGCTGGTGTCCAGCGACACTCCCGGCGCCGTCTCGGCGGCAGATCTGCAGCGAATCTGCCGAGCTCGGCTGGCCGGGTTCAAGACGCCCAAGGAGATCATCTTCGTGCCGGAGATCCGCCGGCTGGGAAACGGCAAGCCGGACTACAGATGGGCCGTCCAGCGTGCGGCGGAGAATTCGCCCGCGCAGATCAGGATCTGAAGGCACGGGACGGGGCCTACAGGTTCACTTCGCGGACAAGTACGTTGTTCCGTCGCGGCAACCGTGTATTTCTCGAATTCACACACCACCTCGGTTCTGGAGCTAGGTTTTTTATGCAGCAACACTTTTCGGATGATCTCGTGCTGGAGCGGCCGACCGATCTGGGCAACGAGTGGCTGACCGCCGCGCTCGGGGCCGGGGAGGTCGTCGGTTTCCGATACGAACGTATCGGGACCGGGCAGGTCAGTGATTGCTATCGCGTCGATGTGGAATATGCGCCGGGGTCGGCGGGGCCGCGATCGGTGGTTCTGAAGGTCGCCTCCGAGGATCCCACCAGCCGGCAGTCCGGAATGTTCATGGGACTGTACGAGAGCGAGGTGCGATTCTATCGCGAGATCGCGCCACGGCTGCGGGGAGGGCCGATCGCGCCGTGTTATCACGCGGCGATCGACACCGGAACGGGTGCTTTCGATCTGCTGCTCGGTGATGCCGCGCCGGCCGTGGCCGGTGACGAGATCCGTGGTGCGACAGTCGAACAGGCTTTTGTCGCGGTCCGTGAGCTCGGTCGCTGGCACGCCTTGCTGCATGCCGCTCCGGCGTTGCCGGAGGCCGCCTGGCTGGAGCGTGGATCGTTACTCGGCCAGACTCTGTTCGAGCAGCTGTACCGGATGTTCCTGGAGCGTTACGGTGAGCGTCTGACCCTGCCGCAGCGGGCGGTGTGTGATCGCCTGGTCGCGTCGTTCGATGTCTATCTGGCGAATTCCGATACCGCGGTACGCGGCCTCATCCACGGTGATTATCGGCTGGACAACCTGCTGTTCGGTGCGGCCGGTTCGCCGAGGCCGTTGATGGTGGTCGATTGGCAGGGCGTGATGATGGGGCCCGCGCTCAACGATCTGGCGTATTTCCTCGGTGGCGCGCTGCCGGACCGGGACCGCCGTATCCATTACGACGATCTGCTGCGGGCCTACCACGAGGCCCTGGGACCGGACCCGCGCACGACCCTCGCCGAAATACGGGAAGCGGTACGGCATTCGAGTTTCGCCGGGGTGACGATGTCGATCGCGGCGTCGGTGGTGGTCGAGCGCACCGACCGTGGCGACGAGCTGTTCATGACCACGCTGGCGCGCCACTGTGCGCATGTACTGGACACCGGTGCACTGGATCTGCTGGAGATGCCCGACTCGGCTCCCCCGCGGCCGGCGGCCGACGACGACGGCCCGCATCCCTCGCCCGCGGACCCGTTGTGGAGCGAGAGCTGGTACGCCGACTTCGCCGACCCGGGCCAGGGCCTCGGCGGCTGGGTGCGGCTGGGGATCATGCCGAACGAGCGGACCACCTGGTTACATCTGTATCTGTGCGGGCCCGGCCTCCCGACGATCGTCGTCGCGGAGATCCTCGACGAGCTACCCGCCGATCCCTGGTCGATCACCACGGATCGGATCGAATTCGCCCACACCGCAACGATTCCCCTGCATCGCTATCGGGTGACGCTGCGCGGCCGGGCGGCGAGCCACGACGATCCGGCGGGGGTGTTGCGGGGTGACCCCGGGGTGCCCGTCGAGGTGGACATCGATCTGACCTGGACGACCGCCGGTGTGCCGTACGGGTATCGGATCACCTCACGGTACGAGTTGCCCTGTACGGTGTCGGGCACCGTGGTCGTCGACGGGCGGGTCCACACCCTCGATGGTGTTGCCGGACAACGGGATCACTCCTGGGGCGTCCGGGACTGGTGGGCGATGGACTGGACGTGGAGCGCGCTGCATCTCGACGACGGCAGCCATCTGCACGCCGTGGAGATCCGGATTCCGGGTGTGCCCGGCATCCCGGGGGTCGGTTACCTGCAACGTCCCGGCGAACCGCTGACGGAGCTCACCGCGGTGACGGCGCGGGAGACCCTGACCGGCGACGGGCTGGTATCCGGTGTGACGCTGGCGATCGAACCCGGCAATCTCGTGCTCGATGTCGACGTGAGAGGCCAAGCGCCGGTGCCGATCACGGCGGCCGACGGCCGGGTCAGCCGATTCCTGCGGACCTGGGGAATCGTCACCACCACCGACGGCTGCCGCGGTGTCGGCTGGCTGGAATGCAATCAGGCACCGCCACCTTCGGCGTGACCCGACCGTGCTCACAACTGCGGATCGCGCAATCGTGGACCCACGGTCCAATAGGCGCCGACGACCGATCGCGCACTGTCCGGGTCGCGGAAACCGAAGCCTTCCATGGCACGTCGGGTATCGGTGTCCCAGGTCAGTTCGAGGGCGTCGCCCCGCTCGCTGACGATCCAGGTGTACGGGCCGTGCACCGTGCCGAGTTCCCGGTGGACCATCGTGTAGCTGCCGAGGAAGCCGTTGGCGGTGAGACCGGTGGCGCGGCCGCTCTGCAATCCGTCGAACCGAGGCGCCGGATCCGCCGGCAGGTAGGTGGCGGTGATCGTGTGCGGTTCGTCGCTGATGGTGTATTTTGCGATGCCGGTGGCCATGTGGGCGCCCCACGACCAGCTGATCAGCAGGGATTCCGGACATTCGGGGTCGGCGATGCCCACCCCGCTCATCACGAGGCCGTCGACGGTCGCGGTCAGATCGAAGACGGTGTCCCGGCGCCGGATGATCAACTCCATCCGGTCGACCCGGTCGCCCTCCACCAGCGTCACCACATGCCGGCCCGCGGTGAGCGGCGAGTCGATTCCGGTCGCGACGGCCTGGCGGACATTGCCCGCATCGCACACATAGGTGATGCGGAGACCGCCGCCGGGACGCGGGCTGTACTTGGCCAACGCGAAATCCAGCGGTACCCGGCCGATCGCGGTGGTCGCCCCGAGATCGCGCCGCTGCCGCCGAACCCGCTGCGCCGGAACACGATCGGGTGCCGCGGGACCGCCGGCCGCGGCCACCGAGCGGTCGACGCTCGACCGCACCAGCGCCAGCAGCTGCGCGACCAGCAATTCCTGTTCGGCAGCATGATTTTTCCGGCGATGCTCGGACGCAGCGGCGGGTGCGGTGACGGACTCGATGTGCAGCCCGACATGGAAATCGCGAACCGCGGACAGGAGGAGATCGGCTGTGGCGGAATCGAAGTCGACGCCCGGCTGCAATTGCCGTACCAGAGCGGACAATGCGCCCGCGGCCTCGACCGACATCTGCTCGATCCGTGCGAGGGTCTCCGATGAAGCCTTGGGGTCTTGGCGGAGATTGATGGCAACCTGGATCCCGGCGAAGAATTCGGGCCGCTCGTAGATCGCCGCGAGAATCCGGAAGAAGGTCCGGACCCGCTGTTCGACAGTGGCCCCTTGGATGCCGGCGGCCGCCGCGACCGGCAGTCGTCCCCATTCTTCTTCGAACACTGCGAACATCACGGCTTCCCGCGTGCCGAACTGCCGCTGGATCGCGCCCCAGGTGAGCCCGGCGCGCCGGGCGATCTCGTTCGACGTTGCTCGGTAGAAGCCGTTTTCGAGGATCGAGGCCACCGTGGCATCGATGATGCGGCGGCGGGTCGGATTCGCCACGCTCGTGACCGTCCGCAAGGACTATCCGCAACTTGCGGACAATGTCGAGGTCAGCAGGCGGTGGTGTTCGGCGACGGCGGGCGTCCGGTGCCCGGTCGCGACATCGTCCGAGCGGGTGTCGTCGCGCTGCCACTGGCTGAGCATCGACTGCGCTGTCGTCCCGGCTTCCACTTGTGCACCGTTCGGTCGGGCGCCGTTGCGCGGTTGTCCCGGGAGCGTCCGCCGTGACACCCGCTCGCGCAGCGCTCGCCAGAACATCGAGGCCGAGTCGAACACCGGTGCACCGCCGGCCGGTTCGGTGTCGAAACCGACGACGAGCAGGTCGTGGAAGGCGCTGTGCGGTGTACCGAAGATCAACTGCGACGTCAGATGCCGAAGTCCCAGTGCGCGTTCGGTCGGCCGGCGATCCAATGTCGTACCCGCATCGTGGATCAGGACCTCGACCGGGCCCGCCAGCCACGCCGCGGTCTCCGAGAACGCGTTGACCGAGGCCGGATCGGTCAGCTCGAGTCGAGCCCCGAACGCATCGGCGCCGAGATCGTGCAACTGTGCGACCGCGTCCTCCGCATCCTCGAGTCGCGGCATCCCGACGACGATGACATGACCGGCCACCGCCAGCTGTGTCACGGCGTGCCACACCTGCCCGGGGCCGGTTGCCGCGACCACGACCCCGAAGCGATCGTCGTCGGTCGGCGGGAGTGCGGACTGAGTCATGGTCGGCCACCTTGTCGTCTCGAGCGTCACACGGTGAGGGCGTGGGGGCGGTCGATTTCGCGCCACGCGATCGAGTGGTGGAGGACGGAGCATCCAGTTGTGACGTCCTCCGTAGCAGGCCGAATTGCCGTCGGCCACGCGTGCGTGAGACTAACACAGCGATAGTGACGGCTATCACGAATTTGCACACCGAAGTCCTCGTATGCCCAGGTGGTGGACATGCCGATAGCGATCACTATCGCCTGGACGGCTACGGCAGCCGCGGTCACGGCTTCGCGCTCATCGAGCATTCGGTCGGCGGTGGCGCCGCTCGGTTCGAGTCTCTCCGGGCGCTGTGCACTGTGCCGGCCCGGATCGTGATGCGTTGGGCGTCAAGATGACTCGGGCCGCATCGTGCACTGTTCAGCGTGCTGATCACGGACTTGACCGCCGCGATGGTGTCAGTAACAGTAGGTGTTACAGTATTTGCAACGATCGAGATGGCGGGTATTTCATGGCCAAGGTGATGCAGGGCATCCGAATCCTGGAGGTCGCCGAGCACACGTTCGTACCGGCCGCGGCAGCGTTGCTGGCCGATTGGGGTGCGGACGTGATCAAGATCGAACACGTGGAGCGCGGCGACGCCATGCGTGGCCTGGCGGCGACGGGCGTGGTCGACATACCCACGGATGTCCATGCACTGCTGGAGCATTCGAATCGGGGCAAGCGCAGCCTCGGGCTCGACCTGATGTCGGAGGAGGGGCGGGCGATCCTCTACCGGTTGGTCGAGACGTCGGATGTGTTCCTCACCAACAAGTTGCCGCGAGTACGCAAGAAGTTGCAGATCGACCTGGATATCGTTCGGGGCTGGAATCCCCGGATCGTCTACGCGTCGGGCACCGGTCAGGGTGAGCGCGGACCGGAGGCCGACGACGGTTCTTACGATTCGCTGGCCTTCTGGGCACGAGCCGGGATGGCAGCGGCACTGACCCGCGCCGACGACGGGCAGGTTCCGGGTCCACCGGCTCCGGGTTTAGGCGACTCCATCGGGGCGATGACCATCGCCGGCGGCATCATGGGCGCGCTGTTCCATCGGGAACGCACGGGCGAGGCGACCACGGTGGATGTGTCGCTGCTGTCGACCGGGGTCTGGGCAATGGGCCAGTCGGTGGCGTTGTCGCTGTTGACGGGCGTGCCGTGGTCTGTTCCGGTGGACAACCCGCGGGCAAATCCGCTGGCGCGCAACTACATCACCGCGGACGGTCGTTGGCTGGCGTTCACGTGTCTACAGGCCGGGAAATACTGGCCGTTGCTGGTCGAGGCCGTCGGGCGTCCGGAATTGGCGGCCGACGTGCGTTTTCGCGACCATGTGACGCTGCTGGACAACAGCGCTGCAGCCATCGCGATTCTGCAGGAGATCTTCGCCGAGCGCAGTGCGGACGAGTGGCGCACGATGCTGGCCGGTTTCTCGGGCCAGTGGGTCGTCGTTCAGACCGCCCTCGAGATCGCGGACGATCCGCAGGTCGTCGCGAATGGATACGTCCAGCAATGCCATACCTCGACCGGAGTCCCGTTCCGGCTGGCAGCCACACCCGTCCAGTACGGCGGGATTCCGTCGGTCCCGCAGCGGGCGCCGGAGTTCAACGAGCACGGCGATCGGATTCTCGCCGAACTAGGTATCGACTGGGATCAGGTGGTGGATCTGAAAGTCCGCGGCGTCGTCGCGTGAGCCGAAAGCCTTGTGAACGAAGAGAAAGATAAACCTCGATGACATCCGTCCTGAACGATATCCCGATCTTCGATGCCGACAACCATATGTACGAGACCACGGATGCTCTGACGAAGTATCTGCCGGATCGGTACCGGGGCGCGATCGACTACGTCGAACTACGCGGCAGGACCAAGATCATGCTCAAGGGGCGGGTCACGGAGTTCATTCCGAACCCGACTTTCGAGGTGGTCGCTCGTCCCGGCGCGATGGAAGACTATCTGCGCCACGGCAATCCCGACGGGAAGAGTCGCCGTGAGATCTTCGGCGCGCCGATGCAGAGCATCCCGGCGTGGCGGGAGCCGAAATCGCGGCTCGAGTTGATGGACGAGCAGGGGTTGGATCGGACCCTGGTCTTCCCGACCCTGGCCAGCCTCGTGGAGGAGCGGCTGCGCGACGACCCGCGATTGGCCCATGCCGCGATCCACGCATTGAATCGGTGGATGCTGGAAACCTGGACCTTCGACTACCAGGACCGTATCTTCGCGACGCCGGTGATCACGCTGCCGATCGTGGAGAAGGCCGTCGAGGAGTTGGAGTGGGTGGTGGCCAACGGCGCCAAGGCGGTGCTGATCCGACCTGCTCCGGTACCGGGCTTCGAGGGGTCGAGGTCGTTCGGACTGCCCGAGTTCGACCCGTTCTGGGCGAAGGTGGTCGAACACGACATCGTCGTCGCCCTGCATGCCTCCGACAGCGGTTACGACCGATACATCAGCGACTGGCTGGGCAGCGATTACGAGTATCTGCCGTTCCAGCCGGAACCGTTCAGGCTCGTCTACGGCACCTCACGGCCGATCGAGGATGCGGTTTCGGCCTTGATCTGCCACGGCGCGGTGTCGCGTTTCCCGCAACTGAAGATCGCCATCGTCGAAAACGGCAGTGACTGGGTCCTGCCGCTGCTGAATCGGTTGGCCGGCATGTACAAGAAGATGAAGACCGAGCTGCCGGAGGATCCGGTCGCGGTGTTCAAGCGCAATTTCTTTCTGAACCCGTTCTGGGAGGACGATCTGCCGGAGCTGGTGGATTTGATCGGGGCGGACAACTTGCTGTTCGGTTCTGATTATCCCCATGTGGAGGGGTTGGCCGAACCTCGCTCCTATGTGAAGATGCTCGACGGCCTGGCCGCTGACGATGTCCGGAAGATCATGGGCGGCAACATGTCTCGTCTGCTGAAGACTCCCGAGACGCGCGTTCGACGCTGAAGCCGGCCGACGATCGCCGTCGCTCGACGGCTCCGGGCTCCGGTCCGATATACCCGAAACAGTAGGAAAGGTCATGTCGTGAGTTCCGAGGATGTCGATGATGAGCGTAAGTCGGTGCGGTGGTTTCGTTTCGAGCGTCATGCGCCGGAGTATCGCCGGAATTTCGTGTCGATCACCCGGGAGATGCACCGTGAGTGCCCGATCGCGTGGTCGCAGACCTATGGTGGGCATTGGGTCGCGGCGGGTAATCGGGAGGTGTTCGAGCTGGCCCGTTCCCCGCTGATGTCCAATGATCGGGACGTGCACGGCGAACGGCGCGGCTACGGGGGAATCTCGATTCCCACGCCGCCGGTGCATCCCAAGGCGCCGTCGATCCGGGGTGGTTTCCTGGAGATGGATCCGCCGGAGCAGAAGGCGTATCGGCAGGCGCTCAATCCTTATCTGTCGCCGGCGGCGATCGCGCGGTGGGTTCCGTTCATCGACGAGGTGACCCGTGCGTGCCTGGACGAGCGGATCGAGCAGGGCCGTCTGGACTTCGTGGACGATCTCGCCAATATCGTGCCGGCGGTGTTCACCCTGGCGTTGATGGGCATCCCGCTGCGGAAGTGGTCGCTGTACTGCGAACCGGCCCACGCTTTCATCTACACGCCGCCAGACTCGCCCGATATGAAGCGGGTCCGGCGGGCGGCGATGCAGATGGGCGCCGACCTGTTCACCACCATGCTCGAGATCCGCGAGACCCCGCGGCCGGGGCTGATCGACGCGCTCAACAACCTCCGTATCGACGGGCAGCCCGCACCGGACCTCGATCTGGTGGGTGCGTTGAACCTGCTCATCGGCGGCGGTTTCGACACCACCACCGCGCTCACCGCACACACCTTGGAATGGTTGTCCGAGCATCCACAGGAACGGGCGAACCTCAGCCGGGATCGGGATATTCTGCTGGATTCGGCGACCGAGGAGTTCCTGCGTTATTTCACTCCCGCGCCGGGGGACGGCCGGACGATCTCGGCGGACTGCACGATCGCGGGAGTCGATTTCGAAGAGGGAGAACGACTCTGGTTGTCGTGGGCGATGGCCAACCGCGATCCGGCGTCGTTCACCGACCCGGACACCGTCGATCTCGGCCGGCGCGGTAACCGTCATTTCAGCTTCGGCCTGGGACTACACCGGTGTATCGGGTCGAACGTGGCCCGGATCGTGTTCAAGCGCATGCTGGTGGCGGTACTGGATCGGCTACCGGATTTCCGATGCGATCCCGCGGGCGCGGTGCACTACGACACCATCGGCGTCATCAACGGCATGAAACATTTGCCCGCCGCATTCACCCCCGGCCCGCGACTGGGCGCCGGACTCGACGAGACCCTGGACAAACTCCAGGCACTGACCGACGAACAACGACTCGCCGAACCGATCACCCGACCGGCCGACTGAGACCGGAGCTCGAGGTGGATCTACGAGTGGCGATCACCACCGGCACCGGCCCGGCGGCGCACCGCTCCTACCACCCGGCGCGGTTGCCGTACGTGACCCTGAAATCGGGTATCGCGGCGTTCACGAAGGTGCGCTGCGAGCAAGAGTTCAACAGCCACAACGGAATTGCGGTGACGGAGATCGGGCACGGTCATGGTGAGCGGGCCCGGTTCCCGTGACGGCCGAAGATATTGCTGTAATCTCTCCCGTAAGTATTACAGTTGAGCTAACCTGACGGTGTCTTCCGCACGGTCCGCGGAGTCGGCGTTGTCTCACCTGCACCGGTTGGGACCGCGGACTTTCGATCCGCACGTGGCGACCGCCGGCGCTGCACTGGTCGCCGGACGCGAAACTCTCTGGCTCGATTCAATTGGAGGGCCGTATGGCCACAACCACTCCCGCGTCACCGTCGGAACGAACGGAATCGGTCGACACCGGCAGGCTCGACAGCGTGTCGCGGACGCGTATTGCGATCGTGCTCGTGGCGATCGTGCTGCTCACGGAGACCACAGCACTGCAAACAGTGATGGTCGGTGCATCCCTGCAGAAGATGACGACGACGTTCTCGACGGTCGGTTCGGACATCAACTGGGCGCTCATCATCGCCGGCGTCGTCGGTGCGCCGGCGACGCCGTTGCTGGGCAAGCTCAGCGATATGTGGGGTAAGAAGCGGATCTACCTCGTCAGTAGCGGACTGTTCGTCCTCGGCAACGCGATCGATGCGCTCACCTCGAACTGGACATTCTTCCTCGTGGGCCGCGGCCTGCAGGCATTCTCCACGGCCACTCTGGTGCTGAGCTACGGACTCGTCCGGGACCTGCTCCCACGACGCCTGCTTCCTGCGGGACTAGGCATCATCGCCGGTGGCGTAGGGGTGTCGGGCCTGATCGGGCCGCTCATCGCCGGTGCGCTGGTCGATCATTTCCAGTGGCGGTCGTTGTTCTGGTTCCTGGTCATCTACACCGTTGTTGCCATGGCACTGTTCGCCACCGTCGTCCCCGAATCCAAGCTCCGGGTGAAGCAGCCGATTCAGCCCTTCGGCATCGTGGCGTTGTCGGCGGGAGTCTTCGGCATCCTGCTCTACCTGTCCAAGGGACAGGATTGGGGCTGGGGACGCGCTTCGACGCTGGCGTGGGTGATCGGCGGGCTGGTCCTGCTGGCACTGTTCTTCCTCATCGAGTCGCGATCGACCAAGCCGGTCATCGATACGAAACTGCTGCTCAACCCCAAGGTCGGCCTCACCATGGTGATGATGCTGTTCGCCACCGGAATGTTGATGGTCGTGGCCACCGCGCTGGGCTACATGAGCCAGACGCCGACTGCCGACCAGTTGCGAGGAATGGTTGCCCAGGGTGCGGTCGACAAGGCTCATCAGATGACCGGCCTGAACCTGCCGCTCTCGCTGGTGAAGGTGTCGCTCGATCCCACCTATCATTACGGCAGCGGGTTCGGATTACTGTCGTTCGCAACACATCTGGGAATCTGGGCGGGTGTGGTCAGCCTGGTCTTCGGCCCGATCGGCGGGATTCTCGCGCACCGGATCGGTGCCCGCATCCCGGCGATCATCGCGTGCGTGGTCATGGTCGGCGTCGGAGTCGGCTTCGCCCTGGTCACGCCCCATTACAGCTGGCAGTTGTTCGGTGCGCTCAACGCGATCTTCGGGATCGGCTTCGGCCTGTTCTTCGCGTCCGCGTCCATCCTGATGGTCGATGCTCTCCCGGAGGACCAACAGGGAATAGGCTCGGGCATGCTGGGCGTGGCCATGGGCCTCGGCTCGGCGATCGGCGCCGCGGCGATGGCCGCATTCCAATCCGCCAATCCGGTACACGCCACTATCAATGTCATGAATCAGTCTGTGTCCCAAGCTATTCCGCAGATATTCTCCGATCGAGCCTATGTGCTCACCTTCTGGGCGATGTCGGGGCTGGCTCTGGTGGCGCTCGTTGTCGCGCTCGTCATGCGACACGGGCGCACACCGACGACAGCCGGAATTGTGTCCTGACCCAGCACTGGTCTGTATCCACAACGGAGTAGGGAAATGACGAGAAAACTTCGTGTCGTCCAGTGGGCGACCGGCAACGTCGGCCGTCACGCGGTCGCCGCAGTGCACGAACATCCCGGCCTCGAACTCGTCGGCGCGCTGGTCTACAGCGACGCCAAAGCGGGCCGCGATGTCGGCGAGATCTGCGGCATCGGCGACATCGGCGTGATCGCCACGACCGACCGCGAGGAGATCCTGGCGCTCGAGGCGGACTGCGTGCTCTACACCCCGCAAGGGGAATGGGATCCGCCGGCCGCGCTCGACGACGTCTGCGCGCTGCTGGCGTCCGGCAAGAACGTCGTCTCGACCGCCGTCACCGCCTGGATCTATCCGCGCAGCGCCGGTGAAGACGTGGTGCAGCGGCTGCGGACCGCGTGCACCCACGGCCGCAGTTCGTTCCACGCCACCGGGATCCAACCCGGCTGGGCCGCAGAAGTACTACCGCTGGCGATGTCGGGCCTGTTCCGACGGATCGACTCGCTGCTGGTGCAGGAACTGATGGACTACACGACCTACGACGTCCCGTTCATGCTGTTCGACATCATGGGCTTCGGTAAACCGCCGGAGCAACGGGTACCGATGGACGATCCCGCGGTCGGCGCCTTGCCGTTCGCGGCACCGCTGATGCTGGTGGCCGACGGCTTGAATGCAACCATCGACGACTTCATCTGGGAGCGGCAGGTCGCCACCACCGACCGGCCGATCGAGATCAAAGCCGGACGGATCGAAGCGGGGACGGTCTCCGCACAGCGATTCTCCTACACCGCGGTGATCGGCGGCCGCCGCGCGCTGACAGTCGAGCACATCACCCGGCTGGGCGCCGATCAGGCACCGCACTGGCCGAACGGGCGTGGCTGGAAGGTGACGGTCGACGGACTGCCGTCGATGGTGCTGGAAGCGCGAATCGCGGTCCGCGGTGAGGACGACACCGACCAGGGTTGCCTGGGTACCGCGATGCACGCGGTGCACGCCATTGCACCGGTCTGCGCCGCGGCCCCCGGGATTCGCACCTTCCTCGATCTGCCCACCATCGTCGGTCGCGGGGTGC
This sequence comes from Nocardia sp. BMG111209, assembly GCF_000381925.1. Classification (NCBI taxonomy): domain Bacteria; kingdom Bacillati; phylum Actinomycetota; class Actinomycetes; order Mycobacteriales; family Nocardiaceae; genus Nocardia; species Nocardia sp. BMG111209. The sequence continues at coordinate 2,485,758 of NZ_KB907307.1, forward strand.
TGTCCTCGCCGGGCACACCCGGGTGACACCCGACAGTGCGGGCTACTGAAGCGCGCTCGGCCACAGCGCTGATTCCCGATCTCGAAAGGACGACAGATTGTCACTGCTCACAGGCCGGGTCGCCGTGGTCACCGGCGGCGCTCAGGGTATCGGTTACGCCATCGCCGACACGTTCTCGAAGGCGGGCGCGCGGGTTGTCGTCGGGGATCTGGATCCAGCGGAGGCCGGTCGGCGCCTCGATCCACGGTCGTGTCGGGCGGTCGCGTGCGACGTCACCTCCGCGGACGATGTCGCCACGCTCGTGCGGACGGCAGTCGACGAATTCGGCAGCCTCGACATCATGGTCAACAATGCCGGGATCACCCGCGACGCGTCCATGCGCACGATGCGGGAAGACGATTTCGACCGGGTCATCGCGGTTCATCTGAAAGGCACCTGGAACGGCACGCGCCTGGCCGCCGCCGCGATGCGAGAACAGCAGAGCGGCACCATCATCAACATGTCGTCGCTGTCCGGCAAGGTGGGGATGGCCGGACAGACGAATTACTCTGCGGCGAAGGCCGGGATCATCGGTATGACGAAGGCCGCGGCGAAGGAGAGCGCCCGTTTCGGTGTACGGGTGAACGCCATCGCGCCGGGCCTGATCCGATCACCTATGACAACCGCTATGCCACAACACGTGTGGGACCAGAAGCTGGCCGAGATCCCGCTCGGACGTGCCGGCGAACCGGAGGAGGTGGCGAATGTGGCGTTGTTCCTGGCGTCCGATCTGTCCTCGTATCTCACCGGCACCGTTCTCGAGGTGACCGGAGGGCGGTTCATGTGAATGCGCCGAGCGTTCGGTCGTCATCGATTCCGCAAGGAGCAGCTTCGTGAAACTCGCTCGGACCCAGGGCCTCACCGATGTTCAGACCGAAATTCTCTCCACCGTACGCACTTTCGTGGACAAGGAGATCATCCCGCACGCTCAGGAACTCGAACGCGGCGATATCTATCCGCAGGCCATCGTCGACCGGATGGCCGAACTCGGCCTCTTCGGTCTCACCATCCCCGAGGAGTACGGCGGACTGGGCGAGTCGTTGCTCACCTACGCCCTGTGCGTCGAGGAGCTGGCGCGGGGGTGGATGAGTGTATCCGGAGTCGTCAATACGCATTTCATCGTCGCCTATCTGCTGACCCGGCACGGCACACCCGAGCAGCGCCGCCGTTTCCTACCACGCATGGCCACCGGTGAGGTGCGCGGTGCATTCTCCATGTCCGAGCCCGACCTGGGCTCCGATGTCGCCGCGATCCGCACCACCGCGGTCCGCAACGGTGACGACTATGTGATCGATGGCCGAAAGATGTGGCTCACCAACGGATCCACTGCCACGTTGGTCGCAGTATTGGTGCGCACGGACGAAGGCCGGGACAGGGCGCACGAGAACCTCACGACATTCCTCATCGAGAAGCCGACCGGTACGGGCACCGTCGCACCGGGTCTCACCATCCCCGGCCGCCTGCACAAAATGGGCTACAAGGGCATCGACACCACCGAACTGCTCTTCGACGGCTACGTGGCGCGAGCTGACACCGTCCTCGGCGGCGGCGCCGGTCGCGGTTTTGCGCAGATGATGGACGGTGTCGAAGTCGGGCGCGTCAACGTCGCCGCCCGTGCCTGCGGAATCGCACTGCGCGCCTTCGAACTGGGCGCCCGTTACGCCCAGCAACGCCGGACCTTCGGCAAGCCGATCTTCGAACATCAGGCGATCGGCTTCAGCCTGGCCGAGATGGCCACCAAGGTCGAGGCCGCACACCTCATGATGGTCAACGCGGCACGGCTGAAAGACTCCGGCCGGCGCAGTGACGTCGCGGCCGGAATGGCCAAGTACCTGGCCGGCGAGTACTGCAACGAGGTGACGCAGGCCAGCTTCCGGATCCACGGCGGCTACGGGTATTCGATCGAATACGAAATCGAACGACTCATGCGCGACGCTCCGTTCATGCTGATCGGCGAGGGCACCAGCGAGATCCAGAAGCGCATCATCGCCAAGGGTGTGCTCCGCGACTACCGAATCTGACACGGTCCACGGCCGGTCTTTCTCCATTGCGCGCCCCGGACTCCCGAGATTCGCCACGAAAAACAGCACCGACGAAACCCCGATAGAGGAGCCATGAGCAATCGTCTCGACGGCAAGGTCGCATTCATCACCGGCGCGGCCCGAGGGCAGGGCCGCGCACACGCGGTCCACATGGCCCAGGAGGGCGCCGACATCATCGCCATCGATATCTGCGAGCAGATCGAATCCAACAAGTATCCGCTCGCCGATCTCGAGGACCTGCACACGACCGCCGCCCTCGTCGAGAAGGAGGGGCGCGCGTGCGTCGCGATCAAAGCCGATGTCCGCGAACGTGATCAGCTGCGCAACGCCCTGGAGTCCGGCGTCTCGCAGCTCGGCCACCTCGACATCGTCGTCGCCAACGCCGGCATCCTGCCGATGGCGATGGGCAATCCGAAGGCGTCGGATTTCGTGGACGCCACGGACGTCGACCTGCTCGGCGTGATGAACACTGTGGCAGTCGCCATCGGGCACATCAGCGACGGCGGCTCGATCATCGTGACGGGCTCCACGGCGGCGCTGATGCCCGGCACCACCACCAACTCCGTGATGGGCCCCGGCGGCGCCGGATACGCCTGGGCGAAGAAGACTCTCCTCGGCTACGTCGAGGAGATGTGTCTGCACTTGGCGCCGCGGATGATCCGCGTCAACGCGATCCACCCGACCAACTGCAACACGCACCTGCTGCACAACGACGGCCTGTACTCGGTGTTCCGACCGGACATGCGCAAGACCAAGCCGACCCGCGCCGACGTCGAGCCCGCCTTCGTACACTTCCAGGCGATGCCGATCCCGTACGTCGAACCCGACGACATCGCCAACCTCGGTGTCTTCCTGGCCAGCGACGAATCGCGCTACATCACCGGTCAGCAGATCCGCGTCGACGCCGGGGCGCTGCTGAAGTTCCCCAACGGCCCGGTCGGCTAGACCGGCCGCAATGTCACGGTCCGCCGACCCTGCTCACGGGTGTGCCCGGGCCTCGAGCAGGGCCGCGGTCGTGGTGCGGGTCGCCGGGCCGGGCGCGACGAGCTGTACCGCTTTCACGCCGGCGCGTCGGCCTCGTCCCGGGCCGGGATGTCGTAGAACTGGAGCGCCCACTGCCGCAGGTCCAGGTATGGTTTGCGATCGATCGGCGACAACGGCGGGTGCTCGACGTACTCCTGGTACCGCCAGATGCTCAGGTCGTCCCAGACGGTGATCAGGAATTCGCGTTCGACCCGCTCGATCACCGCCGGCGGCGGGACATCCGACTCGTCGCCGGGCAGCCTCGGCCACCAGATCGAATAGAACAAATTGCAGACGCCGTCGTCGACCGGTGTCGCCGAGAAGATTAGCCGATGTTTCGAGGCGCCGTCGAACGCGCTGATCGATCCGCCGAGCCCGAACATGTGGCCGCGGATCCGCAGCGCCATGGCGTCGGGATCGTCGCTGCGGACGTCGGGCCAGCCGGTGTAGAACGTCCAGGACTCGCCTTCGGCGCGGTAGTCGAGCAATTGCGGGGTCACCGTCGCACGATGGACATAGCGGAAATGCGCGCTGTCGGGCCCGTTCTCCAGCACCACCTGGGGATGCACCGGCTCCTGCTCCGCCAGCCGGGAGAACTCCGGATAGGGCCGGTAATAGCCGGTCGGCGAGACACCCACCTCGGGGAACAGTTCGAAGATATCGGGCATCTGCCAGCGCGGCGGCTCACCGTGCGGCTGATGCCACAGGAAGACACAGCCGTGCTGTTCGATGACCGGGTACACCCGCAGCCGCAGCCCGCGGTTGACCCGGTCCTCGCCGGGAATCTTGCGGTTGGTCCCGTCCGGGCCCCAGCGCCACCCATGGAACGGGCACTCCACACAGTCGCCGACGACCTTGCCACCGTGCCCGATATGGGCGCCGAGGTGCCGGCAGTGCCCGGTCAGCACGTGCATCTCACCGGATTCGTCGCGGTAGGCGACCAGATCCTCGCCGAAGTACCGCAGCGGCCGCACCTCGCCCACCGGGAATTCCGGTGACCATCCGATCTGGAACCAGCCGGTGACCTTCCAGGTGAAGGGTACCTTCACGAGCCACACCTTCCGCTCAGCTTTGCCAACAGCAGGTCCGCACTCCGCGGTGAATAATACAGTCTTGCATACTGCAAGCATTACAGTAATGATAGGCACAAACCGCCGGAGGTCAAGCTGACCGGACGAGGAGTTCTCCCACGATGACGACTTCCGACACCCGCACACTGGACGAACTGGGTTATTACCTGCTCGCCGGCGCCGCCGGGCAAGGACCCGCCGCCCTGCCCGGTGAGGCCCGGCAAGGGGAGCAGCTCGGTTTCGGCACGGCGTTCATATCCGAACGCTGGAACGTGAAGGAGGCGTCGTCACTGGTCGGCGCCGCCTGCGCCGTGACCAGCCACATGCAGATCGCCACTGCCGCAACGAATCACAACACCCGCCATCCACTCGTCACCGCCTCCTGGGCCACCACGATGCACCGACTGTCCGGCGCGCGGTTCACCCTGGGCATCGGCCGCGGCGTCGCCGCCATGTATCAGGCGTTCGGTATCCCGGCCGTCACCACCGCTCAGATGGAGGACTGGGCGAACGTCATGCGGCGGCTCTGGCACGGTGAGGTCATCCTCGGCCACGACGGGCCGCTCGGCAAATACCCTGTCCTGGCGCTGGATCCGGAATTCGACGAGGACATCCGGCTGGCCCTGGTGGCCTTCGGCCCCAACAGCCTCGCGCTCGGCGGCCGGGCCTTCGACGATGTCGTCCTGCACACCTACTTCACCCCGGAAACGTTGCAACGCAGTGTGCGGACGGTGAAGGAGGCCGCCGAGCGCGCCGGTCGTGATCCCGGCAGCGTTCGGGTCTGGTCGTGCCTGGCGACCGTCGGTGATCACCTGCCCGAGGACGTACGGTTGAAGAAGACGGTGGGGCGGCTGTCCACCTACCTGCAAGGCTACGGCGACCTGCTGGTCGAGACCAACGGCTGGGATCCCGCCGTACTGAAGCGTTTTCGCGAAGATCCGGTGGTCACGGCGGTGCCGGGCGCTATCGACGGCAAGGCGACGACCGAACAACTCGAGCACATCGCCGGACTGTTCCCGGACGAGTGGTTCTCCGCCGCCGCCACCGGATCCGCGCGCGAGTGTGCCGATCGCGTCCGCACCGAATTCGACCTCGGCGCCGACCGCGTCATCATGCACGGGGCGACACCGGCGGAACTGAGCCCGATCGTCGCCGCCTACCGCGAGGGGGACGCGCGCGCAGGCGCGCGGCCCTCGCGCCTGTGACACATGACCGACGAATCGCTGCGGGAGAACCGATCATGCTCGACACCGCCACCCCGGAGCAGCGCCTGCTGCTCGACTCCTCCACCGATTTCATCGATCGGCACTGCCCGCTCGCAGCTGTTCGCGACCGCCGGTACCGGGCCCCCGGCCCGACCGCGGAGTACCGCCGCCGAGCTCGGCCGGCACGGTCGACCAGCGCGACAAGGTACTGCCGGCCCTGATCGGCGGGGAGCGGTCGGCCACGTGGGCCGCCGGGATCCCGCGGCTGCACGGCCCGCACGGCGAACTGCGCGCCTCCCCCGACGGCAGCGGAACATCCGGCGCGGCAACACTGTCCGGGACGACGACCTTCGTCACCGACGGCACGACCGCCGACGGGATCCTGGCCACCGCGACGAGCGCCGACGGTCCCGTCCAGTACCTGCTGCCCGCCGCGGCACCGGGTATCACGGTGACGGCGCTCGAATCACTCGACATCTCCCGCTCGTTCAGCGAGATCTCGTTCGAGGCGGCGCCGGTCCGGTCGACCGACCTGGTCGGAACACCCTGGGGGACAGCCGATCTGGTCGACACGCAGATCAGGTCCTCCGCGACGCCGAACACTGGAACCATCGGATCGGCTGACAGGTCGACAGGCGCTTCGCATCCACATCACCGGCAATGGTGGTAGGCGGCCACAGCGAATTCACCGCGATTACCGTCACCACGCAATTCCGCGGACAATCCCGGTGTGGTCAGCGAAATACCACAATAAAGTCCGGTGTTATCCGGTCGGGACCGTCCCGGAATGTCATACCACAAAGGCGTGCGGCTGCCGACAGTAGTACCCGTGGTAAGCTTTACCGTGCCTATTTCAGCCGATCCGGTCCGCTACGCCCCGAGATCGCGGTCGATGCCGGACAGCGGCGCAGCGAAGGCAACCCGGGCGACCGGAACACCCGAGATGAACCGGAGGTATGAGCGGGCATGGCCAAGCAGGGAACCGCAGACAAGCGGCCGAGGCGCGAGCGTGGCTCGCTGAATCCGGACGACATCATCGACGGCGCCTTCGAACTGGCCGAAGAGGTCTCGATCGACGGCCTGAGCATGCCGCTGCTGGGAAAATACCTCGACGTGGGTGTCACCAGCATCTACTGGTACTTCCGCAAGAAGGACGATCTGCTCGATGCCATGACCGATCGGGCACTGCAGAAATACATATTTCAGATGCCATTGCTCGCAACCGGTGATTGGCGCGAAACCCTCGCCGAGCACGCGCGCACGATGCGGCAGATATTCATCACGGATCCCATTCTGTGCGACCTCGTCCTGATTCGCGGGGTCATGAGTTCACAGGCGGGCCGTTCCGGGGCGGATATGACCGAGGCGGTGGTCAGCAGCCTGGTCCGCGCCGGGCTCGCCACCGACGACGCGTTCGACACCTATTCTGCCGTGCACCTCCTCGTCCGCGGTTCCGTTGTGCTGCAACGGCTGTACGACAAGAACAAGGAGCTGGACGGCAAGGCGAATGCCTACTACGAGAGGCTGATCATCGAGCCGGAGTCGACACCGCTGCTCGCGCGGGCGGCCGCCGAGGGACGCCGATCGGGCGTCCCGGACGACCACAACTTCGAATTCGGCCTGACCTGCATTCTCGACCATGCCGAGCGGGCGATCGCGGCCGGATCCGCGACGCAACCGGCCGAACGACCCGCCACCAAACGGCTTGCGAAGAAGACCGCCATCGCCGAGGTCACCGAGCACGCTGCCAACGCGCGCCGTTCGCGGAAATCGACCACAAGCCGCTGAACCTACCGCCGCGGGTGGCGAATCCGGACCACAGCTGGAATGGGTTGGTCAGCACCGCTTTTTCGTCCACGATGGGGACGAGCCCGGTGTGACCACGGCGAACTCATCGTGATCCCACCGGGCCCGATGACAACACGCGTCCGGCATCTGCCGCGGCCGCGCCGTCGCGGCAGATCCGGAAGCGGGTTGCGGACTACTTGGGCTGGAATCGCTGGGCGCCGTCTATCCGGACGACCTCGCCGTTGATGTAGGTATTCGCCAGCAGATGCTCGGCCAGGTTCGCGTACTCGTCCGGAGTGCCCAACCGCTTGGGGAACGGCACGGTCGCAGCGAATTTCGACAGCCCCTCCTCACCGATGAGTTCCATCAGCGGGGTGCGCATGGTGCCCGGGGCGATACTGTTGACTCGAATCTTGACCGCGGCCAGGTCCCGGGCGCCGGTCAGGGTCAGCGAGATGACTCCGCCCTTCGCGGCCGAATACGCCGACTGCCCCATCTGGCCCTCGTATCCGGCGATGGAACTCGTCATGACGATCGCGCCGCGCTCACCATCGGCTTTCGGCTCGAGCGTCGCGATCTTCGCCGCTGCCAGCCGCAGCACGTTGTACGTGCCGGTCAGATACAGGGCGATCGTGTCGGCGAAGCCCTTCAGGGGAGCCGGGCTGCCGTCCCGGCCGACCACCTTGTCCCGCACGCCGAAACCACCGTGCGCGATCACCGAGTACCGCAGGGTCCCCAGCGTGTCGGCCGCCGCCAGCGCCTCTTCGACCGCATCCTCGCTCAACACGTCCGTGCGCACATAGATGGCGCGCTCGCCCAGCTCCGCGGCGAGCGCGCTCGCCTTGTCGTCGGCGAGATCGGCGATGACGACGCCCGCCCCCGCGGCGTGCAGGTGGCGGACCGTCGCCGCACCCAGGCCGCCGGCGCCGCCGGTGACCAGAACAACTTCACCCTCGAACGACACTGTTTCTCCTCGATATGCGAATAATTATGTCCGACAGGCGATGTCGGCGTTCGGCCCGGTGAACACCGGTGCGACTACAGGTTTCAGGCCCCGACCCAGTTCGGGGTGCGTTTCTGAGCGAAGGCGATCGCCCCTCCCGTTCGTCAAGCCTCGCCGGCAATCTGCACACGATATTACTGTAATACTTACAGTAATAGAAGTTCATTCTTCCGTCCCGGTTTCACACCTCGACGACGATCGCTCCACCCTGACCGCCACCGGCACACATCGCCGCGACACCGATTCCGCCACCGCGCCTTCGCAATTCGTACAGCAAGGTGGTGACCATCCGGGCACCGGAGGCCGCAATCGGATGGCCCAGACTGCACCCGCTGCCGGAGAAGTTCACCAGATCCTCGTCCAAGCCGTACTCCCTGGTCGCAGCGATGGGCACCGAGGCGAACGCCTCGTTGATCTCCCACAGCGTGACGTCCGACGGGGACAGCCCCGCCCGGCCGAGCACCTTACCGATCACCCGGACCGCGCCGAGACCGGTATCACGGGGCGGGACAGCGGCATTCGCGACGGCACGGATCGTGCCGAGCACCGTCAGATGCTCCGCGGCGGCGAAGGCGTCGTCCACGACCACCACAGCTGCCGCGGCATCGTTGGTGCCGCTGCTGTTCCCGGCGGTGATGGAGAATCCCTCGATCTCGGGATGCAGCACCTTCAGCCCGGCCAGCTGCTCCAACGTGGTCCCCCGGCGCGGATGCTCGTCCACCGCGAAATCGGTGACCGAACCGTCGGCCCGCGCCACCTTCAGCGGCAAGATCTCCTCGAGGAACTTCCCGGCGTCGATGGCCGCGACGGCGCGCTGATGCGACCGCAAGGCCCAGGCGTCCATCTCCTCCCGCGAAATGCCCACGGCCCGAGCCGTATTCCAGCCGACGGTGATCGACATGTCCTTCGTCGGCGCGTCGGGCGTCTCGGGATGGCTCGGCGGAATCCACTGATCCACGAAGGTGAGCTCCGGCCCCGGGACGCGCATCTTCATCAGCGGGGTCATGGACAGCGACTGCACGCCGCCGGCGACCAGCACCCGCTCCCAGCCGGCGGCCACGTACGCCGCCGCGTCGGCGATCGCGGTGAGGCTCCCGGCGCAGTGCCGATTCACGGCCTGCCCGGGAACCTCGGCATAGCCACTGGCGACTGCGGCATGGCGAGCGAGATCACCACCGCCGTAATGCGATTCGGCGAGAATGATGTCGTCGATCACGGTGGGATCGACGCCCGCCCGGCGCACCACCTCCGGTACGACGGCGGCCGCGAGCGTCTCCGGCGGGACATTCACCAACGATCCCTTGAACGAACGGCCGATGGCGGTGCGGACGGCGCCGACGATGACAGGTCTTGGCATGGTCTCAACCTCTGTGGTGTCCGGCTGCCACACAGGGCAGCGTTCGGGAACTGCCGAAATTACTTACCGTATAACATACAGTACAATAATCGGTAGAATCCTGGGTCACATACGGTCACCGCCGACCAGGCACGTTCAGCCGTCGCAAGGTGCTCGGGGCGGGCCCCGCTTGTTGAGGATGACCTCCAGCGGGAAGTTCGAGGGACAGATGGCGGCGACCACGCCGACGGGCTCCTTCGGTGCACCATGATGGTGTGATCAACTGTAAATATTACCGTATAGTACTCAGCACGGTCGGGTCACCCAAAGCCGTCAGTTTGACCGTTGTGTCTACAGTAAGTCCAAGAGGAGGTTGCCGTGGACAAGAACGACATGATCCTGATCAGCGTCGACGACCACATCATCGAACCGCCGGACATGTTCGCGAACCACCTGCCGCGGAAGTACATCGCGGACGCGCCGCGGCTGATCCACACCGACGACGGCGCCGACGTGTGGAAGTTCCGCGACGTGACGGTGCCGAACGTCGCGCTCAACGCCGTCGCCGGGCGGCCGAAGGAGGAGTACGGCCTCGAGCCCGACGGGCTCGACGAGATCCGGCCGGGCTGTTTCGACGTCCACGAACGGATCAAGGACATGAACGCCGGCGGCGTGCTGGCCTCGATGAACTTCCCTTCGTTCCCCGGCTTCGCCGCCCGGCTGTTCGCCACCGACGATCCGGACTTCTCGCTGGCGCTGGTGCGGGCCTACAACGACTGGCACATCGATGAATGGTGCGGTGCGTACCCCGGCCGGTTCATCCCGATGGCGCTGCCGGTGAGCTGGGACGCCGACGCCTGCGCCGGCGAGGTGCGCCGCTGCGCTGCCAAGGGCGTGCACTCGCTGACGTTCAGCGAGAATCCAGCGGCGCTGGGCTATCCCAGCTTCCACGACGAGTACTGGAATCCGTTGTGGCGGGCCCTGGTCGAGACCGACACGGTGCTCAGCATCCACATCGGCTCGTCGGGGCGACTGTCGATCCCGGCGGTCGACTCACCGCCGGACGTGATGATCACCCTGCAACCACTGAATATCGTGCAGGCCGCCGCGGATCTGCTGTGGTCCCGGCCGATCAAGGACTACCCCGATCTGAAGATCGCGCTGTCCGAAGGCGGCACCGGCTGGATCCCCTACTTCCTGGAACGGGTCGACCGCACTTTCGAGATGCATTCCGCATGGACCGCACAGGATTTCGGCGGCAAGCTACCGTCGGACGTGTTCCGCGACCATTTCGTCACCTGCTTCATCAGCGATCCGGTCGGGATCAAACTGCGCCACCAGATCGGCATCGACAACATCACCTGGGAGATGGACTACCCACACAGCGACTCGATGTGGCCGGACGCTCCCGAGGTCCTCGAGCGGGTGCTCGCGGCCGAGAACGTCCCCGACGACGAGATCGACAAGATGACCCACCGGAACGCGATGCGGTGGTACTCCTTCGATCCGTTCACACACATTCCGCGAGAGCAGGCAACGGTCGGCGCGCTGCGGGCCGCCGCCGCGGGCCACGACGTCAGCATCCGTGCCCGCAGCCATCGGACCACCGACTCGGCGCACAAGCTCGAGGCCTTCCAGTCCCAGATCAGGGCGGCCACCGCGCATTCCCGTTGACAGGCAACCCATCCCGATCCCCACCGGGTTTGTCGTACCGACCGTACGACAAGCCCGGAAGAGCACCTACCCGGACACCTGCTTCTTCATCCCGTCGAGGGCGATGAGCACCGGCACACCGCATTCGGAGATCGCGTGCGCGTGTCCGAGCTGATGGATGTCGAAGACCGCCCGCACCGCGGCCGTGAACCCCTGGATGTCGAGGGTCTGGTTGACCGCTCGCTTGGCCATCCGCAGAGCGAAGGGATGTTTGGCGGCGATCTCTACCGCCAGCTGCCGGGTGGCCGATTCGAGATCGTCGCGGGGCACGACCCGGTTCACCATGCCGACCCGGTGGGCCTCCTCGGCATCGATCGGACGGCCGGTGAACAGGATCTCCTTCGCCAACCGCGCGCCGAGTTCCCAAGTGTGACCGTGGTATTCGACCCCGCCGATACCCATCGAGACCAGCCACTTCTGTTCGGGGTCACGGGTGTTCCACGTCCTCGGGTCGATATCGTGACCGGAGGAGAAATGTTTCCCGTTGCCGCGCAACACGATCACCCGAACCTCCGGATCGCGTTCGGCGCGCGTCCACGCCGCGTCCAGATCGTCCAGCATCGGCATGTTCTGGGCGTTGGCGAGTTCCGGGCGGTTCAGGGTGATCGTCGCGACGGCGTCTTCGACGTCGTACAGCACGAGATCAGCGCTCATGGTGGTACCTGTCCTTCCGTGGGCCGGGTCTCAGCTCGCCGCGGCCTTGGGCGGGGAGTAATTCGGTTTGCCGAGTCCGAGGACGTGCTGCGCGATCATGTTCCGGAACACCTCGAGCGTGCCGCCGTAGATCCCGCACAGCGGCGCCCAGCGGTAGAGGTATTCGGCGTCGCCGTCATCGATCGCGCCGGCGGTGTCGGCCGGCAGCAGCGAGGTGGGGCCGAGGATGTCCATCAGATCCGGCGCGATGTCGCGCATCGTCTGCGCGATCGCGACGCGGCCGAAGATGCTCGGCGTGCTCTGCGCCGCCTCCGCGCGGGCGAGGCTACGGCCCAGCCGCACCGCCACCGACGCGTCGTCGATGGGCCGCTGCCCGTCCGCTCCCGCCTCGGACAGGATCGCGGCGGCCTTATCGATCGTGGTCAGCATGTGCCAGCCCTGATGCCCCAGGATGGACACATCGGCCAAGCCGTCGGTCTCGGCGGCGACATTGCCGTGTTCCTCGTCCAGCGGACCGCGCAACACATTCCAGCCGTCGTTCACGTCGCCGAGCCGGTACCTGTCCGAGATCCGGACGTCGCTGTAATAGACGATATTCGTGCGGTCGCCGTCCACCGTGCGGATGCCCTGGATCTCGATCCCCGGGGTGTCGAGCGGAACCAGGAACATGGTGAGGCTCTTGTGTTTCCGCGCAGTGGGGTCGGTGTTGGTGATGAGGAAGACGTACCGGCAGTTGTGTGCGCCGGTGGTGAACATCTTGGAGCCGTTGATCACCCAGTGATCGCCGTCCCGGACCGCACGGGTCTTGCACGTGGCAACGTCGGATCCGCCTTCGGGCTCGGTGTATCCCAGGCACAGCCGGACCCGGCCGTCGCGCACCCCGGGCAACACCTCCGCCTGTAACGCCGGCGTTCCGTATCGGCGCACCGAGGCCGCGACAATCTGCGTGGTACCCCAGGTCACCCAGGGCACGTGCACCCGACGGCGCTCGAGCGCCCACAGCCGCCGCTGGACCCTCGTCAGGGTGTCATCGAATTCGGCGGCCAGCCAACCGTCGGCCCCCAGAGCCAGATGGACACCCTCGTCGAAATTGTCACCGGTCTCGCGGTCGCGGCGGCGTACCTCCGCCGTGACGTGCTCGGCCAGGAAGGCGCGAGCACGCGCGAGGAATGCCGAATCCGCTTCGGACAGCGGCACTGTCGAGAAATCCACGATGTTCTCCGATCTAGACCAGGGCCGGGCGCGACGAGCCCGAGACTTTGTCGGCGAGCAGGATTGCGGCCCGCCGGGCGCTGGCGGCCGGGTCGCCGCCGGCCAGCGGCCAGCCGCGGGCCCGGACCAGGTAGCCCGACGCCGCGGACTCCGCCGCCACGCCCAGACCACCCTGGATGTGTACCGCCATCGTGGCGGCTTTCGCGGCTTCCTCGGCCATGAACACGAAGGCCGCCGAGGCGAGTTCGTCACGGACGCCCGGCTCGTTGCCCAGGAACCAGGCCGCGCGCCGGGACAACGCACGACCGGACTGCACGGTGATGGCCATATTCGCCAGCGGATGCGAAATGCCTTGCAGCGTCGATATCGGGACGCCCAGGGTGTAGCGAGTGGTGGCGAATTCGGCGGCGATCCGGGTGGTCTCGTCGACCAAGCCGACCAGCGCCGCCGCCGTCAGCAACCGCCATTCGTCGAGTGCGGTGGCATAGTGCGCCGCGGCCTCGGCACCGGAGGCGACGACCTGCGATCCCGCCGCCGGGTCGATCCACGCCAGCGGCAACCGACCCAGATTGGCGACCGCGTCCGGCCGGCGGTCCGGGGTCAGCCGCACGATATCCGTGCCGCGCCGGGCGATGACCTCGTCAGCGGCGGCAGCGGCGGGGATCAACCGGGGCCCGGCCGAGATGTCCAGCCGCGCATCGAAAGTGGCGATGCGCTGTCCCGACACCAGATCCGCCGCATCGGTCGGCGCACCGAGTCGCGCCAGCAGCCTGGTCGCGCAGACGTGCTCGATCCACGGCACCGGGGCGAGGGTGCGGCCGATCTCCTCCGCGACCAGCACCAGGTCCACCAGAGTGGCCCCGTCGCCGCCGACCTCCGCCGGCAGCGCCATCGTGGTCGCGCCGGTGGCGCACAACTGTTCCCAGAGGTTCCGGTCGAAGCCGGTCGGTTCCGCGGCCCGGACGACATCGATCGGCGACCGAGTGGCGAAGAATTTCGCGTAGACCGCCTGTAATTCGGTCTGATCCGCCGACAGGCTGTAGTCCAGCCGCCGCAATTCGTAGCGGTCCATGCCGTTCTCCTTTTTCCGGCCGAGCGATGACACGTCACACATCGGCGGGTCGTTCGCCGAAGAAGAATTCCTTCGCGTTGTTGTACAGATAGTTGTCGAGTACCGCGTCCGGCAGGTCGAGAGCCAGCGCTTCCGGAATCACCCGGCGCTGCGACAGCACCGGCCAATCGGAGGCGAAGATGATCTGCTCCCGGCCGCGGGTACGCAGGTAGTGCAACAGGCTCTCGGGCAGCCGCTTCGGCGACCACGCCGAGGTCATCAGCCGCAGATTCCGGTATTTGATCAGTAACCGGATGGCCACGTCCCACCAGGGGTCGGCGCCGTGGATCATGCAGAGCTTCAGTTCGGGGAATCGCACGCAGACCCGGTCGAGGTGAATCGGATTCTGCACCTCGCCGGGCAACGGCGGGCCCGGTATGCCGGTGTTGAGGCACAGCGGCAGGCCCAGTTCGGCGCATTTGGTGTAGAGCGGATAGTAGACCGCGTCACTCGGCGGATAAATCCCGTCACCCCAGAAGCTGGGTCCCACCACCGCGTACGAGACCGGTAGATCGTGCACCACCGCGGTCAGTTCCCGCAGCGCGGCCATGGGCCGCAGCAGATTCATTCCGCCGATGGTCAGCGAGAAGCGGTCCGGCCGAGCCTCCGCGAACTTCCTGGCGGTCACCGAGGGCTTCGCGACGGAATCCATCAGGATCGCTCGCTCCACACCCTGTTCGTCCATCTCGTCCAGGAGCCGATCGAGTTCGACCGGCGCGTACATCGAAGGCGGGCCCTTGAAATAGTCCTCACGGACCGCCTGCATCCATTTCGGTTGCTGCGGTGTCTCGCCGAAATGAACATTGACGAGACAGTCGATCACCCGGTGATTCATGATTCTCCGATCGCGGCAACCGCGTCTCCCGGCCGCATGCCGACAAGCACCACAGATACACTTACTGTATACCTATCTATAACACCGCACGCAAGCGCAAATCCGGCATCCACCTCGGACCGAGCCCATACCGCACGTCATACAGTAAGCACCGTGGTAACGTACGTCGGAACTCGCATTCGAGCGGCGGCGGGCTCGGACGACTGCGGAGGGGAGATGACCCCGGCGATGGCCAGACGACGAACCACCACCGGGCGCCGGCGGCGCGTACGCGGCTCCCTCGACCCGAAGGAGATCATCGAGGGCGCGTTCGACCTCGCCGACAAGGTCTCGCTCGACGGACTGAGCATGCCGATGCTGGGCCGGCATCTCGGCATCGGCGTCACCAGCATCTACTGGTACTTCCACAAGAAGGACGATCTGCTGGATGCGATGGCCGCCCGCGCACTGCACCGATACGTTCTGGAGACGACGCTGGAGGACAGCGGCGATTGGCGGGAGACGCTGCGCGGGCATGCCTGCCGGTTGCGGCGCACATTCCTGGCGAATCCGGTGCTGGTCGATCTGCTCCTGATCCGGTCCGCGCGCAGCCCACATCTGGTCAAGGTCGGTGCGCACATCACCGAACAGGTCGTCGCGACACTTGTCGGCCTCGGGCTCTCGCTCGACGAGGCCTGCGACACGTTCTCGGCCGTGCAGTTGCACGTCCGAGGCTCAGTGGTGTTGCGGCGGCTACACGACACGAACCGGGCAGTCGACGAATCATCCGGTGGCAGTGACTATTACGACCGCAGCGCCATCGATCCGATGGTCACTCCCCTCCTCGCCGCAGCGCCGGCCGGCGGGCACAACGGCGACGCGCCCGACGATCGGAATTTCGAGCTCGGCTTGGACTACATCCTCGACTATGCCGGCAACGTGATTGCCGACCGTCGAGCTTCGAATCGGAGCTGTGCCGCACCTCTGCCCGGCAACGTGGAGATCCGCCCGGGCCGTACAGCGGCGCAACCCGATCCGATCACGCCACGCTGAACTGATCCGGATCGTTCGGCCGCCCCTGGATCCACGGACCCGAGGGCGGCCGTTCCTTCATTCCGGTCCGGGCTCCGCGACGTGGAAATGCTCGTCGCGCAGGCGGAATGCCTCCTTCACACCATGTTCGGCCCGCGTCTTCACGAAATTGAACTCCCCTGGGGCGAATTGCAGATTCGTCCCGAAGGCATGGAACAGATAACTGGCGACCTCCTCACCCTGATACGCCTGGCTCTGCTCGACGAGACGGAACGCCTCCTTCGCGATGACCACACCATCGGCGGGCATCTTCGCCGCCTTCTCCGCCCAATACCGGGCCCGCGCGGTCACCGCGGCGGCCTCGCACGTCTCGGTGAAGATCCCCGACCCCTCCACGCTGCCCGCCTCGATGATGTCGCCGGTGAGCAGCAGACGGCGGGCCAGTACCGGGCCGAGCCGATGGAAGAACATGTGCAGGCTGCCCAACGCGGGACCGAGAAATCGAGTGGCGGGCATACCGATTCGGGTGTCCCGCGCGATCACCGAGATGTCGGTCATCAGAGCCATCTCGAAGCCGCCGCCGAGCGCGTAGCCACTGATCTCACCAACGGTCACCTTCGGGAAGCCCAACAGGTTGTGATAGAAGTCGAATGTCTTGCGGTCCACCGCCAATCGGCGGCGCTGACTCGGCCGCGACCGGGCCGCGCGGGTGTCGCCGTTCCCGTTCTTCTCGCCGTACCAACCGTAAGCATTGTTCATGTCCGCGCCGGTGCTGAACACTCCCCCGGTGCCGCGCAGCAGGACGACCGTGATGTCGTCGTCCTCGGCGACGATATCCAGCAGCCGCGCCATCTCGTCGCGCATCGGCGCATCGTAGGAATTGCGCTGGGCCGGATTGTCGAACGTGATGGTGGCTATTCTGTGATCGGGATCGAGCCCGAACAGCACTCGGCCGTCGGCAGCGTTCGATTGACTCATCGGTGAATTTCCTCTCGGGTACCGGCGGCAGCGCCGGGATCGGGCAGGGTTCGGGATCGCGGCGGTCATTCGCCGCCCGCCGTGCGCCGTACCGCGCACCGGTCAGCCGATCCGGTGACAGCGCCGCTGTCTCGTGCACCGTACGAACCCACTTTCCGGCTATCGGTGGAATTGCTACAAAGCCTAACGGTATTGTCTACTGTATGAGTAACAGTGATGGTGGGGAAGCCGCGGCCGGCACGGCACGAGGCCAGGCCGGGCCCGACGGCGCCGTCACCGCCGACTGGGGACTCATCCACGCGAGCGCCCCGGCGAGTGAACTGGATCGGGTCGCCGCCCAGCTGCCGGCGCGGGTGTCCGCGGCACCGTCTCGTGCCAGGCGAAGGGAATTACGAATGTCGTTCGACACCATCGGCTACGAGGTCGACAGGCATACCGCGACGATCACGCTGAACCGGCCCGAGGCGCTGAACGCGTTGAGCCCGCACATGATCGGCGAACTCCGGGCCGCCTACCACGAGGCCGAACACGACGACCGGGTCTGGCTGCTGATCGTCACCGGCACCGGCCGCGCGTTCTGCACCGGCGCCGACGTGAAGGCCATCCCCGGTGACGGCAAGGTCGTCTACGAACAGTCCTATCTGTCCACCTATGAGCAGTGGGAGGCGCCGCAGGAGGGAACCCCGCCGTTCCGCACCATGGCCAAGCCGGTGCTCACCGCCGTCAACGGGTTGTGCTGCGGCGCCGGACTGGACTGGGTCACCACCGGCGACATCGTGATCGCCTCGGATCGGGCGACCTTCTTCGATCCACACGTCAGCATCGGCCTGGTCGCGGCACGCGAGATGGTGCGGCTGGCCCGGGTGCTGCCGCGCACCGTCGCGCTGCGGATGGCGCTGACCGGCAAGCACGAGCGGATGTCCGCCCAGCGCGCCTACGACCTGGGCATGGTCACCGAGGTGGTCGAGCACGACCGGCTGCTGGAGCGAGCCCACGAGATCGCCGCGATCGTGAATTCCAATGCCCCGCTCGCCGTCCGGGGTACCCGGCTGGCGATCCTGAAGGGCCTCGATCTGCCGTTGCACGAAGCCGAACTGCTGGCCGAATCGTTCCGGGAACGGGTCACCCGGACCGAGGACGCCCTGGAGGGCCCGCTGGCGTTCGTCGAGAAGCGCGCACCGAAATGGCAGTGCCGATGACCGTGACGCCGATGACCTTCGAGACGATCCTGCTCGAGACCGATCCGGCCGACCACGTCGCCACCGTCACCCTGAACCGGCCCGAACGACTCAACGCCTTCAACCGCACCATGTGCGAGGAGATGGCCGAGGCCTGGCGCCTGGTGAAGGCGGACGACACGGTGCACGCGATCGTCCTGCGCGCCGCCGGGGACCGCGCGTTCAGCGCCGGCCTGGACATCAAGTCCGCCTACGGGCAGCCCGAAAGCGTCTGGCACCACGAGGATCCCGGCGAACTGCTCAGCCCGAAGTGGCAGAAGATGTGGAAGCCGGTGATCTGCGCCGTCCAGGGCATGTGCACGGCCGGCGCGTTCTACTTCGTCAACGAATCCGACGTCGTGATCTGCGCCGAGGACGCCACCTTCTTCGACTCGCACGTCTCCGCCGGTCTGGTGTCGGCGCTGGAACCGGTCGGCCTCATGCGTCGGGTCGGGCTCGGCGACACCCTGCGCATCGCACTGCTCGGCAACGACGAACGGGTGAGCGCCGCCACCGCGCTGCGCATCGGCCTGGTCACCGAAGTCGTTCCCGCCGAACACCTCTGGAAACGAGCCCATGAGATCGCCGTGCTGGTCGCCGCGAAACCACCGGCCGCCACCCAGGGCACCGTCAAGGCGATCTGGGAGTCCCTGGACAAGCCGTATCGGGCCGCCATGGAACAGAACCTCATCTACACCCGCCTCGGAAATCCGCTCGGCACCGCCCAACTGGCGGCCGCCGACCCGGACCACCGCCGCCGGCCCACCGCACCGAGGATTCGCTGATGCCGGAACACACTCCCGGGACCGGCACCCTGACCGCGGAACATCCCCTCGCACAGCGCATCGCGACCGTCCTCGCGCTGGCCCCGGACGCCGGGGCCGTCGAATTCGACGGCCGCTGGCACACCTGGGGGCAATTGGGCGCCGCCGCGCACCGGATCGCCGCGCTGACCGCCGAAGCCGGACGGCCATCGATCGGTGTCCTGCTGCGCAACCGGCCCGAACACGTCGCCGCGCTGCTCGGCGTCCTGCTCGCCGGCGGCTGCGTGGTCACGATCAACCCGTCCCGCGGCGCCGACCGCATCCGGGCCGATATCGAGGACCTGGCACTGCCGATACTCCTCGGAAGCCCCGAGGATCTGGCCGAATACGCGGTACCCCGGCCCGGGACCACCACCGTGCCGATCACCGTGATCGACGCGTCGATGGCGCCGGCCGTGGCACCGCCGGTGTCGGATGCGCCGGAACGGCCGGGGGTCGCGGTGCGGATGCTGACCAGCGGGACCACCGGCGCGCCGAAGCGCATCGACCTCACCTACGACATGCTGGCCCGCAGCGTCATCGGCGCCGAGCCCGAGCACGCACCCGCGCCGGCGGCGCCGCGACGGGGAGTCGCGATCGTCAATTCGCCGCTGGTCCACATCAGTGGGGTGTTCCGGGTACTCCAATGCGTCGGTGAGGCAAGGCCGTTCGCCCTGCTTCCCCGATTCGAACTCACCACCTGGGCCGACGCCGTGCGGCGGCACCGGCCGGCCGCGGTCTCGCTGGTACCCACCGCGTTGCGGATGGTCCTGCAGTCCGAACTGACCCGCGACGATCTCGCGGGCGTACGGGTTGTGACGTCGGGTACCGCGCCGCTGGCTCCGGAGGACGCGGACGCCTTCTACGAAAAGTTCGGCATTCCGGTGCTGACCTCTTATGCCGCAACCGAATTCGGCGGCGGGGTAGCGGGATGGACGCTGCCCGACCACGAGCGCTACCGGGCCACCAAGCGGGGCAGCGTGGGCCGGGCCAGCCTCGGCGCGCGGCTACGGGTCGTCGACGACGACGGGAATCCGGTGGGTACAGATACCGCGGGCCTGCTCGAGGTGATTCCCGGGCAACTCGGGCCCTCGGGAACCTGGATGCGCACCACCGATATCGCGCGCATCGACGCCGACGGCTTCCTCTGGATCCTCGGCCGCGCCGATCAGGCGATCATCCGCGGCGGGTTCAAGGTGCTCCCCGACGACGTCCGCACGGCCCTGGAGAGCCACCCCGCGGTCCGCGGCGCCACGGTCGTCGGCCTTCCCGATCCCCGGCTCGGCGCCACCCCGGCGGCGCTGGTGGAGTTGCGGACCGGGGCCGTCGCCGATGCTGCCGAATTGCGGGAGTACCTCGGAAATCGGCTGGCCCGCTACGAGATTCCCACGCTGCTCGAGATCGTCGAGACGATCCCCCGAACCCCTTCCGGCAAGGCGGATCTCACCGCGGTCCGCGAACACCTCACCCGCACCGGATCTGCGGCAGGAGCCGATCATGACCGTTGAGCCGACCGTCGCCGCCGTTCTGCGCGACCGCGCCCGTGCCCGGCCCGATCATCCGTTGTTGATCTGTGACAGCGGACGTCTGGACTATGCTGAGGCGCAGCGCCGCTCGGCCCTGGTGGCCCGCGGCCTGATCGCGCTCGGCGCGGGTAAGGGCACGCACGTCGGGATCCTGTTCCCGAACGATCCGGCCTTCGTCGTCGCCGCGCTGGCGGTCACGCGGATCGGTGCGGTGGTCGTGCCGTTCTCCACCTTTGCCACCGCCGGTGAACTGCGGCAGCAACTCGTCGACGCGGACATCCGGATCCTGCTGGCGGCAACGGGATACCGGTCGCACGACTATGCGCAGCGCCTCGGCGAGATCGTGCCGGCACAGCTGTGGGCCGACGGCCGGATGCTGCTGTCCGACAGCACACCCCAATTGCGGCATATCGTGATCGATTCCGGCACAGACGATTTCGGTCTGCCTTCCGAAGATGTGCCCGCGGCGCTGCTGACGGCGACCGAGGACGACGTCACCGGTTCGGATCCGCTGGCGATCATCTACACCTCCGGTTCCACCAGCACCCCCAAGGGGGTCGTGCACACCCATGCGGCACAACTGGGCCACCAGCGCAATCTGAACGCGATCCGCGGGCTGTCCGCCGACGACCGGCTGTTCTGCAATTCGCCGTTCTTCTGGATCGGCGGTTTCGGGTTCGCGCTGCTGGCGACGCTGCTGGCCGGTAGCACCCTGATCTGTTCCAACGCCGTCGACGACGAGGTCACCCTCGATCTGCTGGAGGCGGAAAAGCCCACGATCACCAACGGATTCGCGGCCGGGGTCGCGCATCTGGCCCGGCATCCGAGCTTCGCCGGCCGGAACCTGTCCTCGATGCGCCGCGGCAACCTCTACCCGATCATGCCCGCCGACTGCCGGCCCGCCGATCCGGAGTTGCGCCACAACATGCTCGGCATGACGGAGACCGGCAGCGTGGTGCTGCTCAGCGCCGACGAGACCGATCAGCCCGAGCACCGCCGCGGGTCGTTCGGCAGACCCGCGCCGGGTTTCGAGCTGAAACTCGTCGATCCGGAAACCGGTGCGCCGGTGGCGAACGGCGACAGCGGCGAATTATGTTTTCGCGGAACACATCTCATGCAGGGCTACTACAAGCGCAGCCGGGAGGACTGCTTCGATGCCGACGGCTGGTTCCACACCGGCGATCTGGCCCGGGTGGACACCGAGGGGTTCGTGTACTTCCTGGGCCGGCTCGGCTCGATGATCAAGACCGCCGGGGCGAACGTATCGCCCGCGGAGGTGGCGAAGGCGATCGCCACGGTGACCGGCGGCGCGGTCGCGCACGTGATCGGCCTGCCCGATCCCGAACGCGGACAGGTGGTCGCCGCGGCCGTGGTGGTACCCGATCCACACGCCTTCGATGCCGAGGAGCTGCGACGGCGCCTGCGCACCGAGTTGTCGGCCTACAAGGTGCCGCGCAAACTCGTGGGCCTCACCGCCGCGCAGGTTCCGCTGATGTCCAGCGGCAAGGTCGACATCCGGCAACTGGGTAAGGTCTTCGATCAGCAATGACTGTGCGCGACATCATGACCCACGACACGACGACCACGGTCGACACGCTGGTGCGGGCCCGCTCCGCCGGGGAGTCCGGCCGAGCGCTGGTGATCGACCCCGCCGACCGGCTGGACTACGCCGAACTACACGACGTCACACTGCGTCTGGCCGCGAACGCCGTCGAGGCGGGTATCGGCAAGGGCACCCGGGTGGCGCTGATCCTGCCCAACGGCGCCGACTGGGTGCGGATCGCGATCGCGCTGACCCGGATCGGCGCGGTCCTGGTCCCGCTCAGCACCCTGCTGCAACCCCCGGAGCTCGTCGCGCAATTGCGCACGGCCACAGTGCAATATCTGATCACGGTCGAGGAGTTCCGCGGCCATCGCTACCCGGAGGAACTGCGCGCGGCGCTGGACCTGCCGGATCTCGGTGCGGCGCTACCGGATCCCGCGCTGCCCGCGCTGCGCCGGGTGCTGTCCGTCGAAGCGGTGACCGGTCCCGAGCCCGGGGCGGCGGCCCGCGCGGTGGCCGAGGCGCTGACCGCCACCGTCACCACCGCGGACCCCCTGGTCGTCATGTTCACCTCCGGCAGCCGGGGCCTGCCCAAAGGTGTCATCCACTCGCACGGGAGCGCCTCGGCGGCAGTGGGTTCCGGACTCGACGCGCGCCGCATCGACCGCGACACCCGGCTCTATCTGCCGATGCCGTTCTTCTGGGTCGGCGGATTCGGCGGCGGCGTCCTGTCCGCGCTGCTCGCCGGCGCGACGCTGGTCACCGAACCCGCACCCGCGCCGGACAGTACGCTGGCGCTGCTGCAGCGGGAGCGGGTCACGTTGTTCCGGGGCTGGCCCGATCAGGCCGAAACCCTGGCCCGCAGTTCGGAATCCGCCGGGGCCGACCTGTCCGCGCTGCGGCCGGGCAGTCTCGACGCGCTGCTGCCCCCCGCGCACCGGTCCCGGCCGGGCCGCCGGGCCAACCTGTTCGGCATGACCGAATCGTTCGGCCCCTACTGCGGCTACCGCGCCGACACCGACATGCCGGAATTCGCTTGGGGCAGTTGCGGACAGCCGTTCGCCGGGATGCAGGTCCGGATCGTCGACCCCGATACCGGGATCACGGTCCCGGACGGCACGGTCGGCATCGTTCAGCTGCGCGGACCGCATATGTTGCGCGGGATGTGCCGCCGCGGCCGGGAGGAGATCTTCACGGCCGACGGCTATTACGCCACCGGCGATCTCGGCCACCTGGAACGCGGATTCCTCTTCCATCACGGCCGTTCCGACGACATGTTCAAAGTCAGTGGCGCCACGGTCTATCCGAGCGAAGTGGAGCAGGCACTGCGGTCGATCGCCGGCGTCACCGGCGCATTCGTCACCAATGTGCCCGGCGTGCACGGCGACCGCACCGCCGCCGCGGTCGTCTGCGACACCGGCAGGTACACCGCCGGGGACCTGCGGGCCGCCGCCCGAAAACTGCTGAGCTCGTTCAAGGTTCCGACACTGTGGCTGCTGCTCGACTCCGACGCCACCGTCCCACGGGGATCCACGGGCAAGGTGGACCTGGCAGGGCTGCGGCGACTGCTGGCGGATCGGGCCGATTCCGGGACGACCGCGTAGCAGCACCGGACCGCCTGCCCGGCAGGGATATTCGGCTACCCGGGACGGACGACGTCCCGGGTGGCATCCGTCAGCCGGCGATCGCCTGTTCCCGGGCCCACCGGTAGTCGGCCTTGCCCGCCGGGCTGCGCAGGATCTCGGGCCGGAACACGATCGCCTTGGGCAGCTTGTAGCGGGCCAGGCTCCCGGCGGCATGGTCGACGAGTTGATCCGCGGTGACAGTCGCGCCGTCGAGCAGGGCGACGACGGCCACGACCTCCTGCCCCCAGCGTTCGCTCGGCCGGGCGGCCACAACCACGTCCGCCACCGCCGGATGTGACGAGAGCGCCACCTCGACCTCCTCGGCAAAGACCTTCTCACCACCGGAGTTGATGGTGGCCGAGTCCCGGCCGAGCAGTTCCACCGCACCGCCCGGCAGCACCCGGGCCCGGTCGCCCGGCAGCGCGTAGCGGACGCCGTCGATCACCGGGAACGTCGCGGCGGTCTTGACGGCGTCGCCCTTGTACCCCAGCGGCGCGTAGCCGCGCTGCGCGAGCCAGCCGATGTCCGCATGCCCCGGCGACAGCACCGCCGACAGATCCTCGGCCAATACGCGGGTGTCCGGGCCGGGGGTGAACGTCCCCGTCGACACCAGTCCCGCGACCGAGATATGTGTCATCTGCGCGCCGGTCTCCGAGGAGCCGACCCCGTCGATGACGACCAGTCCCGGGATTGCGTCGAGGAAGCGCTGTTTGATCGCGGGGCTCAGCACCGCGCCGCCGTTCGCGAGCGCCACCAGCGAATCGGTCTCGGCCACACCGGCTTCGATTGCCGCGAGCACCGGCCGCGCGACCGCGTCACCGACCACCATCACCACCGCGACCCGCTCACGAGCGATCGTGCGCAGGATCTCCGTGCCATCGACATGCTCCACGGTCGGAGCGAAGACGATGGTCTGCCCCGTCGTCAGCGCCGTCAGCACCGCCCACTGCGCGGCGCCGTGGATCAGCGGCGGCAGCACCATGATCGAGATACCGGGATTGGCGAGCGCGCGACCGGCGATCTCGTCGTAGGAGCCGACCACCACCCCGGTGTTGTTGTCGCGCGCGCCGCAGGCCGCCACGAACAGATCGTGTTGCCGCCACAGCACACCCTTCGGCATCCCGGTTGTTCCACCGGTGTAGAGCACGTACAGATCGTCCGGGCTGGGCCGAACCGGCAGATCCACCGGTTCGGTTGCGGTGACGACACTTTCGTAGTCCACGGCGCCGGGCAGCAGGTCGTTACCCGACGCGTCCGCGATCTGGATGAGCACCCGGATGCCGGGCAGATCCGGCAGCACCTTCGCCACCCGCGGCGCGAAGGCCGCATGGTAGATCAGCGCGGTGGCGCCGGCATCGTCGAGCAGGTACCGCAATTCGTTCTCGACATATCGGTAGTTGACGTTGAACGGGGCGACCCGGGCCCGGAAGGCACCCAGCAGGGCCTCGACGAATTCCGGGCCGTTGTAGGCGTAGAAACCGAGGAGGTCCTGGCCCACCTCGTGCCCGCCGAGGTCCGCGCGCTCGGTCCGGCAGCCCAGCCCGCGCGCATGCAGATAGGCCGCCAGCCGCCGGGACCGCTGCGCGATCTCCGCATAGCCGACGCGGCGATCACCCTGGATCACCAGTGTCCGGTCGCCGACCACCGCTGCGACCGCATCGGCCGCCGCCGTGATGGTGAATTGTGATGTCGCGGAATCGACATCCACTGCAGTGTGAGACACCCTGCCTCCTCGCTCGAACCGATGAATCAACGAATGACGCGGGAACCACGCATCCGGCGCGCGGACTTCCGGCGGGCGCCGCGCATCGAGAAATCGATGAGCATGCGAGTCAACCGTGAGAACGGCGGTGCGGCGGCAGTCGTGATCGCGAACGGCAGATCGGTGCCGACGACCGTCCGCTGGTGACTGAAGGTGTCGAAGCCCGTCCTGCCGTGGTAGGCGCCCATCCCGCTGTGGCCGACCCCGCCGAACGGCGCGTCGACGGGCACCATGTGGACTGCGAACTCGTTGCGCGCCACCCCGCCGCTGCGGGTGCGCCGCACGAATGCGCGGAAATCGGAGTTGTCCGGACCGTGCCAGTAGGCGACCAACGGCGCAGGCTGTCCGTCGAGCTGCTCGACGATCTCGTCGACCGTGTCGTACGGCAGCACTGTGAGCACCGGCCCGAAGACCTCCTCGGTGCGAATGTCCATCTCCGCGGTGACATCTCGCACGATGGTCGGAGCGATTTTGCGCGACACCGGATCCGGGAGCGTCTCACCCGCCGGAGCAATGGAGTCGATCCGCGCGCCACGCGAGCGCGCGTCCTCGATGAGGCCGACCACCCGCTCGTAGTTGGCGGTATCGACGCTGGCGGTGTAGTCGTCGTTGCCGATGATCGCCGGAAACATCTCGCGCAGTGTGGAACTCGCGGCCTCGACGAACCGGTCGACGCCGTTGCGCGGGACGAAGACGTAGTCGGGACAGACACAGACCTGACCGCCGTTGACCATGCGCCCCCGGGCAATTCGCGCCGCTGCCCGCTCGATGTCGGCAGCCGGTGCGACCACGACCGGATTCTTCCCGCCGAGTTCGAGCGTCACCGGCACCAGATTCGCCGACGCCGCGCGATACACCAACTCCCCCACCCGCGTCGAGCCGGTGAAGAACAGATGATCGAAAGGCAGCCGCGCGAACGCCGCGGCGGTGTCCGGTCCCCCGACGACCACGGCGAGTTCGGCCGGGTCGAAGTAGCGCGCCGCCAGCTCACGGGTGAGTTCCGCTGTGTGCGCGGTGATCTCGGACATCTTGATCATGACCCGATTACCGGCGGCGAAGGCGGTGGCGGCGGGCAGGACCACCAGGTTGAGCGGAAAGTTCCAGGGTCCGATGATGCCGACGACGCCGAGCGGAGTGGGCTGCACCTCCGCGGGCAGCCCGGCCAGGCCGGCGAGGCGGCCCTGGCGGCGCGGGCGCATCCAGCGGGGCAGGTGCTTGCGCGTGTGCTCGATCGCCGAGAGCACCCCGACGATCTCGGTGAACATCGTGCCGGTCCGGGACCGGGTGCCGAAATCGCGCACCAGAGCCTCGACGTAGTCGTCGGCGTTGTCCAGCACCATCGCGACGAGCCGGTCGATCCGGTCCCGGCGCACCTCCGCACTCGGCGGGCCCTCCCGCCGGAAGGCGGCGCGCTGGAGTTCCAGCAGTTCCGGCAGCCGCGCGGAATCGGTGAATGCCCGCGGTTCGCCGGGTACGGATGCGCGGACACCCTCCGGGGTCTCACGGCCCTCCGAGACATCGATGGGCATGACACAAATCCTTTCGGACGGAACAGTTCAGGTGAGGTCGAGCGGACCTCTGGCGATGGCGAGCTCAGCGGGCGAGTCGACCAGTGCAGCACCCTGTTCACGCAGTCGTTGCCGCACGTCGGGGCGGCGGGCGTAGACGGTGACCGCGAAACCCGCGCCCAGCAACCTGTGCACCATCGGCTCGCCCATCTGCCCGGCACCCACGAAACCGACTGCCTGCACCACTTCGAAAACTCCCTCGTCGGACCGCGGGTACCGCCGCACATGCACGACAGTTATGCATCCGGTAAGCCATACAGTATCATCGATAATCGCCTTTTCGCCAGGGCGGTCCGTCCCGGGATGCGACGACACTTGTCGATATCCGCGGGTCCCGTGCGAACTATCGCTTCGGCAGCATGTTCTGGGGGCCACCGACATCGGTGATCTTCCAGTCGTTGTTGCGGTCGAGGGTGAGCGCGTAGGTGACGGTGCTCTGGGCGCCGGCGGGTGTCTGCGCGTTGGTCGAGGTGACGGTGAGATAGGCGTTGACGTGATAGATGCCGCCGGATTCGGAGAGCACCGCGGCGGACAGCGGCGTCGCGGTGGATGTCCATTGCAACGGCAGCAGGACCTGGTCGAGTTGCGGTGCGGTGGTGTCGAATTTGGCGGCCAGCTGTGCGGTGGTGCCGGCCTCGAGCCGGGTGAGCCAGGACTTGGTGTCGTGGAAGTCGATGGTGGACGCGCCGACCGCGTAGTTCAGCGCCACCTCTTCGGCATGTTTGTCCGCCGCCGCCGCGGCGGCGGCATCGTCGATGTCGGATCGGGCCGACCGGTAGAGATATCCGAACACGACCGTGGCGACGAGGAGAACGGCGATCACCGCCGTCACCACCAACTGGGCGGGTGTGACCTGCCAGGACTTCCCACCTGCCCGGGGCGGAGCGGCGGTCCGCGTGTCGGCCGAATTCGGTTCGGGCGCAGCCTGGTCGGTCGCGGCCTGGTCGGTCGCGGTCGGGTTCGCCGCGGTCTGTTCGGTGGTCGAGGCCATGGTGATTCTCCTTCGGGCAGACCGCACGAGCACGGCCCGCGCGGCTATTTCGTCGCGATCCGGATGTGCACGGTGCCGTCGGGGTCGACGCCGTGGAGCGCTTGATCGATCAGGGCGCCGATATCCAGGCGGGGAGCCTGATTCGCCGCGTCGGCGACCACCGGCGCCAGAGCCGGTGCCAGCGGCGCGATCCCGGGACCGATCTCGGCGAGCAGGGCGGTCAGCCGGACCAGGAATGGAACAGTGCCGTCACCGGTGAAATACGCTGCGGCCGGGCGCGCTTCGACAGCTGGGGCGGTGACGTTGACGATATTGCTCAGTGCCTCACCGAAATTGCCGAACTGCGGACCTGCGGTGGCCAACGACGGTCCCAGCCAGTCGATATCGCCGCCGAGGGACTGGATATCGGCCAGCAGCCTGCGGACGGCGTCGGTACGGCTGAGCAGCGTGGCGGCCAGCAGTGTGGTGGGGCGTTGCAGGGTCTGCACCGCCGGCCCGGTACCCGACAGCGCCGCCTCGAAGGTACCGACCAGATGGGCGACCACCTCGGGATGAACCTGGTTCAGTAGTTCGACCATGCGGGTCGAGAGGGCGGTGATCGTCAACGGCTCCTGCACCCGCTGCGTCGGAATCGCCTGCCCGTCGCGGATGTAGGGGCCGGCCGCGCTGTCCGGCGCGAACTCGATGTAGGGCTCCCCCAGCGCCGACAGTTGCTCGATCCGCACGGCGCCGGCCAGCGGGATACGGTAGCGGTCGTCGATCCGCAGCCGGACCTGCACCCCTGACGCCTGTTTGCGCACCTCCTCCGCACGGCCGACCTGGATGCCGTCGAGTAGGACCGGTGCATTGGGCCCGAGCCCTCCGGAGTCGGGCAGATCCAGTTGCGCGCTGATGAAGGAGCGGCGCGGATCCAGATGCAGCACACCGACACACATGTAACCGATGCCCAGGATCAGGATGACGGCGATCGCCACCAGCGATGAGGTGCCACGAGCGGTCAACGAACTGCTCCGATCATGCGCAATGTGTCGATGATGCGGCCCGTCTGCTGCTCGGGTGTCAGCGCCGGACCGGGCGCCGGATTCACCGTGACACCGGTCATGTCGATCTTCGGGCCCTGCCGGGCGAACGGAATGATCGTGTCGTCGAGCAGATCGACCAGTTTCTTCAGGTTCGACGGCGAATCCGTGTCGAGCGGATGGTCACCGAACAGCATCGGCACGATCGCACGGGCCGTGTCGTCGAGAGCTTGCAGCGCCGGCGCCACCCACGCGAAACCCGGTGCCAGCGGGCCGAGCGCGGTGAGCACGAAGACGACGCCGGACGTGGCATTGACGGAGTCGGTAGTATGCTGCACGCCCTGGGGGGTCAGCAACCGATCCAGTTCGGCGATGTTCCCGAGCACTCCGTCGTCGATCGTGGCCTGTAGCCCGCCGACCACCGCGTGAATCGAATCGGTGTGGGCGGCAAGGTCGTCGATGTCGGCGCCGAGGGTGGCCGAGATCCGCGCGGTATCGTCCGGCTGGACCGGGAACACCGAATTCGCCTGGCGCACCACCTGCTGGATATCGTTGATCGAGCCGCTGCCGACGAAGGTGGCCAGCCGGGTGAGGATGTCTTCGATCGGTGGTGACTGACTCGTCTTCGACAGCGGGATCGTGTCGTCCGGCCGCAGTTGCGGACCCGAGACGTCGGCCGGTGAGGTCAGGGCGATGTGGACGTCGCCGAGCGGGGTCGCCTGCTCCAGTTCGGCGGTGGTGTTCGCCGGCAGGTGCGCGGTCCGGCTGATGTCGACGTCGGCCATCACATATCCGGGACGCGCGGGTCGGTCCGCCTCGGCCGCGACGGGACCGATCAGAGTCACGCGGGTCAGGCGGCCCACCTGGATACCGTCGGCGAACACCTTGGCGCCCTGCGGGAGATTGAGCACGTCGGCGAACTCGATACGCAGGTGATATGTCGGGCCGCCGACTCCGGTTCCGGGCATCGGGAGGTCGTCGGGCCGGAACACGCAGCCCGCGGAGCCCGTAACGATCACGGCGGCAACCACTGTCGCGCAGGCCGAACGCCGGAGCATGCGTGTCCTCATTTCGCACTCACCGCCGCGAGCAGTGCGGATACCGCGGGGATGGTGACCGCCCCGGCCTCCGATACCTGACACCCGTGCGCGGTGAGCACCTGGACGGCGGCACAGACGCGAGCCGTATCCTCCTGCGGTAGAGCAAGTTTCGGTGGGGCGTACCCGATTGTGAATTTCCCGGTGCCCGGATCCGGCATTGCCGCGAAGCTTGTGACGACGGCGGGGGTCATCCGGAGAATGTCCGGTAGCGTGCCGACTCCATCGGCGATCTGTTGCGGTGACTGCCGGACAGACTCCAGCGACCGCAGTGCGGGAGAACCCGACATCACGATGAAGTCGTTGAACTGGGGAAGCGTATTGCGCAGTGCATCGAGCAGTACCAGGATCGGCGGCATGGCCAGGTTGTTCATATCGGCGAATGCCTGAGTCAGCCCGGTGGCCGTCGCCCGGATATTCGGCCAGAGGGTATGCGCGCGCTGCGCGAGTGCGGACAGGTTGTCGAGCAGTTCGCCGATATGCCCGATGGCGGCGTCGGGTGCGGCCAGCGCTCGGCCGAGCTCACGGATGACCGTGTTCAGCTGGTCGCCCATCCCGGTGGTGGCGTTGTCGAGCGCGGCGAGACCGTTGCCGATGGAATCCCGCCTCGCGGGATCGGTGCCCGGCCCGAGCGCGTCGGCGAGTTTGCTCAGCGCGTCGAAGGTCTGGGTGAGGCTCTTCGGGGTCACGGTTCTGGTGATGCACTGTCCGGGATTCCAGCGCGGCCCACCGATGGGTTCGTCACCGACGAGCGCCAGATTGCGGTCGGCGATGAGAGTGTCGCTGATGGTGACGGCCCCCACATCGGTGGGCAGCGGACGATCCGCCGGGACGGTGAACCGGACCCGCGCGACGGGCCCGGCGGCCGAGATATCGGTGACCCGGCCGACCGCGACGCCCATGATCGTGACGGCACTGCCCCGGTACAGGCCGACACTGTCCGGCATGTCGGCGCAGTAGCCACGCATCTCCGGATGCGGCCGCGACAGCACCAGGCCCAGCGCGGCGGCCGCGACGAGGACCACGATCACCACGGCCGACAGCACCGCACGTGAACCGAGAATCTTGGCGAACATCAGCAGGAACCTCCGGGTATCGGCACACAGAGGTTCGGCGCCTGGATCGTCGTCGCCGACCGGTCGACAGTGACACCGTTCGCGGATATGAAGGGCAGCAACCGTTGCTCCAGGATTCGGATCGAGTCCAGCATCGTTCCCAGGCGACCGGCCAGATCCTGCAGATCGGGAATCGTGCCCGCGAGTCCCTGAGCGCGGTCCCGTAGCGAGGCGTCCCAGGCACGGCCCAGCGGCGCGAAGTCGTGCAGAACCGTGGCCAGATCCCACAGGGACCGCTCCAGCTGTACCTTGTCGGTTTCCACGATGTTCTCGAGCGTGCCGAGCTTCGTGATCAACCGGCCCAGCACCTGCGAGTTCGCTTGCAGCGCCGACAGATATTCGTCGGAGAACGCCAGCGTGCGGGAGACGTCGGCATTCTGCTTGTTCAGGATGTCGACGATCCCGTCCGCCGCATGCACGGCCGAACGCAGTGCGTCCGGGCTCTGCTGGGCAGCACCGGCCAGTGCCCCGAGGCTCCGGCGGAGCCCGGCCGCGTCGATCTGCTGGATCGGCTGCACCGCATCGCGGAACGCCTGGGCCAGGTTGTACGGCAGGACGACCCGCGGTAGCGGAATCACCGTGGCTCCCAGCGGGTTCGTCCCGGCCGGTTCCGCCGCGAGGTAATACCCGCCCACCACGGTCAGCATGCGAATCGCGAGCGAGGTCTCGTCACCGAGGAAAACGCTGTTGTCGACGGTGAAACGCATCCGGACCCGATCGCGCAGCAACGTCAGCGACGTCACCTTGCCCACCGGGATGCCCGCGATGCGGACGTCGTCGCCGGTCCGGATGCTGCCGGCCTGTGCCAGGTCCGCCGAGTACTCTCGCCTGCCGCTGTTCCCGGCGAGGTAGACGACCCCGATCATGATGACCAGCAACACCGTCGCGCCGATTCCGGCGATACCCCACCGGAGATCGGACGAGTGCGTATCGGCGGTGCCGGCCACCGGGCCGCGGGACATCCGGCTGCGCAGCCGGGCGATTACCGATGGCATACCGTGATCCTCTGTCCGTCGAGCAGTATTCGGAGCGGGTCCGGTGCGGCGGCGACTCCGTGGGTACAGGTCATTGCGGCGTCCGGACCGGTCGGGGGCAACGCCGCGGTGATCGACTGGATCAGCCCCGGCAGCCGTGCGAACACCTCCTGGGCCTCGTGCGGATCGGGCAGCGCGCGCTGCAGCGCCGCGTCCAGATCCTTGTTGGGTTCACCGGTGAGACCCAGCACGGTCAGCAGATTCCGCACCGGCTGCAGTACCGGCGGGATCCCCACCGCAAAATCGACCAGGCCCGGTACCTTGTCGGTGATGGCGGTGAACAGCTGGGTCAGATTGGTCAGCAGCGCGATCGCGTCGCCCGATTTGCCACCCATGTGCTGCGACACCTCGGACAGGTTCGCGATCAGGGTGGACAGCACCGCCTGCCGGTCCGAGGCGTACCGGCTGAGGGTCTCGATCGACGACAGCGCCGGACCGAGCCCGGTTCCGTCACCCTGGATCACCGCCAGCAGGTTGGCGGCGAACCGGTTGATATCGCCGGGTGACAGTTCGGCCAGCACCGGCTGCAGCCCTTTGAACAGGGTCGTGATGTCGAAGGCCGGGACGTCTGCGCGGTCGGGTACCCGACGCTCGGATCATGGCGGCGGTCCGGCCGTTCGGCCTGCTCGATC
This sequence comes from Nocardia sp. BMG111209, assembly GCF_000381925.1. Lineage (NCBI taxonomy): Bacteria > Bacillati > Actinomycetota > Actinomycetes > Mycobacteriales > Nocardiaceae > Nocardia > Nocardia sp. BMG111209. The sequence goes on from NZ_KB907307.1 coordinate 2,518,710, forward strand.
TCCAGATAGCGGGATCCGGTCAGGTTCTGGTACTTCACCGCCAGTGTGCTGTTGTCGAACAACGGGTGCGTGCGCATGACGGTGAATCGCACCCGCGCCAGCGGGCCCGCCAGCCCGAGCGAGTCGACCTTGCCGACCTGGACACCGTACAGGCGCACCTCGTCACCGACCCGCAGCCCGTTCGCATCGGTGAACATCGCGGTGTACGAGTCGGTGGCCCCGGCGACCGGCCGTTCGATCACCTGGAGGACGCCGATCAGCGCCAGCGCCATCACCACCACGGTGATCGACACCCGGATCGCGAGGGCACGGACCGACATCAGTGGCCTCCCGGGGCGAGCAGCGCCGACAGCGGCGCGGCGACTGCGGGCATCGTTCCCAGGTCGACCTCGACATCGGTGTTCAGCACGGGTCCGTCGGGTGAGTCGTGGAACGACGCACGCAGCCGGTCGAGCAGCTCCGACAATTGCGGCCCGGAACCACCGGCGCCGAGTGACGCGGTCAGCGAATCGAGCAGCTGCGTGACGATCGGCACGAACCCGCCGGCGTACTGCTGCCCCGTGCCGCTGAGATGGATCACCGCAGGCAGCAATTGGTACTGGATACCGTGGAAGTAGTCGTTGTAGTGCGTGAGATGCTCTGGGGCGGAGAAATATTCGTTCGTGTACGCCGCGTAGATCACCCGCAGACCGCCGTCGAGCATCGGCGGCAGTCCGGCCAGCACCGATCCGTACCGAGCGAACAGTACCGACGGCGGCAGTTGCTGGGTCTCGGTGAACGCCCGCGCGGTGGTCCCGATCGCCTGGAACAACGGTGTGAACGCGGTGAAATCGCGGGAGGCGTCACCGAGCAGCGCCGAGAGTCGGGGCGTGAGCACCTCGCCGGTGAGACTGCCCGTCGATTGCAGCAGCGTCGACAGTGTGGCATCCGCGACCCGGCCGGCCGCGCTGCCGGTCAGATCCACCGTCGAGCCGTCATCGAGGATGTTCCCGCCGCTACCCGGGTGCAGCTGTAAAGCACTGATCCCGAACAGGTTTCCCGGAGCGTAGTCGACGCTCATGCCGTCGGTCAGGCCGAAAAGCTGAGAATGCTGGAGGCTCAGGGTGATTCGCTGCCGACCCAGCCCCATTGAGCTCAGCGCGGTCACCGAACCGACGCGCACACCGTCGAAACGGACATCGGTGCCTGTGCCGATCCCTTCACCCACGTGCTCTGTCAGCAGCGCGACGCGAATCTCGCCGGTCGGCCGGTCGGCCGGCACAATGCGCCACACCACGGCGACGAGTACGACGAGCAGAACAGCTCCCGTACCGAGCATCCGGGCGTGACGCTGCCCGATCCCGGTTCCCGGCATGGTGTAGACAGGCATGCGTCAGCAGCCCGCACGGGCCGAGGGCGAGTCCGGTCGAACCCCACCGTCGAGTCTGTTCGGGGACCCGGTCCGGGCTGCCGGGCAAGGACGCGGGGTCGCCCCCGGGTAACGGATCGGCGCTGAATCCATGTATGCCCCTGTACATCCCGAATCGATCAGGTCAATGCGACGGCGAGCGAGTACTCGGTGCTCGCGCACCGACCGCAGCCACTATAGTATCCTATATAGTAAGCACAACCGCATGGCTCACAGAAATGCTCTCAGCGCCCGGGTGCGCCGCATCGTGGCTACGGGGCTCCTTCGAGAACGGGTCCGCCCGCCGACCCGGGTGACAGTCGCGAACAAGGAGGTTCCGTGTCGGTCTCCCCGGCCTTGTCGCCGCCGGAGAAGGCGCCTCGCAACCGAGACATTCTGCGTGGCAACTTCTCGGCCACAGTGCTGTCGAGCGTGGCGACCTTGGGTCGCGCACTCCGGATGGGCGCGACCGCGGCCCGGATCGGAGTGACCGATGCGGTGCGGTGGCGGTTCCAGATTCACGAAACGCTCACGCAGGCATGGTTTCTGATCAAGGTGACAGCATTTCCCAGCCTGTTGATGGCGATCCCGTTCGGCGTGATCGTCTCCGCTCAGGTCGGCAACATCGTCTCCCAGTTGGGCGCGGATTCCATGATCGGCGCTGCCGGTGGGCTGGGGGTGATCAAACAGGGCGCTCCGATGGCGACCGCGCTCATGCTCGGCGGGGCCGGCGCAGCGGCGATCGCCGCGGACCTGGGCGCGCGCACCATCCGCGAGGAGGTCGACGCGCTGCGCGTGATGGGAATCGATCCGGTACAACGCCTGGTCGTCCCCCGGATCACCGCGATGATGATCGTGGCGCCGCTGCTGAACATCCTGATCGTGGTCGTCGGCATCTCGGCCGGCTTCCTGGTATCCGTTGTCGCGTTGAATGTCACTCCTGGTAGTTACTGGGATTCGTTCGGGGCGTTCACTCAGACCGTCGACATCTGGGTGTCACTGGCGAAGGCGACCCTGTTCGGATTCGTCGTGGTCGTCATCGCCTGCCAGCGCGGCCTCGAGGCCCGCGGCGGCCCTCGCGGTGTCGCGGACGGGGTGAACGCGGCGGTCGTCCTGTCCATCGCCGTCGTCACGGTGCTGAACACGGTCGTCACTCAGGTGGTCACGATGTTCTTCCCGATTCGGATGGCATGATGGCCGCCACGAGTTACCGACCCCCGGGTCTGCGCCGGCCGGCTCGCTTGTTCGGCCGGTGGAGTCTGTGGCAGCCGATCGAATCCATCGGGTTCGTGCTCGGATTCGTCTGGCAGGTCGTCACGTCGGTGCCTTATACCCTGGTGCACTACCGCCGCCAGACCGTATCGATCATCAGCGATATGACCTGGGGACGTGGCTCGGTCATCGTCGGCGGCGGCGTCGTGCCGCTGATGCTGCTCATGGGCGCGGCCATGGGCGCCTCCATCGGCATCGAGGCCTACAGCGCGCTGAACCTGCTGTCCCTCGGCCAGCTCAGCGGTCTGCTGTCCGCCTTCGGCGTCACCCGCGAACTCGCACCCATTGCGGCAGGAGTCGGTTTCGCCGCACAAGCCGGCTGCCGCATGACCGCCGAAATCGGGTCCATGCGGATCTCGGAGGAGATCGACGCCCTCGAATCACTGGGGATACGGTCGGTGCCGTTCGTTGTCACCACCCGCGTCATCGCCGGAATCGTGACCGTCGCACCCGCCTTCGTGGTCGCACTGATCCTCAGCTATGTCTCCTGTGAACTGGTCGTCACCACGGTCCACCAAACGCCCTCGGGAACCTACGATCACTACTTCGATCAATTCGTCCTCGGCAGAGATATCATCGCCGCCACGGTCAAGGTGACGGTCTTCGCCGTCGGTATCGTCCTCATCCACTGCTACCAGGGATTTTTCGTCACGGGCGGACCCGAGGGCGTGGGCACCGGCTCGGGGCGCGCAGTCCGCGCCAGCCTCGTCACCATCATCGTCCTCGACATGGTGAGCACTATCGTCCTCTGGGGTTTCCGATCACCGATCACGTTCACCGGTTGACGCTGTTCCCGCTCCGTACCCGAGCCTTTCTCCGAACTCGATGATTTCCGCCAGCAGAGTTCCTACGCGCAGCAGAGCGAGCGCGCGTTGGGCGATGACCTCCAGCCGTGTGTCGAGCGCGGCGATCGAGTCGCTCACTTCGTTGAGGTCACGGACCGCGGTGATCGTCGTCCGGACCTCCGGGATGCGGTAACCACCGGCGCGGAGGGCTACGGTGATGCGTGCCTCCCGGATGGCGGTGAGGGTGTAGCGCCGTGCTGTTCCCCCGCGCGTGGCAACCCGCTCGGGCGCCACAAGGCCGACCTTCTCCCAGTAGCGGAGCGTGGACGCCCGGACTCCGAGGGCGTGGGACAGCTCCGTGATGGTCATCGAGTCCGCTTCGACAGGCTTCGCCTCGGTGGTTGCCTCGGCTCGAATCGACTCCAGCGCACAGCGTGCTGCGAGTGCCTGCTGCCGCTCGCCGTTGAGCTCGGCATGGAACCCGCAGATCAGCGCCGCCGCCTCGTCGCGCGGCAGGAGGCGAATCTCGCGCATTGCCCGTCGCGCCGCGACCGGCCCCACGGCCTGAGCGAGGTGGCGGTACGCGCGAAGGGCGTGGACGTGCGCTGTCGAGAACCGCCGGTACCCGTTGCGGGACCGGGCCGCAGCGGGGATCACGCCCAGAGCCTCGAGATCACGCACCTGTTGGGCGGAGTAATTCGCCGCTGCCGCAACGGCCGCGGTGTTCATGCGTGGCCGTTTTCGTTCACTCGGGTCAACCAAACCCTCCACAAGCACTTCAACGACACACTCGAACCATGAGTATGGACCAACTTCTCGAAACGATCCGAGCGTTCGACGGGGTACTCGAACTTGCCCCCGGCCGGGGCAGCGCCTTCCCGGAAATCGCTTGGGGCGATCACTTCTTCTACTACGCGCCCGACGGCCGAGTGCCACAGCGCGAGCAGCCCTACGCCACGATCGTTACGAAGAACTACCCCGACGATGCTTCATGCGACCTCGACCATCCCGATCGATGGCGACTGAACATCCACGTCGGCACGAACGCATTCGTCGAACTCACAGCTGAGGACCCCCGAGCCGAGCCGACACCCCGCGACTACGCCGCCACCGATGTAGTCCTTCCGCACCCGGTCTATCGCAGGCCAGGCTGGGTGTCGATCATCAACCCGGGCACGAACACACACATGCTGGCAACCCGCCTCCTTCGTCAAGCACACGAGGACGCCGAGCGCCGAGCAACTCGAGCCCGACGGCCTCGTGCGGCCGGCCCGTCACCGGATGCCCCGCCGGATGCCCTCCCGAAGCACCTCAACGACTCGAATCCGACAGTTACGGGAATCGGAGGTCTTCCCGATTCCCGCCGATGACCGGATTCACCGATCAGCGATGTCGCGATTCGGAGCCGACCCTTTCGACCTGCGGTGCTGTGCGTTGCCGCACGGACGTGGCGACTTGGTTTGTCTCAGTGAGCCTTTCATTTCCTGTCGCTAGCCGCGCCGGTCCCAAGCCTGCGGGCTTCGGTAGTGGTTGCGATGCCCCGCTTGGAGCACCGCGCACAGCTTGTCGAATTGCTCCACGTCGTTCGGAAGACGTGCCAGTAAGCGCAGAGCCGATTCCGGCTCGATGTCTCCGTAGACGTCGTGGTAGCTGCTGAGCAGCCCTTGGAACACGGCGCCCCGCAGCTCGGGCACCTCGACCACTGCCCGGTAGACGGGTTCCTTCATCATCCAGGGCACCGGCCCCGAGATCTCGAGCACCCGCCGGGCCCGCCGAAGCAGCGCCTCGTCCCCGCTCCGCAGTCTCCCGGCATCGTTCCCGAGCACCTGGGCGAACGCCGTCTCGACCGTGGCGTGGTTCTCGAACCAGTCGACCCACAACGAATAGGTGATCGTCTCGGCGGCCGCCGGCGCCTCGAGCCGCGACCGATACTCCCGCCAGAGCACCTCGTGGACGCGGGGGTCGTCGGTGTCGGCCATCAGGAAGCGGATCTCGCACGTGACCCAATATTCGCCGAGCAGGTCCAGCAGCCCGAAGCCCAACCGCACCCGGCCGGACTCATCGAGGTCCGGATCCGCCAGAGCCACCGAGGCCCACTGGTGAGCCACGTCGTTGGCCGACAGAAGTTCACCTTCGGCGAGCCAGGCTCCATCGCCGGCCCGGGTGACACCCTCTGCGGCAAGCCAGCGCCGCGCCTCTTCCTTGGCGATCATTCAGGAAGTTCTACCGGAATCTCCCCGCGACCATGGAATGACGGTCTGCCTACGGGTGCGGCGGTGGTTCTGCGATCAACCGTCTTGTGGGGCGCAGACTTTCGTGGAGCAGGTTGAGGGGGTCCACTCTGCTGCGGCTGCTCCGAACGTTGCCGGATCCCAAAACCGCCCGCATCCTATTCGCGGTTGCCGCGCTGGCGGTTTCGATAGTTGCGAACCTTCGCGATGCTCCCGCAGGCGCGGCCGTCCGGCGTCTCGGCATACATCGAACACCAGGTACGGCTGTGATTTCGGCTGTGATCGTAGAAGACGTTGCGGCAGTCGGGGCAGGACTTCAGGCGAGCCCACCGATGATCGGCGAGCGCCACCGCGACCTTTGCCAGCAATGCGGCAGCGGTGCCCGCGTCACGGGCGAGGTAGCGGATCGGCTCGGCATCGTCACCGACGGCCACGACGACGGGGTGGCTCGCGAACCATGAGACGAGTTCGGCGGGTGCCGGATTCCCGAGTGCGGCTCGCAGATCGGTTCGCAGATCGAGTAGTTCGCCGATCTCGTTCGGCTGTGGCGGCGGGATGTCGGGGAATCCGCTTCGCCACCGTTGCGGGTCGGATATCAGCTCGGGCAGGTCGTCGGTCGCGGTCCTGGTCTCGTGCGGTACGCGCCAGGTGTTCAGGAAGGTGCGGACCTGTTCGAGGCGTCCAGGTGCGGTACTCGACCCAGTCATGATTACCAGCATAGCTGTTGACCGGTATACGCATTGGTGCTTACCGTCTAATACCGTGACTGGTAACAGCTCGAGGGAAGTGCACACTCCGGACCCGGATCTCGCCGCACTCCGGGTCCGCGGCCGAATCGCGATTTCCGCCTTCTTCGCCCTCGGCGGCTTCGTCTTCGCCGGATGGGCGGTACGGATCCCCGCCATGGCAACCCGGATCGATGCGGCTCCGGGAGTGCTCGGATCGGCGCTGCTGGGTTTGTCCGCCGCCACCTTGATCGCCATGTTGGCGGCAGGCCCCCTGTGCCGACGGTTCGGCAGCGCACGAGTCGCGATCGTGACCGGATCCGTACTGCCCGTGAGTGTCGTCGTACCGACGCTCGCCCGCTCGGCGACGGAGCTCGGCCTGGGGCTGATCGTTTTCGGCTCGGCGTTCGGCGCGAACGACATCGCCGTCAACAGTGCCGCGGTCGACCTGGCCGCCATGTTCGAACGACCGATCATGTCCCGCCTGCATGCGGCCAACAGCCTCGGTAGCCTCGCCGGTGCGGGCGTCGGCGGGCTGGTCGGCGCAACGCTGTCCCCCACCCGGCACCTGGCGCTGCTGGCACCGGCGGGCATCGTCGCAGCACTGGTGGCCGGCCGTGCCCTGATCTCGAGCCCGATTCCGCACATCCACGAATCGCACGACGAGGCACCCCGCAGCCGAACCCTCATCATCACAACGATTTTCGGCGTGATCGCGCTGTGCTCCGCCTTCACTCAAGGTGGCGCGGACAACTGGATGCCCATGCATCTGAGTCGTGACCTCGGTGCGAGTAGCGGACTCGCTGCCTGCGGTTATGCGGTCATGCAGGGCGCGATCGCGGTCGGCCGCCTGAGCGGGGCCGCGCTCGTCGTCCGGCTGGGCCCCACGCGGGTCCTCGTGTGGAGCGGCGCGACGGCTTGCGCCGGAACGGTTCTCGCCGCGCTCACACCGTGGGTCTGGCTTGCGCTGCCCGGACTGTGTCTGCTGGGTCTGGGCTTGGCCAATACCTACCCGCTGGCCATGAGCATTGCGGGCAGGTACGGCGGGCCGAACGGTATATCGGTGGCAACGATTCTGGGCTACTGCGGTCTGCTGCTCGCCCCGCCCGCCATCGGCATCTTCGCCGACATCACCGGACTGTCGCGAGCATTGTTGATGACCACCGGTGTCATCTCGGTAGCGACGTTGCTCGCGTATACGGTGCACCGGAGGGGCATTCGGCGCTGACCAGAACGTTCACCATCGCAAGTTCACGATTCGAATATCGGCCGACCTCCCCCAATCGAGAGTGGATGTGGCCGGGCGATTGCCGCTCGGTGAGGATCCGATGAGGAACACCGGAACCCGGTCGTCATACACGCGACAGGGCAGCACGCTGTAGTCGAAGCACAACATCGACAGCGGAGAAACGGACCGAGATGCCACTCAGCAGACGAGGATTCCTGGCCGGCGGCGCCGCGTTCGGCGCGGCCGCCACAGCCACCGCCGGGGCCGCCCCGGCCCGCGCCGACACCGATCCGGCACGGCCCAACATCCTGGTGATCCTCGTCGACGAGATGCGGGCCCCGATGTGGTTCCCGGCACCGGACATCCTCGACACGATCCTGCCCAATCTGGCCCGGATCCGGCAGCGCGCGGTGTCGTTCGAGGGTCATTACACCGCGGCGAACGATTGCACCCCGTCGCGCGGCGCGCTGGTCACCGGACTGTACTCGCATCAGACCGGATGCCTGATCACCTCACAGTCGACACTGTCGCCGCAATTCCCCACCTGGGGGTCGATGCTGCGACTGCACGGATACGAGACGACCTGGTGGGGCA